>JAISOU010000055.1 GCA_031275395.1 Helicobacteraceae bacterium | reverse complement strand
CTATCACTCCCTCGCTATTGATAGTAACGGCGTTATTTACGCGGCGGGAGAGAATAAAGAGTGGCAGCTTGGTTTGGGCGATACGAACGAGCGCGCTGAATTTACGCCTGTTCCTTTGCCCGCAATAAATTAGCGCTTAGAATCGCGCCGCGATTGATCGCTAGCTCTCGTTTTTACTATCGTCGTATGGGTCAAGATGAACCGTAATCAACCATTTGGCGTTTTTATCGAGCGCGGCGATCGCGCTTTCAACATAGTCGCTGGTATCGTGCGCGTCTTTTAGCGAGATCGTTTCATCAAAAACCAAGTGCGCCTCTACGACGTAAGTTTTCGCGCTTTTGCGCGTTCGCAGGATGCGGGGCGCGTTTTGGACAATCTCGCATATTTGGCTTAAAAGCGGCTCTTCTATGGCGCGATCCATTAGCGTCAAAACGCATTCTTGAACAATTTTATAAGCTCCGACAGCAATGAACAGCGCGATCGCGATAGAGACCGCGCCGTCAATAAAATGCAACCCGCTTAACGCGATTAACCCAAGCGAAACGATAACGCCTATATTCGTCCAAAGATCGCTTTTGTAGTGAAGCAGATCGGCGCGAATAATCAGCGATTTGGTCCGCTTATGCGCGAGGGCAAGCCCCGCGACGATACAGGCGGTTACGATCATAAAAGCCGTCATGGTCAAAATCGCCGCGCCAAGCGCTTCTATCTCCTTTCCGTCGATCAAATTGCGAACGCTTTGATAGACGATAAACGCGCTTGAACAGGCAATTAGCGTTCCTTCGATTAGCGCGGCGATCCCCTCGATCTTGCCGCGCCCGAAAAAGCCTATTTGAACGCCGCGATTTTAGGCGCGGCAGAAATAGAAACGGCGCAAAACGACGGCTAATTTAATGGCTTCGTTTAATGTCGCGCCTAAAGACTATTCAAAGGCGCTTAAGTGGTTTCAAATAGCGTTTGATAAGCATAAAGATTACGGCTCTTTATATTGGTTCGCCATAATGCACAGAGACGGCTTAGGCGTTAAAAAAGATCTGAATAAGGCTAAAGAACTTTTTACCATAGCGGCGGAGAACGGAGTTAAAGAAGCCTTAGCCGCTCTCGATCGCAATCAGGCTAAATGATTGCGATCGTTAGCGAAAACAACGCGCCCGCCGAGAAGCAAGGCAGAACGGCGTAAGGCGCGGAGGGAAGCGCTACTCTTTGATCGTTAGCAAGTCTTAATACTCGCAGTTACGCCGTAGCGGGTTTTTACGGAATACGCCGGACTGGTTTATAACCAGAACGTTATCGCCGCATCTTAAAGTAATGCCCTTGTTAGCTACAATTGCCTGATACTGGGATATAGTCATTCTGATTGATTTGGCTTTAAGGGAGTAGCCTCCCGTCGCTTCAGTCGTATTTGACTGATCTGTATTCGCTTTAGCCGCTTCTTCTTTAACGCGTAGGTCTATATAAGCGATTTCATTTTCTATGCCTCAATTTCGCCGTTCTGAGCGCTTGTCTGGATCTCTTCGATAAAGAGCAATCCGTTCTTATCGTCAAATGCTTCTATGCCTACGGTCATATTCGCTTCTGCCGTTTTTAGTAGGTCTGCCATATTTAATTACCATATTCGGACTGCATAAAGCGAAATAGACGAAAAAAAACAATACGGCGATTAACGCTAAAAGTTTCATTTCGGGTATCATTTTTTTCTCCTTTTTATAGCATATACAGATTTTCTTTCCTACAGTTAAACCTTTATTTTGCTATTTTTCAGCTTAAAGAGCGGAAAACTTGAAGGCGCGCAGTTTGGCGCTGCGGCTTCTTGGGTTTTGTTTGATCTCTTTCGCGCTTGCTACGATCGGTTTTTTTGTTAAAACGCGCCCTATCGCGTTAGCGCCGCCGCACTCGCAGCGCCATACGTTTGGCGGGCAAACGCAATTTGCCGCCCATTTTTTGAAGCAATCTTTAACGATTCGATCCTCTAAAGAATGAAACGATATTATAGCGATAATCGCGCCGCTTGGTTTGATCTCTTCAAAGGTTTTTAATAGCGTTTTAAGCTCGTTTAATTCGCTATTAACCTCTATCCTAACCGCTTGAAAAATCTTTGTAGCGCTATGTATTTTGCCCCTAGCAAAACGCGAGGCTATCAGATCGGCTAAAACTTTTGCGCTTTTGATCGGACGATTCTTAACGATCAGATCGGCTATTTTCGCCGCGTTTTTCTCTTCGCCGTATTCGATAAAAACGCGCTTTAACTCGTTAGCGTCGTAGCCGTTGATTACGTCGTTTGCGCTAAACGCGGCGCTTTTATCCATACGCATATCTAAACAATCGCTTTCAAAGCTAAAACCGCGACTTTTATCGTCAAACTGCAAAGAGCTAACGCCCAGATCGGCTAAAGCGCCCGCGATCGGCGTTTTGACGGTTTTGATCGCCTCGCCAAAAGTCGAACTGATAGCGCTAAAACGATCGGCGAAAGTTTCAAGCCGTTTTGTAGAGTATTCGATCGCCGTTTGGTCGCGATCGATTCCGATATATTTAAGGCGTTCAAAACGCGAAAGCAGATCAAAGGCGTGTCCGCCGTAGCCTAACGTGCAATCGATAAAAACGCCGTCGCTTAACTCGCTAAAAAGTTGCGCGACTTCGTTTGTCAAAACGGGAATATGCGGAGTTTGCATTAAACGTAGTCTGGTATTAAAAAGTGAATAATTGCATACATAAATCTAAAAATTGGCTTAGTTAAACCTGCGGCGACAACGACTACTAAAATAATAAATCCATACATTCCAATATGATTAAAAAATCGAGCTACTCCGTAAAAGCCCAGCGCCGCCGCGCCGTAAGCAATCGCGTTTGATCCGTCAAGAGGCGGAATCGGCAGTAAATTAAAGATCGCCAAAATAATGTTCCACATCGTTAGATAGATCAATAGATAGATCAAAAAATCGGGCATAGATTCGCCAAAGAAATTAAGGATCAGGGCGCAGCCGATCGCCAAAACAAGGTTATAAAAAATCCCCGCTAAAGATACGACGACCATAGCCATATTTCCGCGTAATAAAACGCGCCGAACGTCGATCGGTACCGGTTTAGCCCAGCCGAACAAAAACGGCGATCCGCTTAATAATAATAAAATCGGCAAAACGATCGTGCCGAGCAAATCGACATGGCGGATCGGATTAACGCTTAATCTGCCCTCCATTTTAGCTGTTAGATCGCCGTAATAATACGCCGCCGCGCCGTGCATAATTTCGTGTCCGATTATGGCGATCAAAAGCGCGAAAATCTGCGCTGCAATCCTCAATATCTCGATCGCGTCCATATTCATAAAAGCTCTTCAAGCCCTTTTAAGCTTAAGCCTATGCGATCCCAACGCACCTTATAGCGCTCTTTTTCCCACTTTGCCTTACATTTGTCGCTTTTATAATCTATATCGCCGCAAACGGCGAGCAAAGCGGCGTAATCGTTTTGTAAAATACCGTTATTAGCCACTTCGTCGTAGCTTCTGGATTCCCAACTAAAATACATAAACCAAGGTTGCCCTACGATATACTCGTAAGATACGCTTCCCCAAAATCGGCTATCGGCGCTATGATCGCGGTTGTCGCCCATCATAAAATATCGCCCTTCTTGAACCGTAATAGGCCCAAAACTATGCGTTTCTTGTGGCAGTATCCCTAACGCTCTGATATAATCGTCGTATTGAATCCCTTTATGCTCTTTTCTGTATGGATCTTTTACCCACAGCTCGTCGCCAAACTCTTCTAGCTGATCTTTGTCGTAGTTTTCTCGAATATATTTCTCGCCTTCGTGCGGGCGAATATAAAGCGTCTTATCGCGCAACATTACGCCATCGCCGCCGATCGCTACGCACCGCTTGACGTAGTGCATTTTTGGTTCGTTTGGATAGCGAAAAACCACCACGTCGCCGCGTTTAGGGCCTTCGCCCGAGATTAAATGTCCGTTGCCGTTAAAATCGGGCGCGACTGGGACTTCCAGCCAAGGAATATGCGGAACGGGAATACCGTAAGCGAATTTTTTAACGATCAAGTGATCGCCTTCTAAAAGCGTGCTTTTCATCGATCCGCTAGGAATCTTAAACGCCTGCGCGAAAAAGAAAATTGCCAGCAAAACGATCACGATTGTACCCGTCCAGCTATTGCTGAAACGGTATAGTTTTATTAACGCCTTTTTTACTTTTTCCATTAACGATTTTTTCCTATTTTGTTTTATTATATTGGGCGTTTTTTCGCCGCTTTGATCGTGTTGGCTAACAGCATTGCGATCGTCATTGGCCCTACGCCTCCCGGCACTGGCGTGATCCACGAGGTTTTCGGCGCGACCGCTTCAAAATCGACGTCGCCTTTTAACTTGCCGTCTACTTTGCTTACGCCAATATCGACGACGATCGCTCCCTCTTTGATCATATCGGCTTTGATCAGCCCCGCTTTGCCTACGCCCGCGAAAAGCAGATCGGCGCGGCGGGTATGATCCGCTAGATCGTTTGTCAGAATATGACAAATATCAACCGTTGCGCCGGCGTTTAGCAGTAAAGCCGCCATAGGTTTGCCCACGATAGCGCTTGCGCCGACGACGACCGCGTTTTTGCCCTTAACGTCGATCGCGTTTGCTTCGAGAAGTTTCATCACTCCAAGCGGCGTACAAGGCGCGAAGGTATCAAGCCCCGCGATCAACCTGCCCGCGTTGTAGGGGTGAAAGCCGTCTACGTCTTTATCGACGGCGATTCTCTCTAAAAGATCGCTAGGATCGATCTGTTTTGGAAGCGGCAACTGTATTAAAATGCCGTCCAAAAACGGATTATTATTCATCATCGCTATCGTGTCGAGAATCGCTTGTTGCTTGATATTTTCAGGCATTTTATGAACGACGGAATAGACTCCGACCGCCTCGCACGCCTTTGCTTTCATTTGAACGTAAAGCTCGCTTGCCGCGTCGTTTCCTACCAAAATAACGGCAAGCCCGGGGACGATCCCTCTACTCTCCTTGAGATTTGCCGTTTCTTTTTTTAACTCTTCTTTGATTTTTGCCGATAATTTAGCGCCGTCAAGTAATTGCATCGGGTAATTATAGAGAATTATCTATTCGCAATTTTACAAGCCAAAATCGGACGGCTTGATATAATTCGCGTAAAAAAGGAGCGCCGTTGCGTCTGTCGATAATTTTATTTGCCGTTTGCGCCTTTGGGGGCGAGCCTTTTATCACGATCAAAGAATACGGCAAGGCGCTTTACAACTCTTACGACAATCTCTCCTGCGCGGCTTGCCACGGCGAAAAAGCCGAAGGCAAGATTCTTGCCCGTTACGAACGCAACCAAAAAATAGAAACAATCGCCGCGCCGTCGCTTAAGCAATACTCCGCAGAGGATCTAAAAAAAGGTCTTGCCAAACACGGCTTTGGTCCCCCGTTTTACCCTAGCGATACCGAGCTTGACGCGCTTGAAACCTACCTTATGAACGAGTAAAAACGCCGTTTATCGCCGCTAAAACCGCGTTTTGATAACTGACGATCGACGGATTTTGATCCCTGTAGGCTATATCGAAAGCCGTTCCGTGATCGACGCTGGTTCTCGTAAAAGGAAGCCCCAACGTAACGTTGATCGACTCTTCAAAAAAGAGCGTCTTTAACGGCGACAACCCCTGATCGTGATACATTGCGACGACGATTTTATAGCGCTCCAGCGCCTTTGGGGCAAAAGCCGTATCGGGAACGATCGCGCCCTCGAAGGCTTTAAGATTCAGCGTTTCATTCGCCTTTTTGATCGCGCGCTCGATAATCGCTTCTTCTGAGCCGATCGCGCCGCAATCGCCGTTATGCGGATTCAACCCCAAAACGCCGATCGGCGCAAGCGACGCGACCTTATAAAAACGAACCAAGAAATCGCTTAAAGGTTCTAACGCAATTCGATCGGCTACGGCGCGAAGCGCGATATGATCGGTAAAAAACGCGACGTAGCGCTTTGGAGCACCGATTAGCATAACGGCGTTTTTATCGACGCGATCGCGCAGATAGTCGGTATGCCCTTTGTATTTCAGTCCCGCCGCGCTCCACGAGGCTTTGTTGATCGGCAGCGTTACGATCGCGTCCGCCTCCCGTTTTGAAACTAGATCGATCGCTTGAACGAAACTCGCAAAACTCGCCTCGCCCGCGTTCGCGTCGATCTCGCCCGCCCGTATTTCGATTGGCTTTTCGCCCCCGATCGCGTTAAAATCCTTCGGCAAAGTCGCGCCCATTTTTTTTGCGGCGCGTTCGGCGTTCTGCGGCGAAACGCAATAGAGCGCGACGCAACGCTCTTTAACAAACGAATGCGCCTTTAACGCAATCTCAAACCCTATACCGTTTAGATCGCCTATGCTTATCGCTATTTTTTTCATTTTCCGCCTTTTGGCTTGCGATCGTATCAATAGCGCCTTAAAGCCCTTTTCTTGGCGTTCTTAATAATTTCTAGTTAATTATCCCGCGTCAAGATTAAGGAAGTCGTTTCCGCTCGTATTTTTTATCTTTTACGAATCGATCGCGATCGGTAAAACTTTAATTAAGTCCGCTTCGGCGGCGGCGATTAGTTTCGCTCCGCTAACGTTTTTATCGCCCGTCGCTACGCCAAAAATAGCCGCGACTTTAAGCGGCTGATCGTCAAGTAAAAACTCGCCGTTATTGATCATATCGACAATCTTTCTAGCGATCGCTTTAAGCGATTCGATCTCCTCTTTATCGGTTAATACCGCCAATCTGTTCGATCCGATCGCGTAGATAACGTCGTCGCCCGAAATTACTCTTCCTATAAGCTCGCTCGATCGTTTCAAAACATAGTTTGTCGCCGCGATAAATAGCGCGTCGTTATCGCAACGAAGATGAACGCCGATCGCGATTAAACCAAAACCTCTTTTGCCGTCCAAATCTTCCAAAAGCGCCCTGCGGTTAGGCAGGTCGCTTCTTTCGTCTATAGTAAGCGGCGGCAGAAGTTTTGCGTGGGTTAAACGCATTTGATTGGCAAAGTCGTCAAACTCCGTAATCCCCATCGCTTCGAGCCGATCGGCTTTGCGCGTACCCAAACGATACGAAAAACGCGCCACAATATCTAGGGGGCGAATTATGCTTTGGGTTAGCAATCTTGTCGTCTTTGCGCTTCTAAGAACAAATAGGCAATAAAATAACGCGATCGAGGCGGCGATAACGGCTGAAATACCGATCAGATCGCGGTAAAGTTTTGAGCCTTGCGCGTCTATCTCGGAAATCTTTGCGCCAAAGACGATCATTATCGGCAAACCCTCTATATTCTCTTCAATTAAATTAAAGCCCTCTTGCTTCGATCCCTCCAAATATCTTTGCGGGTCAAAACCGTTTGTATCGGAGCTGGATATGATCGTTTTATTTTGCGTGTCGGCGATAAAAATAAAGCTATCTTTTGAAAGAGGGACGCTTTTTATTATATCCTCGAAAAGCGCCGCGTATAGCTCAAAACCCGCTACGCCGATCAGATGATTGCCCGCAAAAACGGGCGATATGATTTTGGGGCGCTCGCCCAAAACGAGCCGCCACTGTTTGCGCGGATTTTTACGAAAAAGCTCAAAAAGCGGTTGCGTAATCGAATCGAGTTCGCCTTCCGCGCTTGGCGTTTTGTCGACTGGCGGACTGACCAAAATAAAAGGATCGTCTAGGTAGATAAAACCGCCTGAAACAAACGAGTTTAACGCGTCCGTTTGCGCTTTTAAGAGCGGCGATAAGAGAATCAGCCGCCCCGCTTTTTTGCGCGAATCTTGGTTTAACTCTATGGGCGTATAGAAAACGAAGGACTTTTTTTGCTCGCTTCTGTAAAAACCGCCCTCTTTATAAAAGATCGCGTTGTAATTAAACCGATCGGAATAGGTGAATATCTCGCTTGCCTGCGTCGATAAAGTCAGCGAGTCCGAACCTATCGAGGCGATTTTTTCTTGCAAAGAATCGGTTTTTGTCCGCGCTATCGTCTGCGCCGTTTGGTCAAAAACCTCTTTATAGCGCTCCTCGTGCCACGTCGCCTGAGAGCTTAGGAGTAAAAATAGCGCGCAAACGGGAACGCACGCGCATATCAGCTGCCAAATAATCAACCGCCTCGTATGAGAGGCTATTTTAGAACCTATCGTATTCATTCGTGGAAGTTTAAGGTAAAAACCCTAAACGACTAAGCCGCTTTTGGCTACAAAACCTATTCAAATACTTATCGCAAGAGGGTTTTCTATGAGAAAAAAAGCGTTAATATCAGTCAGCGACAAGCGCGGAGCGGCTACGTTCGCGGCGGTTTTAGCGGCAAACGGTTTTGAGATTATCAGCACGGGAGGAACGCTTAGGATTCTACGCGAAAACGGCGTAGAGGCGATTGACGCGGGCGATCTGACCGGTTACGGCGAGCTTTTTGACGGGCGCGTTAAAACCTTGCACCCAAACGTTCACGGAGGGATCTTATTTCGGCGCGACAACGAGGACGACGTTCGCCAAGCGGCGCAAAAAGGCATAGCGCCGATTGATTTGGTTTGCGTCAATCTCTACCCGTTCAAAGAAACGATCGGGCGCACGGACGATTTTAACGAGATTATTGAAAATATCGACATAGGAGGACACGCGCTTATCCGCGCCGCCGCGAAAAACTTTCGATCGGTTATCGTGGCGACCGATCCGACGGATTACGACGCAATTGCGGAGGCGATCGCCAAAGGTAAAGACGATTACGATTTTCGCGTCGCTTTGATGATTAAAGCTTATGAACATACCGCTTGGTATGACGCGACGATCGCAAACTATATGAATTCGCGCTTTGATCGCGTTTCTAATTACGCCGCGATCGGCGGAAATCTTGCAATACAATTACGCTATGGCGAAAATCCGCATCAAAAAGGTTATTTGTATCAATTTGACGATTTTTATACGCGACATTTTAAGGTTTTACAGGGCGTTGCGAGCTTTAATAATTTAACGGATATAAGCTCCGCGATCAAGATCGCGCGCGCATTTAACGAAGAGGCGATCTGTATCGTCAAGCACGGCAATCCGTGCGGTTTTAGCTTGCGATCCGATCTATGCGAAGCGTGGGACGAAGCGCTAACGTGCGATAGTCTATCGGCTTTTGGCGGAGTAGCGGCGATAAACGCGGTCGTAACTAAAGAGCTTGCCGAGAAAATTAGCAAGATATTTATAGAGGCGATCGCGGCTCCTAGTTTTGATCCGGAGGCGCTTAAAATCTTCGCGGCAAAAAAGCGTCTAAAATTATTCAAAGTAGGGGAGGGCGACAGACTGCCAAATATAAGCGATAAGACCGATTTCAAACATATATTAGGCGGCTTTGTTTTGCAGGATAGCGACGAGATAAAATCAAGCGAGATCGACGACGCAAAATTAGTAACGAAAATAGCGCCAAGCGACGCGCAAAAAGAGGACTTAAAGATCGCGTGGGTTATCGCGGCGCTAACCAAATCCAACTGCGTCGCATACGTTAAAAACAAAACGCTGGTCGCGATCGGAATGGGTATGACAAGTCGCGTCGACGCGGCGATCGCCGCTTTGCGTAAAGCCGAATCGATGAAATGCGACGTTAAAGGATCGGCTATGGCAAGCGAAGCGTTTTTTCCTTTTCGCGACTCGATCGACGCGGCAAGCGCGGGCGGCGTAACGGTGATCGCTCAACCGGGCGGAAGCGCGCGCGATCAGGAGGCGATCGACGCGGCAAACGAACATAAGATCGCGATGATCTTTACAGGCGTTAGACATTTTTTACATTAAATATATGCGACGGTTAATTTATATCAAAGAAACGGGCGACGATTTAGGTTGCTAAGCTAGATATATCAAGTCTAAGCGCTTAGATCGTCTATCAGTTTATAGAGTTTTTGAACGCCGTTTTCTAAAGCGTAGTAATGCAAGATATAAAAGACAAATAATACGCTTAACGCCGCGACGAGGGCGAACGAATAGTAGTTTGGGATCAGGAGAAAGACGACTAGGCTTATCATATCGGCAAGCCCGACAAAAACCGTCGTTATCAGATGAACAAGTCTTTCGTGTTGAAAGTATCCGATCCACCGCGCCAAACGCTCTACCTCTTTATCGCTTGCTTCTTTGCGATCTACTAGCTCTTGCGCCCATAAAATTACGCTTAAAATCTCTTTTTTCATAGGCGGTATTATAACGTAGCGGCTTTAGTCGCGCTAGGCGGCGGGCGACCTGCAACGCGGGTTTTGAATAGTTATAAAATAGGCGCTAAATAAACTTGATTGCGTTGCGCTCAACTTTTTGCTATAATGCCAACTCAAATATTAAAGAGGGTTATTGAATGGCGGGTAAAAGTTTATACGAAACGTTGGGCGTGGAGCAGGGCGCGAGCGACGAGGAAATCAAAAAGGCGTATCGTCGCCTTGCGCGCAAATACCACCCAGACATCAACAAAGAGAGCGGCGCGGAAGAGAAGTTTAAGGAGATCAACGCCGCCTACGAGATTCTAAGCGACGAGAAAAAACGCCGACAGTACGATCAGTTTGGCGATCAGATATTCGGCAATCAATCCTTCCACGATTTCACGCGATCGCAAGGCGGCGCGGATTTTAACCTTAACGATATATTAAATCAGATTTTCGGCGGCGGCGGAGGTTTTGGAGGTTTCGGCGGATTTGGACGCGCAAAAGGGTTTGACAGCGCTTTTGGTTTTGACGGCGCGAACGCGGATACAAACGCTACGCTTTTGATCCCGTTTGAAACGGCAGTCTTAGGCGGCGAAAGACAGTTTAGCTTTAACGGCGAATTGATGAAGATCAGAATCCCCGCGGGCATTAACGAAGGCGAAACTTTGCGCGCTCGCGGACGCGGACAAAAGAGAAGAAACGGCGATCGAGGCGATCTGCTTTTGCAAGTTCGTATCGAGCCTTCAAACGAATACATCCGCGAGGGCGATAATCTGACAAAAACCTTTTATATTTCGCTGAAAACCGCGATTTTTGGCGGAAAGGTTAGCGTTAAAACGATCGATAAAGAAACGTCGCTAAAAATACCCGCCGGCACGAAAAGCTCTCAAAAGTTTCGCATTAAAGAAGCGGGCGTCGTCAATCGCAAAAGCGGCGTAAGAGGCGATTTATACCTGATCGCGCAGATAACGATTCCAAGCGCGGATAAACTTGACCCCGAGCTTCTTAAGATGTTACAAGAAAAATTACCGGAGTAAAAATGCATAGTTACGAAGAACCAGTTTATATGATCAGCGTTGTGGCAAAGGTATTAGAAGTTCATCCGCAAACGCTTCGCCAATACGAGCGTGAAGGATTGATTCAACCGGGACGATCGATAGGAAAGGTGCGGCTATATTCGCAAAGAGATATAGACGAAATTAGACTTGTTCTAAGTCTAACGCGGGATATGGGAGTTAATTTAGCGGGAGTGGATATAGCGTTAAAATTAAAACGTCAGATCGCGCAAATGCAAAAAGAGATAGACGATCTAAAAGCGCGTTTATCCGACGTTAATGAAAACGGCTTAGTACCGCCCTCTAAACAGATAGTAGCCGCGCCGTCGCGCCGCATTATAGTCGTCGAGCAAGATTAAATAAAAACTTATGCGTATCGCTAATCTCTTTTTGTTTCTTACGCTTACTATTTTTATTAGCGCGTGTAGCGTAAGCCCTAAAATCGAAACGCTGTACGAACCGATCGCAAAACGCGGCGAAACAAAAATAAAAACCGTTAATAAAAACGCAATCGTAGTAGCCGCCGTTGGCGATATAATGATCGGTACGGATTACCCCGATAAATCGTTGCTTCCGCCCGACGACGGCAAAAGTATGTTCGCGGAAGTGAAGCCTATTTTACAAGCCGCCGATTTAACGATCGGCAATCTTGAAGGCGCAATGATCGATGGCGGCGAAACGCGCAAATGCCGATATAGCGTCTCTTTGCGATGTTTTACGTTTAGAATGCCGATGCGCTACGCGGCTTTACTTAAAGAAGCGGGTTTTAACGCGATGAATCTAGCTAATAACCACTCCTACGATTTTGGCGAACAAGGAGCCGCTAGCGCCCGTCGCGCGTTAGACGAGCAAAACATTTCGCATACGGGAGAGATTGGCGATATAGCGCGGCTAATTATAAACAATTTTAACGTTTCTATAATAGGCTTTGCGCCAAACGCAAATCTACATAGCATTAACGATCTTAACTTAACCGCAAATCTTGTTTCGCAAGAGGCGAAAGTCGCCGATTTTGTCATTGTCGTTTTTCACGGCGGCGCGGAGGGCGGCGATAAGATACATACGATCAGAGGGCATGAGTTTCATTGGGGAGAAGATCGCGGCGATCCGATCGCTTTTGCGCATATAGCCATAGACGCCGGCGCCGATCTTGTCGTAGGGCACGGGCCGCACGTTCCGCGAGGAATGGAAATTTATAAAGATCGCCTGATCGCCTATTCGCTGGGTAATTTCGCTACGTGGGAGATGATGAATCTGAGCGGTTTTCGCGGCTTAGCGCCGATCTTGGAGGTTACGCTTGCGAGCGACGGAACTTTTACGCGGGGAAAGATACATTCGGCTATTCAGGTTAAGCCGGGCGGACCTAGGATTGACCCGACAAACGCGGCGGCTAATTTGATGCGCGATCTGTCGATAGAAGATTTTGGCGATAGCGCTCCCGTATTTACGAACGACGACGAGATTTTGCCGATCGCGCCGAATACTTCCGCTATATGCAATTAGCGCTAAGAAAAGCCTTTATTACAAATTATCGGCGAATTAAAATCGCGCCTTACTCTACTATTAGGCGTTCGCCGACTCTTAATATCGTTATATTATCTTCGCTTGAAACTCTTTTGGATATTTCATAAAGCGGGTATAGATAGTGTTCGTCGCCAAGCTGTATAACGCCTAAATGCATAGGAATCGCTACCTTTGCGTTAATCTCTTTTGCGGCGCGAAAAAACTCCTCTACGTTAAGATGTTGATAGTGCATAAACCAGCGCGGTTCGTAAGCCCCCACGCCAATGGCGCGTAATCGATCGCGTAACGCTTGCCAAACTCTTCAAAACCTCTAAAATATCCGCTATCGCCCGAAAAATACACGTTTTTGCTTCCCTCGATCAGAAAGCCGCCCCATAACGTCTTATCGGCGCCCTGTCCAAATCTTAGCGACCAGTGTTGAGCGGGTAAAAAGGTATATTTAACGCTATCGATTGTTACGTTATTCCACCAGTCAAGTTCGTAAACCTCTTTTGCGCCCAAACCACTGATGTAATCGCCCACTTTAAGCCCGACGATAAATATCGCATCTTTTTTTATTAACTCGACTACCGATTGATAATCGAGGTGATCATAGTGGTTGTGGCTAATAAGAACAATCGGTTTTAACGGGACGTTATCAAAGTTAAACGGGATTTTAACTTTTTTGGACGCAAGCCCCGCCCGATCGGATAGCAGAGGATCGGTAAAAATTGTCGCGCCGTCTAGTTTAATAATAAACGAGGCGTGCCCGAGAAACGAGATAGAGTTATTATCCTCGCCAAGATAGCCGTAGTCGTTTTTTATATACTCAAACTCTTCCAGCGAAAACTCTGGAAAACCGCCGCGTTTTGAGAATATGCGCGGCAGTATAAGCGAAGAGAGCGAAGGCATTCTAAGCCAAGGATTAAAAAACTTGCCGTCTTCGTCGACGTGATCGGCGTATAGCAAAGAGGTATCGTAAGATTTAGTCGTCTTATACCACGCCTCTTCGTCAAAATTGGGCGGGGACATACAACCTCCGATCGTAAAAAATACGGCTAAGATCGTTATAATTAACGCAATAAAAACCGTTTGTTTGCGACGAAATCTACGCGCCACGCGCTCCTAAACAAAGCTTTTGCGCCTAAACGACAAAGCCGACGCAACGGCGCATTTTACCTTTTTTGCGCTTTAAGATTTTGAATACTATAATTTTAACCTTGTTAAAGGCTTTAGAATGATACTAACGATCTCATACGCAGGCGAAAACGCGCAAAATATTGGTTATTTATTTCGTAAAAATCCGTCGCGCCCGCAGGTTTTCGAGCTAAATTACGGCAAAGCGTATGTATTTTATCCCGAAGTTTCGGCGCAAAAAACGACGATCGCGCTACTATTAGATATCGATCCCGTCGATCTTGCAAGAAACGGATCGGGGCTTTTTGATTACGTCTGCGATCGCCCTTATGTTTCGTCCTCTTTTACTAGCGTGGCGATCGCGCGTATTTTTGGTTCTGCTATGTCGGGACGCAGCGATGAGTTTCAAGATCTTGCCGACGCAAAATTAGATTTATCGGCGACGATAGTTACGCTTCCGTGCAAAAGCGATATTTCTATGTTAAATAGGGTATTTGAGCCGCTAGGATACAGGGTTTCATTTGAGCGTTTCGTTACGGACGAGCGCTTTAGCGAATGGGGTGAAAGCGCTTATATAAATCTTACGATCGAAGGTAAAGTTCGGCTTTCAGATTTGCTTCGTCATATCTATGTTTTAATCCCCGTTTTTGATAGAAAAAAACACTACTGGATAGGCGAAGACGAGGTGGATAAACTATTAAGACAAGGCGAGGAGTGGCTAAAGGATCACCCAGAACGCGAGTTTATAACAAAGTGTTATTTAGCCAAAAGCCGATCGCTTGCCAATCTCGCGCTTAATAGATTAAGAGAAGCCGACGACGAAACGGTAGAACAAGAGGAGATAAATAAAGAGAAATTAAGTCTTAATCGCCAGCGTTTAGAACGCGTGATCGATATAGTAAAAAAATGCGGCGCAAAAAGCGTTATCGATCTTGGCTGCGGCGAAGGAAATCTGCTTTCGCTATTGATAAAAGAGCCTTCTATAGAAAAAATAGGGGCGATCGACGTATCGTATCCGATATTAGAAAGAGCGAAAGAAAAGATTAAATACGATCGTTTATGCGATAGCGCCAAAGAAAAACTTTTAATCTTTCAAGGATCGCTAACATATAAAGACAGGCGTTTTGAAGGTTACGACGCGGCATGCGTAGTAGAGGTAATAGAGCATTTAGATCTATCGCGCTTGAACGCCTTCGAGCGCGTATTGTTCGAGTTTGCGCGCCCTAGATATGCGATCGTTACTACTCCCAACGGCGAATACAATGAGAAGTATGAAAATCTAAAAGGCGGATTACGCCATAGCGATCACCGCTTTGAATGGGCAAGAGGCGAGTTTAGAGATTGGGCGAATAGGGTTGCGCAAAAGCATAGTTATTCCGTTCAATTTTTCGACATTGGCGAATCGGACGAAAAACTTGGATCGCCCACGCAGGCCGCGCTTTTTTCCGAGCAAACTTTAGAACGAGATCGTAGAAAATATAAGGAAGAGAGCCGATTATGAGCCAATTAAATAAAGCGCTTGAAATACCAGAATTAGCTTTAATCGCTTTGATAGGAGTTTCTGGTAGCGGCAAATCGACTTTCGCCAAAAAACATTTTAAGCCTACGGAGATTCTTTCTTCGGATTACTTTCGCGCTTTAGTTTCGGACGACGAAAATAATCAAGCCGTTTCCAGCGAGGCTTTCGACGCGCTCTATTATCTGGCGAATAAAAGATTGGACTTAGGAAAATTAACCGTAATAGACGCTACAAGCGTGCAAAAAGAGGCGCGAGAAAAGATCGTACATATCGCTAGAGCGCAAAACTGCCACGCGATCGCAATCGTCCTTAATACGCCTGAAAAACTTTGCATAGAGAGAAACGAAAAGCGATCGGATAGAAACTTTGGCGATTATGTGATAAGAAAACAATACGATCAACTTAGACGCTCTATTAAACGACTTGAAAAAGAGGGTTTTAGATATGTTTATATAATCGATAGCGAGGAAGAGGCAAACTCTGTTGAAATCGCACGAAAGCCTTTATGGAATAATAAAAAAGACGAACGCGGAGCTTTTGATATTATTGGCGATATTCACGGTTGTTTTAACGAGCTTTGCGCTCTATTAGAAAAGTTGGGATATTCGATCGACGAGCAAGATTTTTCCGTAGTCGCTCCGATTGGACGAAAAGCGATATTTCTTGGCGACCTATGCGATAGAGGAACGCAAAACGTTAAGACGCTTCGACTGGTTATGAATATGGTAAAAAATAATAGCGCATATTGCATACTAGGCAATCACGATTATAAACTTTTAAGATATATGAAAGGCGCAAAAGTCGTCGTCGCGCACGGGCTTGAATTAACGATCGCAGAGTTAGAAAAAGAGAGCGCCGAGTTTTGCGACGACGTTAAGAGTTTTCTTGGTTCGTTAATTAGCCATTACGTTTTTGATAACGGAAATCTTGTAGTCGCCCACGCGGGAATCAAAGAAAAAATGCAAGGCAGAGGCTCCGAAACGGTTAAGACGTTCTGTCTTTATGGAGAAACTAGCGGCGAAATAGACGAATACGGTTTACCGATTCGATTGTCGTGGGCAAACGACTATAGAGGTAAGGCGCTAGTCGTTTATGGACATACTCCAAATCTTGACGTTCAAAACGTCAATAATACGATCTGCATAGACACGGGTTGCGTTTTTGGCGGAAAACTTAGCGCTTTTCGCTATCCCGAACGCGAAATCGTAGAGATAGCCGCCGCAAAAGAGTATTACAAAAGCGTTAAACCTTTAATATCAAAAAGTTTTATCGACGACGACACGCTAAATATCGATGACGTATTAAATAGGCGTTATCTATCTACGCGCTTAAACCCAAATATAAAAATTAACGAAGAAAACGCGATCGCCGCGCTTGAGATTATGAGCCGTTTCGCAATTGATCCGCATTGGTTAATATATCTGCCGCCGACTATGTCGCCTTGCGAAACTAGCCGCAATGAAGAGTATTTAGAATATCCGATCGAGGCTTTTGAATACTATAGCAAAAGAGGGGTTGGCGCGGTTGTTTGCGAACAAAAGCATATGGGTTCAAGAGCGATCATAGTTTTATGCAAAAATGAACTAAGCGCCGCAAAAAGATTCAACGTTTCGGACGGAAAAATAGGCGTAATTTATACAAGAACGGGCAGAGATTTTTTTAGCGATCCGCAAACTGAATTAGCTATCTTAGAGCGTCTTAATAAAGTATTGACGGACTCTAGTTTTTGGGAGGATTTTCAAACCGATTGGATCTGTTTAGATACCGAACTGACTCCTTGGTCGGCCAAAGCGCAAACGCTTATTAGCCAACAATACGCTTCCGTAGGGCAAGCGGGACGATCGGCGCTAGAAGCGGCAAACGCGCAAATAGAAAAAGCGGCAAAACTTTTCAATAGCGCGCAAATAGCGCAGCGCGCAGCTAAACGCGGAGAATCGAGCCAAAGCGCCGATATAAACGCGCTTTTAAGCGATTATAAATCGCGTTACGAAGCGCTTACGTTATATACGCAATCTTATCGCGGTTATTGTTGGGAAATTAAATCGATCGACGACTATAAAATAGCCCCGTTTCATATCCTCGCTACGGAAGGCAAAGTTTGGAATAATGAAAGCCATATCGCCCATATGGAGATAATTAGAAAACACATAACGGGGTTTGACCAGATATTTATAGAAACCCCATATAAAATCGTAGATACTACCGACGAAAACTCTATCGCGATCGGCGTAAAATGGTGGGAAAAACTAACCCAAAGTGGCGGCGAAGGAATGGTGGTTAAACCTTACGATTTTATCGCTACCGACAATAATAGACTTTTACAACCCGCGATAAAATGTAGAGGCAGGGAGTATTTACGAATTATTTACGGGCCGGAATACGCGCTTAAAAATAATCTCGCTCGGCTTAAAAAACGTTCGCTTAACAAAAAACGCGATTTGGCGTTAAGAGAGTTTGCGCTCGGTATGGAATCGCTCGAGCGGTTTGCTAAAAAAGATCCGCTTTATCGCGTTCATGAATGCGTATTTGGCGTTTTGGCTTTAGAGAGCGAACCCGTCGATCCGCGTTTATAAATAAGACTCAAGACAAGATTATACTTATCCTAAGCCGTCCAAGCTAGTCTGAGCGTAAGCTAAGACAGATTAAAGCTTTTTTGCGCTGATTTTGAAGCCTACAAGATAGCTAAAATTACAAGCGTAAGCCGAAATACGATCGATTTGTCAATATATTTCCCAAACATTTTTTGGGGATATGTATAATGTAGGCGGAATAAGGCGTAAAAAAGATCGAAGCGAAACCAAAGCAAAACCGTAGCCCGAACCGCCTACTAGCGGCGAAGCATATATAGATCTGTTATGTGCAGTACTCCGTTGTTTTTGATCTATAATATTCTTTTGGCGTTATTCCTTCATATCTTTTAAAATGCCTTATAAAATGGCTTTGATCAAAAAAACCGTTTTCCAGCGCAATGTCCAATAAATTATTGTTTTTATTTTGTTTTGCCCGTTTTATTTTTAATTGTATAATATACTGATGCAAACTAATGCCCATTTTTTCTTTAAATAAATGTAAAATATAATATTTATTGTATCCAAGTTTATTGGCAACGTCGTTTAGTTTTATATTGTTATTTTGATTTTCTTCGCAATAATTTAATAAATAATTGACAATATTATTCTTTTCCAAATCATTACTGCAAATAATACCATCTATTAATTTTTTTATTTTAGTTAAATCCAAATCGAGATATTTTGCCCCTTCAGATAATATTTCCCAATTTTTTATTTCGCTTGGGTTCAATGAAAATACCAAATAATCCCTATTCCCATTGGTTTTACACGAATGGGTAATATATGGCGGAATAATATATACCTCATTTTTTGATATTTTATTTTCACGATTATTTATTTCTATATATTGTGATCCGGAGATAACTTTTCCTATACATAATCTTTTATGAAAATGAATAGGAAAATTATGGGACGAATTTCTAATTTCTAAAAATTCGTACTCTGGTTTTATTATCGCCTGATAAACCATTCTAATTTAAAGGCGGCGTAAATTTAGCCAACAAAACGAGGCCGCTGTTATTGGCTTTTACGCTATGTGGAATATCAGCCGGTATCAAGGATATAGTTCCCTGTTTGTAGACGATGCTTTTATCATTTACCAATGTAACGCCTTCCCCATGAATTACTTCGTGCAATTCCGCCTTCCCCTCATGGATATGGTTTCCAATTTCGCAATTTGGCTCAATTTTGACCAGCATCGCGCTTAAATTGTCATTGCTGTCTTTACCAGAAAACAGACCTTTTGTAAAGACCCCGTCAAATTTCGGATGTTTTTGCCACCCAATATTTTCCGTTTTATTGAGTTCGTGCCCATTAATATAAATGGTTCCCAATTCAAATGCCGTTTTGTCCATAAGAACGCTCCTTATAAAGTTTGATTGTTATTTTATCGCCTATTTTTATGTTTGTATTGTATAAAGTTGCTGTTTTTTATTTTTTCATAAAATTTAGGACGCATTGCGCATAACGTTCCGGCTGTATGCGACGTTTGGGGCATGTAATAGGTCAATGCGTAGCATTGACCCCCGCCCCAAATGCGGGCGGAGAAAAACCGCGCAAAGGGCGTAGCCCGCTAAACTGTTCTCGAGCCTATGTTATTATTAAGAGCGTTTAGGAAAGAAAAGAGCGATTGAAGGCGCTGAAAATAAATTTGCCGCGCTAATTTCGTAGTCGATTAAACGCGACGGGCGCGATTAAAAAGCCGTCGCGTTTTATGTTTCGCGGTTTTATGCCTATTTGTCTAAGCGTCGCAAAAACCGCGAGAAACTCGGCGTTTATCTGCCCGTGCTTCCAAAACCGCCCGCGCCGCGCTCCGTTTTGTCAAGCTCTTCAACCTCGATGAGATCGGCTTGCGAAACGGCGCTTAAGATCGCCTGCGCAATTCGATCGCCTGCGCTGATTTTGAAAGTTTCGTTCCCTAAGTTGATCAAGATTATCATCAATTCGCCGCGATAGTCGCTATCGACCGTGCCGGGCGAATTAAGCACCGTAACGCTATGTTTTAACGCTAACGAGCTTCTTGGGCGCACCTGCAATTCGTAGCCGATCGGTAAAGAGATCGCCAGTCCCGTTTTAATTAGAGCGCTTTTGCCCGCAGCTATTTCGCCGTCTTCTAGCGCGTGTAGATCGAAGCCCGCCGCGTTGGCGCTTTGGTATTTTGGAATCCGCGCACTAGGATCAAGTTTTTTTATTTGCAATTTCACTTTTTACCCGCCTTTTAAGGTTCAAGAACCGTATGTTTTTCTAATCAAGCCCGATCTCTTTGTAGCCGATCGAAACGATTTCATATTCTTTTATTCCATTCGGCAGATCGGCTACGACGTCCGCGCCCGCCTCTTTACCGATCAACGCTCTGGCAAGCGGCGATCCGATCGAGATCATACCTTTTGCCGCGTCGCTCTCCGCCGAGCCTACGATCGTATAAGCAATCTCTTTTTCCGTTTCGAGATCCAATAAAGTAACGGTCGAACCGAAGCTAACGCGCTTGTGCGGGAGCGTAGACGGATCGATCACCTGCGCTTTAGCGACAAACTGTTCTAAGAGCGAAACGCGCTTTTCTAAGTGATTCATCTTCTCTTTCGCGGCGTGATATTCGGCGTTTTCTTTAAGATCGCCTAGTTGCGCCGCGATCTGTATCTCCTTCGCCACAATCGCGCGCTCCGCGTTTTTAAGACGCTCCAACTCTTTAACGATCTTTTCGTAGCCTTTAGGCGTCATCGGTTCTTTATCTAACATATTATCTCCTAAAAATAAGCCGATATATTACCTAAGCTCTCCTAGTCGTCTTCCCAATTTCACAAAAAAAGCGATTGGCGACGTTTGCGGGTCTTGCAAAACAGGCGAAATCATTGCCGCGGGTAAAAAGTCGCGCGGATTTTTGCAATTTTGCGCGAACCGCGTTGCGAAGCTAGTTTGTTGGCGATCGATTCGCGGCGAAACGGACGTTTTTTTGTATAATTTCGGCGTTTTTAGGCGGGATTTAATGGCAGATTAAGGATTGCAAGCTACAATTGCGCCCTTAAACTTCAGGGCTGGTTTAGCTCAGTTGGTAGAGCAGCTGCCTTGTAAGCAGCAGGTCGGGGGTTCAAGTCCCTTAACCAGCTCCAGTTTAGTCGTTTTGGTTTCAGTTTTTAAGAAACAGCGTTTTACCGCGCTGGACTTGCGTTAGGCGTTATGGCGTTGCGAGGCGTTTGGTCGTTTTGCAAGGCGAGGTGAGATTCCCGAGCGGTCAAAGGGGACAGACTGTAAATCTGTTGGCTCTGCCTTCGAAGGTTCGAATCCTTCTCTCACCACCATTGGACGCCTATTTTGCGCGTAGGATTTTGGCTAAAAAGCTAAAACTTTCGGCGGCGATCTATGATCGCACGAAAGTCGTAAGCGTAAAATTAGCTAAAATACGCGCTTCGTGCGGGAGTAGCTCAGTTGGCTAGAGCATTAGCCTTCCAAGCTGAGGGTCGCGGGTTCGAGTCCCGTCTCCCGCTCCAATGACGCAAGTTCGGTTAGTTCGGGAGCTGGCATTTTTTGCCCCCCCTGCCGAATCATTCACGCGTTTCATAAAGCGGAACCTTTGAGGTTGGTTTAAGCTCTTTGCGAGCGAAATAAAGCCTAAAGATAATGCCTCGCGCCCATATAGCTCAGAGGCAGAGCGCTTCCTTGGTAAGGAAGAGGTCGGAAGTTCAATTCTTCTTATGGGCTCCATATAACGAGCTAAACAAGAAGTAAAAAAAGAAAGGAAATAAGAGATGGCAAAAGAAAAATTCGTCCGATCCAAGCCGCATATCAATATCGGCACGATCGGACACGTCGATCACGGCAAGACTACGCTTACGGCGGCGATCACCGTCGTTTTAGCGAATAAATACGGCGGCGAAAAGAAGGCGTACGATCAGATCGATAACGCGCCCGAAGAAAAAGAGCGCGGCATTACGATCGCTACGAGCCACGTAGAATACGAAACGGCGAAGCGCCACTACGCTCACGTCGATTGTCCCGGACACGCCGACTACGTCAAAAATATGATCACCGGCGCGGCGCAAATGGACGGCGCGATCCTTGTGATCGCCGCTACCGACGGCGTTATGGCGCAAACCAAAGAACACATTCTTTTGGCGCGCCAAGTCGGCGTTCCGTATATCGTCGTTTTCCTAAACAAAGAGGATATGTTGGACGAGAGCGAAAGAGCCGAGATGATCGAGCTTGTCGAGATGGAAGTGCGCGAAACGCTTAGCAAATACGAGTTTCCCGGCGACGACACTCCGATTATCGCAGGTTCGGCGAAGCTGGCGCTCGACGCGGGTATGGAAGGCAAAGAGGACGAATGGACGGCTAAGGTCGTTAAGCTCTTAGATACGGTCGACGAGTTTATTCCTACTCCTAAGCGCGAAACGGATAAGCCTTACCTGATGCCGGTCGAAGACGTTTTCTCGATCTCGGGTCGCGGCACGGTCGTTACCGGTCGTATCGATCGCGGCGTGGTGAAAGTGGGCGAGGAAGTTGAAATTATCGGTTTGCGCGAAACTCGCAAAACCGTCGTTACGGGCGTAGAAATGTTCCACAAAGAGATGGAGCAAGGCGAAGCGGGCGATAACTGCGGCATTCTTTTACGCGGCACGAAAAAAGAGGAAGTAGAGCGCGGTATGGTGCTGGCAAAACCCGGCACGATCAACCCGCACACCGAGTTTGAAGCGGAAATCTACGTGCTAACCAAAGACGAAGGCGGACGACATACGCCTTTCTTCGCCGGCTATCGTCCGCAGTTTTATATCCGCACGACGGACGTTACCGGCGCGGTTTCTCTTCCTGCGGGCGTCGAGATGGTTATGCCTGGGGATAACATTAAGGTTTCATGCGCCTTAATCGCTCCGATCGCTATCGAAGAAGGCACGCGCTTCGCTATCCGAGAAGGCGGCAGAACCGTCGGCGCGGGCGTCGTTACGAAGATTATTAAGTAAGGTCTAGTTATGCGCGATAAGATCGGGTTGAAGTGCGTGGAGTGCGGCGATATTAACTACACGACCACAAAGAACAAGAAAACTCACCCTGATAAGGTCGAGTATAGGAAGTATTGCCCGCGTCTGAAAAAGCACACGGCGCATAAAGAAACGAAAATATAACGTCTATCCGTTCCCGTTCGCGGGGGCGGGTAGGGCGTTATGTTAGGGTAGTAGCTCCAACGGTAGAGCGGCTGATTCCAAATCAGTAGGTTGTGGGTTCGAATCCTACCTACCCTGCCATTAGGGGATACAGAGGGATATAAATGGAAAAACTAATTAGCTATTTTCGGCTCTCAAGAGCGGAGTTAAGCAAGGTCATCTTTCCCCTGCCAATGCAGGTGAAGAGCGCTTTTATAGCGGTTTTTTCGGTCGTAACCGTAATTACGCTTTTTTTAGCTCTAGTCGATCTGCTGATGAGTTACAGTATCTCGTCGGTAATAAATTAAGGGCGATAGATGGCGCAGAAATGGTATGCGATCCAGACTTATTACGGAAGCGAACAGAGCGTTAAAAAGGCGATCGAGCGTCTGCGCGACGAGCTTTCGATTCCCGATCGTATCGCGGAGGTCGTCGTTCCAACGGAGGATCTCATCGAGATTGACGGCAAAAGCGGCAAGTCGAAGACGGTCGCAAGATGTCTTTATCCCGGCTACGTTTTCGCGCAGTTGGAGATGGACAAAGATATGCAGCATCGCATTCAGTCGCTTTCGAAGGTTTCTCGCTTTATCGGCGAAACGGAAAGCCCTTCCGAGCTAAGCGAGAAGGATATTCAGCTTATCTTGGATAAGGCGAGGAATAAAGCGCCCGCGAAGCACAAGATATTCTTCGATACCGCCGAACAGGTGCGCATCGTAGACGGCCCGTTTGAAAACTTTACCGGCGTTGTCGAAGAGTATGACGCGGCGACGGGCAAATTGCGCCTGAACGTTTCGATTTTCGGGCGATCGACTCCCGTTGAAATGCTCTATTCGCAAGTAAAAAAGATAGTTTAAGAAAGGTAAGCAAATGGCTAAAAAAGTCGTGGGACAGATCAAGCTCGTTATTCCTGCAACTAAAGCGAATCCGTCGCCTCCAGTCGGTCCCGCTTTGGGTCAAAGAGGCGTCAATATTATGGCGTTTTGCAAGGAGTTCAACGAAAAGACAAAAGATAGCGCGGGTTGGAATCTGCCCGTCGTGATCACGGTTTACGAGGACAAAAGTTTTTCGTTTATTACTAAGCAACCGCCCGTTACCGATCTTGTCAAAAAAGCGGCGGGAGTAGAGAAGGGGACTGATAACCCCCTTAAAAACATCGTTGGCAAGATCACAAAAGCGCAGATTCAGGCGATCGTCAAACAGAAGATCGTCGATATGAATACTTCAGACGAGGAGTCCGCGTTCAAAAGCGTGGCGGGTTCCGCCCGTAGTATGGGTATTCAGGTAGTGGATTAGGAGCTGGAAATATGGCAAAAGTTGCAAAGCGGATACAAAAACTAAACGAAACGCTTGAAAAGGGCGCAATCTATTCGCTTGATAAAGCGTCGCAAAAGATCGGCGAGCTTAAAAGCGCGAAGTTTGACGAAACGGTCGAGTTAGCCGTTTGGCTTAACGTCGATCCGCGCCACGCGGATCAAATGATCAGGGGCGCGGTCGTCCTGCCGCACGGCACGGGTAAAAAGGTGCGCGTCGCGGTTTTCGCTAAAGGCGAAAAGGCGAAAGAGGCGCAAGATGCCGGAGCGGACGTGGTAGGCGATAACGATCTTGCCGAAGAGGTTGCAAAGGGCGTTATCAACTTTGATATTGTGATCGCTACGCCCGATATGATGGGCGTAGTGGGCAAGATCGGACGGATTTTGGGACCAAAAGGGCTTATGCCTAATCCCAAAACGGGAACGGTAACGCAGGACGTTAAGACCGCCGTTAAAAACGCAAAGGGCGGTCAGGTTAATTTCAAAGTCGATAAAAAAGGCAATATCCACGCCGGTATCGGCAAGGCTAGTTTTTCTAGCGACAAGATCAGAGAGAACGCCGCGACTTTGGTCAAAGCGTTGAACCGAATGAAGCCCGCGAGCGCCAAAGGCAAATACGTTAAAAAAGCGGCGATGAGCTTGACTATGTCGCCGTCGATCCTATTAGACGTAAATGAATTGACGGAACTGCGCGGTTGATTTCTGTAGGCTAAAGACAGCGGGCGTTTGGGCGACCGAACTTAATAAAGCCCGCCGAAGTTGTCGGAAAGGAGATAAATGACAAAAGCTGAAAAAACGGAGATCGTCGACTACCTCGCAAAAGAGTTTGGAAACAGCGACACTATTTTGGTCGCGGATTACAAAGGTCTTAGCGTGTCGGAGTTTGAGGATTTAAGAAATAGAACGCGCAAGATTGGCGGGTTCGTTAAGGTGGTAAAAAACTCCTTAGCGACGCTCGCTTTGAAAAGCGCGGGCAAAGAGGGTTTAAGCCTTCGAGAAACAAACGTCTTTCTTTGGGGCGGCGACGGTTTGAGCCTAATTAAAATGGCAAGCAAATTCGCCGACGAATCCAAAGAGAAGTTTTCGCTCAAGGCTGGTTATATCGAGAATAAAGCGGTCGATGCAAGTTATATCGACGCGCTTGCCAAGCTACCTTCCAAAGAACAGCTTATCGGTATGCTTTTGTCGGTTTGGACGGCTCCGCTACGCGGTTTCGTTACGGGTCTTGACAATCTGTCTAAGAAACTCGCCGCATAGCGCGTCGAGATTACGCTAAAAAACAAAAAAAGGAAACAAATGGCGATCACTAAAGAAGAACTGCTGGAATACATCGGCAAATTAACTGTAGTCGAGCTTAACGATCTCGTTAAAGCTTTTGAAGAAAAGTTCGGCGTTAGCGCCGCTCCGACCGTAGTGGCGGGCGCGGCTAGCGTAGCGGCGGCTCCCGAAGCGGCCGAAGAGAAGAGCGAGTTTGACGTTCATCTTAAATCTGCGGGCGAGAAGAAGATCAACGTTATCAAAGTTGTCCGCGAGCTTACCGGTCTTGGACTAAAAGAGGCGAAAGACCTTGTAGAAAGCGCTCCCGCGGTTCTCAAAGAACACGTGGCAAAAGCCGACGTAGAGGACTGGAAGAAAAAACTCGAAGAAGCCGGCGCTCAGGTCGAGTTAAAGTAACAAATTATCGCGATCGCGGCGGGCGAAACGCCCGCTTACGATCGTCCTTCGGCTCTTTTGTTTGCGTAGGTTTCCAAAAAGCGCGCTTTTTTGGACTTAAGAGCCCCCAACTTCGCGCGTATCGATTGTGCGCCGCGTCTTTTTTTGCGTCAATCAGTCTATAAAACCGCGTTTTCGCGGTTTTCATTTTCCGCCGAGCTTCGGCGTTAATTTTATTGCGAGGTAACCTATGTTAAACAGCCTTAAGTCTGGAAGCCGTCTTCGCGTCGATTTTGCAAAAATCCCGCAGGCTCTACCTATCCCAAATCTTTTGCAACTTCAGCAAAGTAGTTACGACGATTTTTTGATGATCGGACGCGATTCGCGCGATAAAAGCGGAATCGAGCGCGTTTTTCGCGCGATCTTTCCCATTCACGATCAACACAATAATATCACGCTGGAATATATAGGCGGCGAGTTTGGCAAGCCCAAATATACGATTCGAGAGTCGATGGAACGCGGGCTGACCTACTGCGTGCCGCTTAAAATAAAAGTACGCTTAATCGTTAATCAAAAAGACGATAAGACGGGCAAGATTATCGGCGTAAAGGATATGAAAGAGCAATCTTTATATGTCCGCGAAATCCCGCTGATGACCGATCGCACCAGCTTTATTATCAACGGCGTAGAGCGCGTTGTCGTCAATCAGCTTCACAGAAGCCCGGGCGTAATTTTCAAAGTCGATGAAAGCGCGACGATTGCCAATAAACTGAGCTATACCGCTCAGATTATTCCCGATCGCGGCAGTTGGCTTCACTTTGAATACGACGCAAAAGACACGCTTTTCGTGCGCATTAACAATCGCAGAAAGGTGCCGATTACGGTGCTTTTCCGCGCTCTTGGATACAGCAAGCAGGATATTGTTCGCCTCTTTTATCCGATCCTGACGATCACGCTACGCGATAACCGCTTTCTTGCGCCTTTTGATCCGGAACTTTTCAACGGGCGGCTCGATTACGATCTTAAAGACGAAAAGGGCGAGATTATCCTTGCGGCGGGTAAGCGCTTGGCGACGGGCAAAGCCAAAAAGCTCAAGGAAGAGGGGCTTGACTTTGTAGAATATCCGTTGGAGGTTTTGCTAGAACGCCATATCGCCGAATCGGCGATCAACGCAAAGAGCGGCGAGGTGATTTTAGAAGCGCCCGTTCAACTTGACGAACATAAACTAAAAAAACTTTTTGACGCGGGCGTTACCGAGATTAAAATCGCGAACGACGCGGCGCCCGGATCGGATAAATCGGTTATCGCGGCTTTTAGCGCCGACGTGGAGTCTATTAAACTCTTGCGCGCGTCCGAAAAGACCGACGACGAAAACGATCTTGCGGCGATTAGGATATACAAAGTTATGCGACCGGGCGAGCCGGTAACTAAAGAGGCCGCGCACGACTTCGTAAATAAGTTATTTTTCGATCCAGAACGCTACGATCTGACTAAAGTCGGTCGTATGAAGATGAACCATAAATTAAGCGTGAACGTCCCCGATTACGTTACCGTGCTAACCCCCGAAGACGTGATCAAAACCGTTCAATATCTAATGAAAGTCAAAAACGGACACGGATATATCGACGATCGCGATCATATGGGCAACAAGCGTATTCGGGCGATCGGCGAGCTTTTATCCAACGAGCTTCATCAGGGGCTTGTCAAAATGCAAAAGGCGATCCGCGACAAACTGACGACAATCAGCTCTTACGACGAGCTTATGCCGCACGATCTGATCAACACAAAACTGATCACGACGACGATCTTGGATTTTTTCAGCACGGGGCAGCTTTCGCAATTTATGGATCAGACAAACCCGCTTTCCGAAGTTACGCATAAACGCCGTTTATCGGCGCTAGGCGAGGGCGGGCTTGTTAAAGATCGCGCCGGTTTCGAGGTGCGCGACGTGCATCCTACGCACTACGGCAGAATCTGTCCGATCGAAACGCCAGAAGGTCAAAACATCGGTCTGATCAATACGCTTTCGACTTACGCGAAGGTGAACGAGCTTGGCTTTATTCAAGCGCCGTATCGAAAGGTGATCAACGGCGCGGTTACCGACGAGATCGTCGATTTGACCGCCACGCAGGAAGAAGGGCAGGTGATCGCTCCGGCAAGCGCCAAGATCGACGAGAACGGCTTGATTGCCGAGGAGCTTTTAGAGGCGCGTAAAGACGGCGAAATTATGCTTGTAGAGCGCGACAAGATCAATCTGATCGACCTCTCGCCGAAAATGGTCGTCGGCGTGGCGGCGGGTTTGATCCCGTTTTTGGAACACGACGACGCAAACCGCGCTTTGATGGGGTCGAATATGCAGCGCCAAGCGGTGCCGCTTATTTGGACGGACGCGCCGATCGTGGGAACGGGTATGGAAAAGACAATCGCGCGCGACGCTTGGCAGAGCGTAAAAGCAAAGCGCGGCGGTTTAGTCGAAAAAGTAGACGCTAAAAACGTCTATATTCTAGGCGAGGACGAAAACGGCGCTTTTATCGATCACTATCCGTTGCAAAAGTATCTGCGCACCAATCAAAACAGCAACTTTGATCAGCGTCCGATCGTCAAAAAAGGCGATATTGTCGCGGCGGGCGATATTGTCGCGGACGGATCAAATATGGATCAGGGCGAGCTTGCGCTCGGCAAAAACGTATTAGTGGCCTTTATGCCTTGGAACGGCTTTAACTACGAGGACGCGATCGTCGTCAGCGAAAAGCTAATCCGCGACGACGCTTTTACCAGCGTGCATATCTACGAAAAAGAGATCGAGGCGCGAGAGCTAAAACACGGCGTGGAGGAGATCACTCGCGATCTGCCAAACGTCAAAGAGGAGGACACGCTCCATTTAGACGATAGCGGTATCGTTAAAATCGGTTCTTATGTCAAACCCGGAATGATTCTCGTGGGCAAGGTTAGCCCCAAAGGGGACGTTAAACTCACGCCCGAAGAGCGGCTTTTACGAATGATATTCGGCGAAAAGGGCGGACACGTGGTCAATAAATCGCTCTACTGCTCCGAATCGGTCGAAGGCGTTGTGATCGACGTTAAAATATTCACTAAAAAGGGCGCGGAACGCGACGCGAGAACGATCGCCGAATTTGAAGCGCAAAAAGGCGAACTGGAGCGCGAGCATAACGACAAACTTCAGATGATCGACCGCGAGGAGATGTTGAAAATCAACGGTTTTTTATCGAAACAAAAGTTGATCGACGACGTAACGATCGGCGAAAATACCTATAAAAAAGGCGAATGCGTCGGTAAAGAAGAACTTAAAAACATCAACCGCTTCGCTTTGGGATCGTTGGTCAAAGGACTGGATAAAAAGGCGCAGACCGACTACGAGGCGATCAAGGCGCATTTTAGGAACGAAAAAGAGCAGCTTCGCGTCGATCACGAGGAGAAACTTTCCACCATTGAAAAGGACGACATCGTAGCTAGCGGCGTGGTAAAACTAGTCAAGGTCTATATCGCCACCAAACGCAAACTTAAAGTCGGCGATAAAATGGCGGGAAGGCACGGCAACAAGGGCATTGTTTCTACGATCGTTCCAGAACACGATATGCCGTATTTAGAGGACGGCAGAAGCGTGGAGATCGTGCTAAATCCGTTAGGCGTTCCAAGCCGTATGAATATCGGGCAGATTTTAGAGGTGCATTTAGGATTGATCGGCAAACGCTTAGGCGATCAACTCGGCGAGATTTTCGAGCAAAAACGCGCCGATTATGTTCAGCGCCTACGCGAAAAGATGATCGAGATCGCCTCCACTACGCCGCACAAAGTGGGCGTAAAGTACCTAGAGGAGTTAAACGACGACGAACTGATCAAATACGCCCGCGACTGGACGAACGGCGTTCGCTTCGCAAGCCCAGTTTTCGAGGGCGTAAGCGCGAGCGAGTTTGAAAATCTATTCAGTATGGCGAAGATCGATTCCGACGCGAAAACGACGCTTTACGACGGGCGCACGGGCGAGAGGTTTTTAGAGCGGGTTAATGTGGGCTATATGTATATGCTCAAGCTCCACCACCTAGTCGATGAAAAAGCCCACGCGAGAAGCACCGGCCCCTATTCGCTCGTAACGCAGCAGCCGGTCGGCGGTAAAGCGCTTTTCGGCGGTCAGCGTTTCGGCGAAATGGAGGTGTGGGCGCTGGAGGCTTACGGCGCGGCGCACACGCTTAAAGAGATGCTAACGGTCAAATCGGACGACACGGAAGGACGCGTGCAAACCTACAAGGCGATCACGCGGGGCGAAAATATGCCCGCGAGCGGCGTTCCGGAGATTTTCTTCGTATTAACGAAAGAGTTGCAGGCGCTAGGGCTTGATATTAGCTTATATAAGGAGACGGACAATGGGTAAATTGGAAAAGGTGATCGTAGGTCCCGACGAAAAAGCGCGCGATTTCGACGCGCTCCAAGTGATGATCGCAAGTCCGGAAAAGATTCTTAGCTGGAGTTTCGGCGAGGTTAAAAAACCTGAAACGATCAACTATCGCACGCTAAAACCGGAGCGCGACGGACTTTTTTGCGCGAAGATTTTCGGCCCCGTACGCGATTACGAGTGTCTGTGCGGCAAATATAAGAAGATGCGCTATAAAGGCATTAAGTGCGAAAAGTGCGGCGTCGAGGTAACAAGCTCAAAAGTGCGCAGAAGCAGAATGGGGCATATCGAGCTTGCCGCTCCCGTAGCGCATATCTGGTATGTCAATTCCCTGCCAAGCCGCGTAGGGACGCTTTTGGGCGTGATGACGAAAGATTTAGAGCGCGTTCTGTATTACGAGGCGTATATCGTGGAGAACGCGGGCGAAGCGTTTTACGACGGAGATACCAACAAATCGCCCGTCGCAAAATGCGATATTCTTAACGAAGAGCAATACGGCATACTTGAAGAGCGTTATTCGCATACCGGTTTTCACGCCGAGATGGGCGCGGAGGCGGTGCGCCGATTGCTTGAAGATCTCGATCTGCCCGCAATGTATGAGAGGCTAAAAGCGGATATTAAAGCGACGACTGCGGAAACCAAACTCAAACTGCTCGTCAAAAAGCTAAAGGTCGTCGAGATGTTCCTAAACTCCGACAACCGCCCCGAATGGATGATCCTAAAGGTTCTGCCCGTGCTTCCGCCCGATATTCGCCCGCTTGTGGCGCTCGACGGCGGCAAGTTTGCGGTGAGCGATCTAAACGATCTCTATCGCCGCGTGATCAATCGCAACGCCCGCCTAAAACGACTCTTAGAGCTTGAAGCGCCAGAGATCATTATCCGCAACGAAAAGCGTATGCTTCAAGAGGCGGTCGACGCGCTTTTTGATAACGGCAGACGCGCCAGCGCGGTCAAAGGCGCAAATAAACGTCCGCTGAAATCTTTAAGCGAGATTATCAAAGGCAAACAGGGGCGCTTTCGCCAAAACCTTTTGGGCAAGCGCGTCGATTTTTCAGGTCGATCGGTGATCGTGGTCGGTCCCGAACTCAATATGGATCAGTGCGGTCTGCCAAAAATTATGGCGTTGGAGCTTTTCAAGCCCCATTTAATGGCGAAATTAGAAGAAAAAGGCTACGCCACGACGCTTAAACAGGCAAAACGTCTGATCGAACAACAGGGCAACGAGGTTTGGGAGTGTTTGCAGGAGGTCGTCGAGGGACACCCCGTTTTGTTAAATCGCGCTCCGACGCTTCACAAGCTCTCGATCCAAGCCTTTCACCCTAAACTGATCGACGGCAAGGCGATTCGCCTTCACCCGCTCGTGTGCGCCGCCTTTAACGCGGACTTCGACGGCGACCAGATGGCGGTTCACGTTCCGCTTTCGCAAGAGGCGATCGCGGAAGCGAAAATCTTGATGTTAAGCTCGATGAATATCCTGCTTCCCGCTACGGGGCGCGCCGTAACCGCGCCTTCGCAGGATATGGTTTTAGGGCTATATTACCTTTCGATGGAAAAGCGGGGAGTAAAGGGGCAAAATAAGCTCTTTTCAGGGATCGACGAGGCGATCATCGCAATCGAAGGCGGTATGGTCGATTTGCACGCCCGCGTTCGCGTGGCGATAGGCGATCAGATGATCGCCACGACGGCTGGAAGGATCGTTATTAAATCGATCCTGCCCGACTATGTTCCCGCTAATCTATGGAATCGCGTATTAAAGAAAAAGACGATCGGCGAGTTGGTCGATTACGTCTATAAAAGAGGCGGAGTCAAAGACGCGGCGGAGTTTTTGGATCACCTTAAAAACTTGGGCTTTCGCTACGCCACAAAAGCGGCTATCTCGATTAGCGCGGCGGATATTTTGGTGCCGGACGATAAAGAGAAGTCGATCGCGACAGCGAAAAAGAAGGTTAAAGAGATACAGACGCAATTTACGTCCGGCTTATTGACCGAGCAGGAGCGCTACAACAAGATCGTCGATCTTTGGACGGACACGCAAAACGGCGTGGCGGAGGCGATGATGAAACTCGTTCAGAGCGACAAGCAGGGTTTCAACTCGATTTATATGATGGCCGATAGCGGCGCGCGCGGTTCGGCGCAACAGATTAGGCAACTTGCGGGCATGCGGGGACTTATGACTAAGCCGGACGGATCGATTATCGAAACGCCCGTCGTTTCAAACTTCAAAGAGGGTTTGAATATGATCGAGTATTTTATCTCGACAAACGGCGCGCGCAAAGGTTTGACCGATACCGCGCTGAAAACGGCTAACGCCGGTTACCTCACGCGCAAACTGATCGACGTGGCGCAGAACGTTCGCGTCAATATCGACGATTGCGGTACGCACGAGGGCGTAGAGGTTACGAGCATTACGGTAGGCGGCGAGCTGATCGAATCGCTCGAAGATCGCATTTTGGGGCGCATACTCGTCGAAGACGCGATCGATCCGATTAGCAACGAGGCGCTGTTTAAGGAAGGCGAGCTAATCGACGAAGAAAAAGCGCAAGCGATCGTCGAAGCGCAGATCAAATCGGTCAAGATCCGATCGCCGCTTACCTGCAAAGCGCGCAAGGGCGTTTGCGCCAAGTGCTACGGATTAAATCTAGGCGAAGGTAAGATCGTTCAAAAGGGCGAAGCGGTGGGAATTATCGCCGCGCAATCGATCGGCGAACCTGGAACGCAACTTACGCTAAGAACCTTTCACATTGGCGGCGCGGCTTCCAGAACGCAAGAGGAGAGTAAAATTGTCGCGGAAAAAGAGGGCTTTATTCGCTACTACAACCTCTCTACGTTCAAAAACGGCGCGGGTAGAATCGTCGTGGCAAATCGGCGTAACGCGGCGGTTTTGCTTGTCGAACCGAAAGTTAAAGCGCCGTTCGATGGCGTTTTGCGCATAGAAACGATCCACGACGAGCAGATTTTGATCGTCGATAGCGGAAGCGAGCAGGCGCGTTTTCACCTTCGCAGAAACGATATTGCGAAGCCAAACGAATTAGCGGGCATTTCGGGACAGATCGAAAGCAAGCTGTATCTGCCATACAAAGAGGGCGATCGTATCAAAGCGGACGAGTCGATTGTCGAGGTGATCAAAGAGAGCTATAACGTACCCGCTCGGATCAGCTACGGCGCGGAGCTACACGTAGAAGACGGCGCGCCCGTGCCGATCAAGATCGAGGCGAAGGCAAACGGGATCGTTAAATACTATATGCTTAAAGGCGACTACCTTGAAAGAAGGCGCGATATTACGCTCGGTCAAAAGGTCGTCGAAAAGGGGCTTTTTGCCGTCGTAGCCGACGAAGAGGATCGGGAAGCGATTCGCCACTATATCGTGCGCGGAAGCATAATAGAAACGGCGGATAACTCCAAAGTCGATACGCAAACGCTTATTTCGCGCCCCGAAGCGGACGAGCAGACGGTTATCGCCGAATGGGATCCGTACACGATCCCCGTGATCGCCGAATGCGCGGGCGTAGTCCATTTAGAGGATTTGATACCGGGCGCGACGGTAAGCGAGCAGATCGACGAGCTAACGGGACAAACGCGCCTTATGATCAACGAATACTATCCGCCCGAATACAAACCCGCGATCGTTCTTGCGGACGAATCAGGGCGGTTGATTCGCTATTCGCTGGAGTTCAAAACGGCGATTTTCGTTCAAGAGGGCGAAAGCGTCGGCGAAGCGCAGGTTTTGGCGAAGATGCCAAAAGCGGTCGCTAAAAGCCGCGATATTACGGGCGGTTTGCCCCGCGTTACCGAGCTTTTAGAAGCGCGAAAGCCTAAAGACTTTGCGGTTTTGGCTGATATTGACGGCGTAGTGCGTTTTGGCAAGCCGATTCGCAACAAACAGCGCGTCTATATTGAAAACGAAA
>JAISOU010000086.1 GCA_031275395.1 Helicobacteraceae bacterium | reverse complement strand
ATAACCTTGTTTGGTTTTAGAAACGTTAACGTCCGTTAAGATTTTTTCAATCTTGACGATCGTAATTTCGTCCTCCTGCAAAGCTTTGACGATCTTAGGATCGTTTAATAGATCGGTTTCGACCGCAAAAGCCGAAAGGTTCGTTAGAACAGCGGCGATTAAGATTATTCTTGCAAACATTATTTATCCTTTTTTATGTATGAGTCTGGACTAGGCTCTCCACCCTTAAATATATGATAGGCGACGACGCGATCGTTCTTGAACATAAAACCAACGGCATCCCATCTCGTTATATTGATTTTATATTTTTCGCTCCATTCGTCCCAATAGTTTGAAATGTAAGAGTATAATAAGATTAGAATTATATATATGTTCCTCAGGTTTTTCAAATAGCGCTATAATTTCCATTTTGGATTTGCCGATCATTGTTGTTTGCATGTCTCTAATTTGTTTTTTTTACGCAGGGCATTGCGGGCTTCCATATTTGAAATGAAACACCGTCGGTAGTTTTAAAATTGGTTTGAAATGGACTCTCAAAAATGACATAATATCCTTTAGCTTCTATGCAGGTTTCTAATGATTCATGATGATTGCAATTGCCATCTTTGACTGGATCGCAATAGCGTTTGAATTTAACGCCAAATCTTTTTTTCGATTGCTTTATTGTCTTCCAAAAACTCAAAGCCTGTAAGATTTTCCTCGTTGGCGATAAAACGTTTTATTTGTTCGTCGTCGCCAAACGCATAAACTACCAAGAACAGCGAATATATTAAAAGAAATAAATTTTTCTTCAATCGACGACCTTTAATGACCTAATGTCCAAGCGCGTCTAGGACGCTTGTAAAAATAAACGCTAAAAACGTAAACGCGTTAACAACTTTGGTTGGCGTCTTGAACTCCTTGTATTGGCTACGCGATCGCGTCGGTCTCGTTATTATACCGCGCCCGTTCTTTTCTTATTGGCGGAAGGCGGTCGATCCGCGAAACGCTCGCAATGCGCAGGCTAGAATCCAAACTCACGGTATTTAAGTAAGCGATCGAACTATGGTAATACAAAATACGCGCGGCTACGCCGATCTAGTCCCGCCTTTCTTAGAGCGATTGACGCCTTGCGTAGCGATAGCTCGTAACCCGCGCATAAATCGCTAAGAAAGGCGGGCGGGGCGATCGTTTTGCGCGAATGAGCGTATATGGCGGTTTTGTCGTTTTAATCGTTTTCACGGCGCGTTCTAATTAAAAGGTCGCCTTTCTTTAATTGATCTTTGGCTATGCTTTGCGCCATTAAAAAGGCAAACGAGAAACTTTTGGGCTGGAATACCGCGTTAAATCTTGATTTCAAACCGCTGGACGCCACGTTTATAGACGGGCTTTTTTACGCGATCGACGCGATCGGCTTTCTTTATCGTTTTGAAAAAGACGGAAAGTTTAAGGATAAAAGACTTGTCGAAAGTCTAGCCAACGCGGTAGCGGTCGATATTTCGGCGGAGGGCGACGTGTTGGCGATCAGAGAAAATATCGCCATTAGTTTTTCGCTAGGACAAAAGGGCGAATACTCCTCGAAGATTTTAGGCTTAAAAGAGATTACACGCGCCGCGTTCTGCGGCGATCTGTTCGCCGTGATTGATTCGGAAGGTTTTTTGCAGATTTTTTCGCGCCGCGCCAATTTTTATTCGCTCGCGCCCGCGCTATTTAGACGCCCTGAAGCCCTGTTTTTCAGTCCCGATCGACGGTTTTTGTTCGCGGCGGAGCGCGATGGATCGGCTATCGTATATGATCTGCTTTTGCATAGGATCGCACTTGAAATAAAGCCGCCAAAATCCGTGATCGGCGGCGCTTTTTTGCCTAACGGACGGCTTTTGTTGCTTGGCAGAGAAAGCGATATGTTTATCTGTTCGTGGTATGCAAACGGCGCGGCGATCGACTCTATATCGTCGCCTAGAACCTCCCCCGAAGCTCTGATCGTAACCTCGCGCTATGCGCTAGTCGGGCTGGAAAACGGCTCTTTAACGGCGCTTGATTTGACGCGCAATCATATCGCTAGATCGTGGCGGCTATTAAACGAACCGATCGCGGCTCTCAAACAGCGCGGCGATTTTATCTTTGTAATCGGCGAAAGAGGCGCGAGCGAAAGCTACGATCTAAGCCAACTTAAAGAATCTTGCGCCTTTGCGATCGACGCGGAGGATTACGACGCGGCAAACGCGCTGATCGCTACAAGCGGTTTTACTTTACTAAACGCGCCTTTTTACGAGTGGCTAGAACGCGCTTGGGAGGAGAGCGTTTATCCTAGCGCCGTTAGGTTTATGGAAGAGGGTAAAACCGATTTGGCAAAAGAGGCGATCTTGCCTTTTTGGGAGGATTTGACTAAGCGCGAGCTTTTTGAAGAGGCATTGCCGCGAGCCGCGGAGCTTGGCGAATTGCGCGAGGCTTTCAAAAACCGCCGAATGCGGGAAACGCAAACGCTTCTAAACGCTAATCCAATCTTGAACGAATCTTTATCCGGCAGACTATTCTTTGAAGAGTGGAAAAGCGCCGTCGAAGAAGCGATCGAGCGGATAAAATCGGGCGAAAACGATCTGGCGAAAAAGGCTTTAGAACCGTTTGAAAACGCGCTTGAAAAGGGCGAAACGGCGCGCCACATTATCGACTTTCCCGCGTCGTTTATCCACGCTTTGGAGCTTTATAGGACGCGGGATTGGCAAAGTTTTGACGCTTGGTGCGATAAAGAGCCAATCTGTAAAGGGTTGCCGCACTTTGAGGAAAAGGCGCGCAAAATCGCCGCTTTGGAGCGCGAAATGAACTCGTACGCGGATCGGCATTTCTACCAAGCCGCGCTGGATACGGCAAAAGAGCTTAGCGCGTTTGGCTTTAACCCCATTCTGAAAGATCCGATCGCCGCCCTGTTCTCGTTTTTGGAGGCGGCGCAAAAGGGCAAAGACGACACGGCGTTAGCGCTTGCGGCGAAATACCCGTTTTTGACGGACGCGCCACAGTTTTTATCGGTTTTCAAAGAGAGCGCCGCGCACTTTGAGCGGGCGAGCAAAGCCGCGGAGATCGGCGATAGCCAAGCCGTCTATCTTTTAATTAGCGACGAGGCAAAAAGCCCGCTGTTTCTCGATTATTCCGCGCTTCTTTTACGCATAGGTTTTTGCGAGGAGATGCGCCGCGTGGTGGTTTCAGGAGCGGTTAATTGGGGCGAAACCTACAAGAATTACGAGCGGTATTTTGGGCGCGATCCGCTTTTGCAACTTGCCTTTAACGCGCAAAATCAGATCGAAACGCTGAAAATTACGCCCGCAAATCGCGCTATTCAAAACTATTCGCTGATCGGTCTGCCGCGAGCGGTAATTAGTTTCTACGATCTAGCCAAAAGCGAGCGAAACGACTCGGTTTCTACGCTCACCAATATCGGTTGGACTCTGATCTTGATAATAGTAGCTATCATAGCCCTCCTTGTTTTTGTAATGCAAAATTGATAACCGCCAAGCTTAAATCCTACTTTAGGTAGATCGGGGGATCGGCGCTTCCTTAGCGCCTTGCGCCCCCTCCGTAGCGTTACGGAGCGGGCGCGTTGCGGGAATGACTGTAAATGTAGATTTTGTTAAATAAACGAAAAAGATCAACGCATTTGTAAAACTTACGCATTGTCGGTAAAACCGCCGCGTTCAGTCATTCCCGCGTAGGCGGGAATCCAAATACGCGAAGCGCCCGCTCCAAAGCGGAGCGGAGGAGCGCAAGGCGCGAAGGAAGCGTGCGTATTTTTATTTCACAATTCAATCGTTCCTTGACCGTCGCGGGTTCTGGTTTGGATTCCCGCCTACGCGGGAATGACTGAACGCGACGATTGCTTGTTTGTTTAGTAAAACTTCGCATTGGACAAAACCTTTGATCGTCTTTTCTTAAAGCGTTCGCCTTCCTAAACCTTGCGGGTTTTGGAAGGCTGACGCGATTGCTTTTAGAAGTCGGCGTTAAGACCTACAATAAGTCTTCTGCCGTCTATAAATCTGCCGTGCGTACTATTCGTTACCTCTTTATCGGCTACGTTATAAACGCCCGCTAGGAACTTCAAGTTGTCTTTAAGACGAACGACCGCTCCAACGTCTGCGGTGGCGTAGCCCTTGTTTTCAGTTTCGCTAATTGAAGTAGTCACTCTACCGTAGTTATACGACTTCTGCTTGCCGACATGGTTGTATTGACCCCATAGGCTGAACCATTCGGTAATATCAAAATTAACGTTCGCGTTAAACATATTCTTGGAAGTTCCGCTTATAGGCTTGCCTTTAAGAGAACCCGTCTTTTGCTCGCTATTGGTGTAAGTGTAGGTCGTCCCTAACGAGACAATCGACGCTAGATCGTAGTTTAACGTAACCTCAAACCCTTCGATAACGGCTTTATCGACGTTTTCGTACCTCGCTACAGACCGATAAGCGTTGTACGCGCCATACGTGCAGTTGTCGGCTCCGCCGCTGTCGCATAAATTCATTAGCACTATCTTGTCTTTGTAGTCGGCGCGGTGAGCCGTTACGCTCGCGCCTAAACCGATCTCTTTGTTGTTATAAGCCGCAGAAACCTCGTAACTTAAGCTGGTTTCAGGCTCTAGATCGGGATTACCCGCAGTTATGCACGGGTTGCTGGCAGGGCAACTTCCGCCGCCGGTAACGCCGCCGAAATCGACGGCATACTGACGTAGCGCGGGAGCTCTATATCCGCTTGAAACGCCGCCCTTTAACGTTATGCCGTCGGTCAGGTTATAAACTAAATAAACGCGCGGATCGACGTGCGTTCCAAAACCTTCGCTATCGTTGAATCTTACGCCGCCCGTTAAAGCCAGATCGTCAAGAATATTCCATTCGTCTTCGGCAAAAAGGGCGTATGACCATCGTTTCATAATGTTGGACGGATTGGCGACGGCTGGCAGTCCGTTCGTGGCGCGATCGTCAAGCTCTTCTTTTTTGTACTGCCCTCCGACAGACAAAATGTTTGTTTCAAAGAAATAGGTTCCCTGCGTATTAACCGTTAATACCTCGTAATCTATTCCGTCGCCTCTCGAAGGATTTTTGGAAACGGCGTTTTGAACGTAGGTATTAAGCGTAAAATCGTCTAATTTCAGATCGTGTCCCGCCGAAGCTGTCTGCTTAATCGCTATGCTCTCGGACGCTTGATTAGTACCCGTTGCCGCCACGCTTTTGCCCGGTATTGTAAGCCTTCGTTGCTTTGTATAGTCGTAGCTCGCCCATACGCTGTTTTCCTTATTGATCGCCAAAGTAGCCTTCGAGCCGAACTGTCTGGAGTCAAACTCTGGATTGGACGATAATGATTTGCCTCCTCCAATCACGTTGCTTTCATCGACTCCTAAAATCGATCCGTAGGTTTGTAGCGATAAAAGGTCTTTAATCACAGGTCCTGCAAGATTTACGCTTGCCTGAAAGCCGTCTTCGCTAATGTCGTTGAAGGATTTTGTGTATTCGCCTTTCACGCTACCGCTCCACTCTGAAGGCGTTTTCTTGGTGATAATGTTGATCACCCCGCCCATTGCTTCCGAGCCGTAAAGCGAAGACATAGGTCCCCTGACGATCTCGATTCGCTCGATCATCGATACGGGAGGCAGAGCGTTTGTGGCGATACCGCCCGACATACCGTTAGGGCTATGCGCCTCGTTGCCAGACATCGGTTTGCCGTCGACTAGATATAGCGTATAACCGCTACCCATACCGCGAATGGATATATCTTTGAATACCGAGCCGCCTTCGACAAACACGCCCGGCACGTTTTTAAGAACTTCGGTCAGATCGTTGAACGATCTGTTTTCTAACTGCTCCCGCGTAATAACATACATACTAGCGGGCGCGTCGATAATGTTGTGTTCGTAACCCGTCGCGCTGACGACAATATTGTCGAGTTTTTCTGCGGCGCTTGACGCGCTTTTCTTATCGGCGTTCGCCGTTTCCGAGCTTACCGCTTCGCTTTCTTCAGAGGAAGTAGAGGTCGCCCCCCCCCCCCCCGTAACGGAGGAAGTCTGAGATTCCGTTTCGTCGCTTTCGTCGGCGTAAAGCGTAGCGCCTCCGCCTAATAAGCCGATTAAAACGGCTACTGTTGTAATCTTGTCGCGCATT
>JAISOU010000085.1 GCA_031275395.1 Helicobacteraceae bacterium | reverse complement strand
ATAACCTTGTTTGGTTTTAGAAACGTTAACGTCCGTTAAGATTTTTTCAATCTTGACGATCGTAATTTCGTCCTCCTGCAAAGCTTTGACGATCTTAGGATCGTTTAATAGATCGGTTTGCAAAGCATAGACTGAAACGCCGCATAAAAACCAAGTAAATATGGCTAAAATCAATTGATTAAGCAATGATCGAAGCATCTATTTAACCTCCTTAGGTAGATTACTTTTTTAAATATATTACGGATCGAAATCTTTTTCCCACTCGGCGTGAAAGGTTTCGCCGTTCCAATAAATTAAAATGCCCGCTAAAGACGCGCTAATAACTTCTATAGCGTCGGTTTTTACGTCAACCTCCTGTTCTTTCCATACAAGATAACGTTCGCTATTTTTTTGACGAAATCAGCGTGTAGTCCCGTAGGCGACCACATACCGCCTTTACCAATAGAAACAAAAAAGCTGTCGTCATATATAATATACTTCTTGCACCGATCCTTTGTTTTATCCGATAATATAAAAGCGAGACCGATAGTGCCTTCTTCACGATATTCTGGCTTGCTAATATCGCCAAGCATATAAACGACATTGACGTCTTTTGCGAATTGCGGTTTGCATGGCAGATACGTAAATACAAGACGATCCTGTATACCGTCTCCGTTATAATCGCCGCTGAAATCGGTAACGCCATTATAGGTTTTAGCGTTTTTAATAGGCTTTATATTTGCGCCAAAATAGTCGCAGTTATCATTGTTTGCCAACATAACGCCGCAAAAAATCTGCAAAAGCAAAATCAACGTTTTCATATCTTTGCCTCCTTCGGTAAAGGTTTTTTGAACAGAGTATTTAGTAACTCCGCAGGATTTATTAGATCTAAACGGCGATAATATGGAAGCCCATTTGAATGTTTAAAGGTTGCGTTTTTTACGTTAGAAAGATCTCCGCCTAAAGTATTATCATACTGCTCAAAATGCAACATAGGATTATTTACGCCGTCGCATTTGCCCACCTTTGCAATCTTCTGTCCCGCCTTGACGTGATCACCTTCTTCGACAAGTCTGTTACCTACTTTGATTTCGCCGTAGCGAATCGTATAATCTCCGTGATCGATCTCAACAACGCCAGTTCCGCTGTGAAATCTGTCTTTGGAGCGCGTAACTACTCCCGCTTTAATAGCGAAAATAGGATCGCCCTCTGTTCCATACAGATCGCAACCAGCGTGCGCTCTTTTTCCTCCATCACGTCGCCAGCCAAACTGCCTTTGTCCTCTTTCCCATGTGTTGAGCGAGGCGTTCGTCCCTGTCAGATCGTCCGTTACGTAAGGCGCCTTCGCTAATGGAAAATATTCGGCTTTAGCGTCGCTACATTTCCGCCCGCTAACCAACGCTTCGTTCATTCCGTTCGTTGAAACTCCTTGCGCCTATTTGGTATGTTGAATGAAACCGCGCTAGTCTATAGAAATCTAGCTTATGGAGCGACTAAAGGGAGAAACAAAGAGGGTTTTAGCGAGGAAGCAAGAATTGAGCATAAGCGGGTTTGTAAGGTTATCAAGATTACGACAAGTTTTTATCGTTTTTGATCTTAGTTTGATTACTGCTAGTCGATTGTCCATAGCTTCCTTGTCTATATTGGTTAAAGCGCATAAAAGAAGGTTTTGGAAGCGTTCGCTAAACTTCTCATATGAAAACAATCGCTATCATCGACACGTTTGGCTTTTTCTTTCGCAGTTATCACGCCTTGCCGCCGCTAACGAACAAAAGCGGTTTTCCGACGGGCCTACTTACGGGTTTTATTAATTTTATCGGTCGCGTCGTCAAGGACAACGGTGATTACATAGTTTTTACTGCCGAAAGCCCCGAAAAAAGTTTTCGCCATACGATCTACGCAAACTACAAGGCAAACCGCAAACCGCCGGACGAGGCGTTGCTTTTGCAGATACCAGTCGCGCTCGAGTGGATCGAAAAGATGGGCTTCGCGCTGGCGCGAAAAAGCGGTTTTGAAGCCGACGACGTGATCGCTTCGATCGCGAGCAGGGCAAAATCCGACGGCTATTTCTCTCGCATTATCAGCGGCGATAAAGATATGTATCAGCTAATCGACGGCGATAAAATCTCCGTTTTCGACCCGATGAAACAGCGCGTGATCGACGCTAAAGCGTGCGTTGAAAAGTTCGGCGTAGAACCGAAAGATTTTGTCGAGTTTCAGGCGATTTTAGGCGATAGCTCCGATAACGTGCCGGGCGTAAAAGGCATAGGAGAAAAAGGCGCGGCAAGGCTAATTAACGAATATAAAACATTGGAAAATATCTATAAAAATATCGATAAAATTACGCCTGAAAGAGTAAGAAATCTACTGATAGAAAGCAAAGAGGAGGCGTTTTTATCGCGCCAATTAGTTACGCTAGACAAAACGGCGATCGATAAGCTAGATTACGAGAGCTTCGCAATCCCCGCCGATCCTATTTTCAACATTGCGGAAGAGCTTGCACAATACGATATAAAAGCGGCGCTAAAACGCGCCGAGAAAAATGCGCAAATAGAGGCAATAGACGCTAAAAAATCCTATAAAAACCGTAGCGATCGCAACCTTTTTGACGACGACAAATCAAAGATCGCCGCCGCGCCCTTCGAAAGCGTTTTAATTACCGACGAGAAAACTCTTTTAGATACGATCGACGCAATACCGCAAAACTCGATCGTAGCTTTTGACACGGAAACGGACAGTCTGGACGTTCGCGTCGCTCGTTTGGCGGGGTTTAGCTTTGCTTGGAGCGAGGAGATCGGATATTACGCCGCCGTAGGACACCGCTATTTGGGAGTGCCCGCGCAAATATCGATCGAATGCGCGAAAGAGGCGATCAAAAAATTATTTTCAAAAGCGAAAACCATCGGACAGAATCTTAAGTTTGATCTGCATATTCTTAATCATTCGCTGGGAATAAATAATCTTGCAATCGAAAACGATACTATGTTAATAGCGTGGCTGATCGATCCGGAAAAACCGGTGGGGTTAGACGAGCTTGCAAAAAACTATCTAAACCACGAGATGATTAGCTTCAAAAACGTAACGAAAGGCTTAAATAATTTTAGCGAGGTCGAACTATCCGCCGCCTGCCGATACGCCAGCGAAGACGCGGTGATGACGCTAAGGTTATATCCGATCTTACTGGAACGCTTAAAAACCTTAAACGAAGCGGCGCTAAAAATCTTGCACGAGGTTGAAATACCGTTTATGCGCGTTTTACGAGAGCTTGAAGATACGGGTTTAGAGATAGACGCGCCATTTTTTGCCTCTTTGCACTCTAAAATGCAAGAGGAGATCGCCTCTTTAACCGATCGTATTTACGCGCTTGCGGGCGAAAGTTTTAACCTTAATTCTACGCAACAATTGGGCGTCGTTCTTTTTGAAAGACTTAAACTGCCCAGCGGTAAAAAAACGAAAAAGGGCGGCGGTTACAGCACGGACGAATCGGTTTTATCCGCTTTAAGCGCGGAACACCAGATTGTCAATGAACTGCTTAATTACCGCGAACTCGCCAAGTTGCGATCGACCTATATCGAACCCTTCCTTGCGATCGCGCGGCATTCTAAGCGCGTGCATACGCATTTTTCCCAAGTCGGCACGGCGACGGGTAGATTAAGCTCTAGCGAACCGAACCTACAAAATATCCCTACGCGCACCGAAACTGGACGACAGATAAGACGCGGTTTTATCGCAAAAAAAGGCTTTATATTTCTAAGCGCCGACTATTCTCAGATCGAGTTAAGATTATTGGCGCATTTTAGCGGCGATCAGACGTTAATAGAGGCGTTCAAAAACCGCCGCGATATTCACCTTGAAACGGCTAAGGCGCTATTTGGCGACAAGGCGAGCGAATCGCGGCATATCGCAAAGAGCGTTAATTTTGGACTAATTTACGGAATGGGGCAACGCAAACTTTCCGCCGATATAGGTATAAGCCCAGCCGAAGCTAAACGAGTGATCGAGGACTATTTCGCCAAGTTTCCCACGATTAAGGCGTACATAGAAAGCCTTAAGCGCGACGCTCACTCGTACGGCTACATTTCTACCCTGCTTGGGCGCAGAAGATATTTTGACTTTGAAAACGCCCGCGATCAACACGTCGCCCGTTTTGAGCGCGAAGCGGTTAATACGCGCTTTCAAGGTAGCGCCGCCGATCTTATCAAGCTCGCAATGCTTAATATAAATCGCGTTTTTCAAGAAAATAACCGCGTAAAAATGGCGTTACAAATCCACGACGAACTGCTATTTGAAACGACGGAAGATTACGCGGAGGAAGCGGCGGAAATTATTAAGCGCGAAATGCAAAACGCCTACGCGCTAAACGTTCCGCTGGAAGTTTCGCTTTCGCGCGCAAAAAATTGGGCGGACTTAAAATAGCCGCAAACCCTTGTAGCGTTTTTGTCAAATCGCGCTCGTTAAACGGCGGATTCGCCTTTTGGCGATCCGCGCCGCCTTAGTCGCTCTTTTTGGCGTTTCTTCTGGCTCTTTGTTGCTCTCGTTGTAACGCCATACAAAACCACTCGTAAATATCGGGATAGAGGTCTTTGTTTTTTATCGCGATGATCTGCATTTTGCGGATTCCGCTTTCAAACGCCGCGATTGCGTCTTTTTGGGCGATGTTCAACCGTTTGGCAATCTCGTTAAACTCGTAAGATTTGCCGCCGTCCATATTCATCTGTCCTCCTTTTGGGAAATCGTATTGTTTAGTTTGTCAAGCGAACTGTCTATTACAGGTCGCAATTATAAACTAAGCCGCTTTAATTTGCAAACTTTCTATTCTATATTTTGTCAAAGTTTTATCGAAGAACGGCGCGGGTCAGGTTTTAGCGGACTATCGAAAAAACTTGCGCGGCGTTTGGCGGGGTTTTCTCTATCAAGGGCGGTTTAGAAATACGCGATCGCCGCTAGCGTTTACAAGAACGCCGCCCAAAGCGGTTTTCTAAAGCTTGCGTCCTCCGACCGGTAGCTCTGGAGGCGTTGGTTCTTGATTTACTTTTAACTCGATCGCTTTAATGCGATCGTTAATCTCGTCGAAACGTTTTTGCAGATTAAAAACTATGTCGTCGTTGGAGTTTCGCATATAGTTTGAATCCACCGCAAGCTCTCTGGCAAAATCGATCTCCTCTTTTAGCTTTGCAATCTGACGCGAAAGCTCCTCTATTTGCGCGACGTCAAAGCGGCGCGATCGTTCGTTCTCCGCGCGAAGCCGTTCGAGTAGCTCGGTTTTCGCCCCCTCCAGCGAGGCGTTTATATCGGCTGTAATCGCGGCTTTGATCTCCTCTTTGAGTCGATCAGAGAGATAAAAATCCGCGAGATCCCGCGACGAAACCATATCGGAATCCGCCGCGATCATAGGCGTTAAAGCCAACAAAACGACCGCCGACAAAACTTTAACCGTCTTCATACCGCGCAAAAAGCAAAAAGCGCTCCAAGCAAGCCGTTATTGCTCGATAATTTCGCGCCTATTGATAAGATAAGGATTGCCGCCAACAAATAATTTACTTAGTAACCGCCAAAGCCGTTTATCCCGTCAAGCGGCGTTAATACCGCTTGCTCTGTTATGGGCAAACTGCGTCGAAGGGGATATAACACGCCACCTCCCCTCTCCTGCGCCGCCGCCGCTAAACCAATAAGCGTTAATTTAAGAACGCCGCGTAAAAACGGATTTGACGAAGGTCGTTAAAGCGAGATATCCTAGGCGGCTTCTATAAAAATATGATTATTTACGCCCCGTTAATACCGCGTTAAGGAGGTTATCCGCAAGCTGATTTTGCAACTTCTTAAAGGCGCGATCTTGCGCGGTTTGCTTATCTTGCGAAGACTCTTCGGCTTCAAAGGTAAAAATATGGCGCGTCGCGCCGTCGCGAAAATCGACAATCTCGGTTTCTAGCTTCGCGACCGCCCACTGCCAGCCGTTTTCGGAGCGAAGAGAGTTTTTAAAATATCCTACGGCTTCGTAGTCGCTTTTGGATTGCGCGGTTTGCGTAAAGCCCGCCGCGCTGATCGCTTCGGCGAGTAAGCGTTTGCCTTCGTAATCGCCGTTAATCGAAAACTTAATAGAGCGTAAAGCGGCGCGTTTAAGGCTGATAATATCCTTTTCAACCCCTGAAAAAATGGGGCGCGGTATATCCCCGATAGCGTTCAAAAGCGCGGCGATCTCGCGGCGTTCGGCGGCAAACTTGGACGCTTCGTTTAAAAGTCTAAGTCGATCGAGAGCGTCTTTCTCCTCGTGCGCTTCGTTTAGTAGCTCGTCCATTGAAAGCTCCTTTTGCGAAAGCTCCATCGTAAGAGCTTGCGCGGCTTTCGCGCGATCCAAAACCGCCAAAGCGTAGTAAAGCTCGTTTTTCTCGTCGTAGTAGCGTTCGGCAATCGTTACGCCGCTAAGAGTTTGACTGACGCGGGTATTAACGGCGCTTGAAAAGGCGGAATCGTAGCCTTCGGCGCTATTGGAAGTTTTCGAGCGCTCGAAGCCCTCGATCGTAACGCCGACGATCTTCGCAAGATCGTTTCTGGCGCGATCGGCGGCTATCTCTTGACTTGCGCCGCTACCAATCCCCGCAAGATAGGAACCCGATTGGTTAATAGAGCCGCCGATCCAGTCCGGTCGTTGTTCCGTCTTAGACGCGCACGAAACCAAAGCGATCGACGCGATCGCTGAAATAACCATAACTCCTACGCGCATTTTTTCTCCTTTAATATAGGCGCGGCGCTAAAAAAGTCCGCTCGCCCGATCTGATCTCAATATTATATTCCTTCGTTCCGATAACGACCTTATGAGCTCCGCTATTTAACCGAACTCTGGCGATATAAATCGAATCGGGCAGCGTATACCAACCGCGAGTGTCCGCAACTTCCGTCGTGGCGTTAAAGAGGTTTACGATAGCCCTTGCGATCACGCCCGCAGCCGCGTCATTATTGCCCGCCGTTTGACCTACGGCAATCTCTACGCCCTTTTTCGCGATCATTCTAGCCGCAGTTCGCGCCATAATTTCCGGCATATCGTCTTTTAGCGTTTCCAAAGCGATCGCCGCGACGCTTTCGACAAGTTCGAAGTCCGCCCGAACGCCGTCGATCAAGACGGGCGGCGGAACGGCAAAAAGACGTAGCTCGTAACGCGGGATCGATATGCGAATAATGCCGACTGCGCTACTAAACATTACGTCGCTTGCGCGCTTGATCGGCGCAAAACCGCCGCCTAAGATCGCGACCAGCTCGCCCTGCGTCGATCCGATCGCGTTGAAATCGCCCGATAAGCCAAACTCGCTTTTGTAGAGGTTATGCTCCTGCGCGACGCCCATTTTTTTAGATAAACGCAATAGATCGTTTTTCAAATAGTTTGGAATCCGAACGCCAAAAAAGCCCTCTTTATAGACTCTGTAAGCTTGGCGGTATGAAACAAGCGCGTTATTATTTTCTCCCAACGCCTCAAAAACGACGCCGCTTAAATACCTTAGCGCCGCGTCGTCCTGATACTCGCCCGCGTCGATCGCTTTAAGCCGCTCGTCGCCCTGCATAATCTCGACTCTTGCGCCGTACAGATCGCCCAACAGCAAATAGTTGATCGCCGCGTAAAAACTCGCCATCACGCGCTCGAAGTCCGCGCCGAAATACGAGATTGTAGAATCGTTTATCAGCGAGGAGCCGATCTGTTCGCTAACGCTGATCGCGTCGTATTCTTGAAAAAGCGTTTTTGCCGCTTCAAAGGCGGCGGCGCTATCTTTGTAACGCCCCAAATCTTGCAAGATCATCGCGCGATTAAGCTCGTATAAAACGCGATCACGATCGGCGGGCGAAGAGCTTTCCAGCGCGCTTAACGCCCCCTGCGCATCGCCCGCTTTTAAGCCGTTTTCGATCTTTGCGAAGCTGTTTGAATACGGAGCGCAACCGACAAGAAAGCAGGCGAATAAAACGATAAAAAGCGCCGATCGCATAAATTATGGACGAACTTTTTTATTTTCGACCAACTTTCTAATTTTTTTAGAGCCTTGCCAAGCAATCACCTGCGTTTCAATATCCGTCAGTCTAAGATCGACTTGGTAGTATTTAACCGCCGTTTTGCCCTCGTAGTCGATAATCGCGTTGATCTCGCCGCTAAGAATAAAATCCGCGCCGATCTCTTGGCGCTCTCTTTTGCGGGTATCCTCTCTGGCGTATTGATCCTGCTCTACGCGCTCTTCTCGCCCGTCCGCGCGATCGCTTCTGGCGGCGATAAAACTCGCGTCGCCAGAATTGATCACGGAGCGTTGAATGTCGTTGATAAAGGTTTGCGTGTTGATATGCTCATAGCTAAGATTTTTGATCTCGCCCGCGGTCAAAACGGGCTGTTTTCTCGACTTGGCGTAGAAGTTCGTCAGCCAATTGCGGGAAAGCATATCTTTGATCATCTCTTCGCTCGTTAGGCGCGAATCGGTGTCGTTCCAGTTGCCGCTAAGATCGATCGCTTCGTTTGTTTCGATGCGCGTAACCTTTGTGGAGCAACCGCTCAAAATAAGCGCGATTACCGCGCCGATCAGTAAAAGTTTTTTCATCTCTTTTCCTTAATGATAATTTTCTGCGCGTAACTATACAACGATAAAGCTAAATACTATGCGGCGCGGCGATAAGCCGGATTCTGTCTTGGACGACGATTTCTCTAGGTCGTTTGTCGCCAAACGACTCGAGCGAGGCGCTCGCCGTTGCAGAGCTTTAACCTGACGCCTCTTGCTACGGGTTGGGCTTGCCTGCAACCTTTGTCGCCAAAGGTTCGGTGGTCTTTTACTCCGCCGTTTCACCCTTACCGCGCTTTTACGCGGCGGTTTGTTTTCTGTTGCGCTTTCCCTAAGATTTCTCTCGCCGCTCGTTAAGCGGAACCCCGCTCTGCCGTAGCCCGGACTTTCCTCGCGTATATTGCGCCGTCGCCTACCGCGCCGCAGAACGAAATTATAGCAAAACGCCAATCTAAACGGTTTTATTCACCGAACCTCTCTATTCCAAATCGCTTAATTTCTTTATTCGTCCAAATACGGTTTTAATACTTTCTCTACTAAAAAACGCCCGCCCGCCATTGCGCTTAAGTGAGCATGATCCGAATATAATGGCATTCCATTTTCATCCAAGTACAAACATTTTTC
>JAISOU010000060.1 GCA_031275395.1 Helicobacteraceae bacterium | reverse complement strand
ATCTACTATAATGAAACTATTGACATCAGGCGTTAGGCAGCCTAACGCCTATGAAGTTTAGAGAAGGAGTAAAGTAAAGCAAAAGCGTCAACGAAATGGTTGACTTGCACAGGGATGACAGATAGTAGTATTTAGAGGTTATATTTAGATTTTAAGTCCCAATAGAACGTCGAGCATCTGCTGGATCGTGGTAACGACTTTTGCGTTTGCCGCATAACCCGCTTGAAAACGCGTTAGGTTGATCAACTCTTCGTCGATATTGACGTGGCTAATCGAGCTAAATTGCACCCCTACGCTATTTTCAACCGCCGTCGCCGTTTCTAGCGCCGTGATCGAGGTCGCGGTAGTTTCCGCAAGCGATCCCGCTATAAACTTATAACGCCCCATAATCGTTTCGCTTGTTACCGATCCGTTAAGATGAAAAAACGAAACGTTTTGATATTGAAGCTGTTGCATAGCGTTTGCGATTTCATTATTGCCTATCACGGGCAGATCGTACGCTTGAATCTTTGCAGGATCTTCTTTAAACTCTCTAGCTAAATCTATGTCTTTCGCGCTCGATCCGCTAAAAAACTTATTTAAGCCGATCGCGCCCGCAAAACCTGTTCCGTTATCAACGATATTAAAGTAAAGCTCGGCGTTCGGATCTTGAAGATCGATACTAAAGCGGTTGCCGCTAAATCTTGCGTATATATAGTTATCGACGTCGTTTGTCATATCGTTGTCTTTATTGTCGTCGATATAGGGCATATTGATCTGCGCCGCGATCCCGTCGAGAGTAGAATATAACGGATTGGTCGAAGTTTTGTCGATCCTGATCTCTCTTTGGGCTATCATAACGCCGTTGCCGTCGTATATACCGATCGTAAAAGTTCCGTTTTCAATCGTAAATGGAATATCGATCGCGTCGACGACGTCAAGCCGTTTCGCGCCCGTCATATCAAGCGCGCCGCGAACCAAAGAGTGATCTTCCGAAATTAGTAAAGCGCCAAGTTTTGTCGAGTTGCCCGTCGTTCCCGTTACAAGCCCTAACTGCCCCCCCGCCACGATCGCTTCGCCGTCGAGATTTCTTGCGTTTAATTCCGCGTTGATCGCTTCGGCGATTAGTTGCAAACTCATATACGTAGGATCGACATGAATTACAATATCTTGTTGAATACGCGTCCCGTCTCTGTTATACGCCGCGATAACCAGATCGCCCTCTTGGACTTTGCTTAATAAAATATCTTTGCCGAGATCCGCGATCGGGATCGCTTTTGCCTGTCTTGCGGTTAAGCCTACGGTATCTCCGATCATATCGCTTGTCATACTCGTCGTAGCGCCAGAAGCGTAAATCTGATTCGTCGATTGAATAAGCCCTCGCGCAAAAACGTCTAAAGCATCTTTGTATTTTTGCAAAATACCGTCGGCGGCTTCGCCCGTTTCTCTGTTAAAAGTTCTTCCGCGCAAATCCAAAATAGCGCCTAGTTTTCCGCCCGTTATATCTTTGCTAATATCGATCAGCGTTAGATCGCGCTGTTGAAAATAGATAGCGTTTTGCGCGCCCGCGGAGTTTTCCGCCGCGTTTGCGGTTAGCGGGTGGAAGCTGTTATCATTTACGATCGCAAAGCCGCCTATTAGGATCGAATAATTTTCGTCGTAATCGGCGACGTTTGTATCGGTTTTTGTCATCGTCTGCAAACCCGTTTTGATAATCTGCGCGCCCGTAAGTTTTTGGAGTTGTAACTCAAGATTATCTCGTTCGTCGCGCAACTCGTTTGCGTGGGCGTAATTACTCGCTTCAATCGTTCGTATTTTGGAGTTGATCGTAGCGATCTCTTTGGCTAATTTATTAACCTCGCTTACGGCGCTAACAAGCAAAATATCCTCAAGTTTTTGCATATCGCTTAACTTTGCGCGAATCTGTTGCAAACTCGATCCTAGATTTTTCGCCGCTTCGGCTAAGACGGTTTTTTGCGAGCTTTCCGTAGGGTTTGCCGAGAGTTTCTGCCAAGCGTTAAAGTAGTTGATCAGATCGCGCTGAACGCCCGCTTCGTCAATGTCGGGAAAATACTCTGAAATCTCCGTAAGCGTTTGCGCCATATAGGTCTGAAACTCTAAGTTTGTTTCCGCGTCGCGGTAACGCGAATAAACAAACTCGTTATGAACGCGGATTACTTGATCGACTTTTGCGCCCGTACCAATATCGCCCGGATTAACGTGCAAGGAAAAACGGGAGCTAATATCGACTTTTTGGCGCGTATAACTCGTATTTGACGCGTTGGCTATGTTATTAGAAATAATATCCGTGGCTAATTGCGAAACCTGCAAACCGGAATAGCTAGTCCAAAGCGCGGACATTAAAGACATATCAACCCCTTATTTGCAAAAAGCCCGCGGGCGAAAGTTTAGTCGCGCCGTAGCCGTTTGATTCGCTGGGTAAAACGGCGTTTAACAGGGAGTTGTAAAACTCGCCGATCGTAAGCGCGAGCGAAGCGAAACGCTTATTTAAGTTGCGAAGGTTTAGAAGCGAATCTCTAAGTTTTTTTAAAAGCGCGCGTTCGTTTTCGCTAATAACGCTTGCAAAGTCGCCGTTTGGAGCGGTTTCTATCGCCTTTGCGATCGTTTGATCCAAAAGCGTTTTTTGCGCCTCGAAAGAAGCCGCGAGTTCCTCTTTATTCTTTATGCGGCTAAAAATCTCGTCGTGTTTTGCCTCTTTAATGCTCGTCAAATCGGACTTTGTAATCTCGATAAGTTTTTCTAGCGTTTCGTTTGCGATCTCTAATTCTCGCGCGATCATTTGTCGCTCCTTTTTATTGTAAAAGAGCTAAGATCGGAGTTAAATCAAGGCTTCGACAACCTTTTGCGCGGTTTGTTCAAGGTTAAACTTATATGTTCCCTGTTCCAAACCCTCTTTGATCTCCTCAATCTTGCTCTGCGTTTTTTGAACCTCTTGCGTCTTCGCGTCGCCTTTTGTAGCGACGACGACGTTTGCGCTTCCTACTTGATTTTGCGCGATTGGAGTCAACATTTTCTATCCTTTTTCCAATTTTGGGTTTGATTTATTCCCAACTAAATCGGCAACATTCATTTTTCTTTAACCTCGCTTTGAAGAAAATTAAAGAGCGCCTCGCTATAACCGAACCCGCCCGATAGCGCCGAAGCCAAACTTTCGTGATAGAGCGATCGGTAGATCTCGCTACCCGCGCTTTTGCCAAATAGCGGATCTTCGACCGGCATAGCGATATCCAACATCTGCTTCAACAAGATCGCCTCGAAAGCGTCGGTCTGCTCTTTTAGCGCGGCTTTGGAGTTTGGCGCTTTTTCGATTACGTTTCCTAAAATCGCGTTTCGCGGAAGCGTTGATTCTATGGTTTCAAACATCAGTAAATCTCCAATTCCGCTTCGAGCGCGCCCGATCGTTTCAAAGCCTGCATAACGGCTATCACGTCGTTCGCGCCCGCGCCTATCTGCTGTAAAGCGCCCGCCACGTTTGCCACCGTCAAAGATGCGCCGTCGGGCGACAAACTCTCGTCGATATTAAGCGTGATTGCGTTGTGAGTCAGCACGACGGGACGAACGCGAATATCTGCGCCCGCGACGATCGACCCGCTCTTTTCGTCGATCGTTACCTTGCGTTTGATTACGATCGGCGCGTCGATATTGCCGACCTCCGATAAAAACTCGACCATAGTGATCTCTTTTGGCTTTTTCAGATTGATCGAACGCGAATCGGCGGCGATCGCAACCTTTGATCCGTAACGGGCGTTGATTCTGTTTTGAATGGCGACGGCGTTATCCAAACTGCTCTCTTTCAGGCTTAAAACCGCCGTTTCGCGCCCCGCGAGATCGTAGCGAATCTCCTGCTCGACAATCGCGCCGCCGTTAATCCGCCCGCTGTTTGTCTGCGCCGCGCCGACGGTAGAAACGACTCCCTGCGCCAAAGCGTAGATATTGTTATCCGCGCCTTTTAACGCCGTCATCAGCAACGTCCCGCCGCGAAGGCTTTTCGCGTCGCCGATCGAGCCTATTTGAACGTCGATTCGATCGCCCTGCCTCGCAAACGGCTCAAGTTTTGCCATTACCATCACCGCCGCCACGTTTTTGCTATTGACGTCGTTCTGCGAAACCTTGATATTGACGTTCTGCAATAGGTTGGCGAGCGTTTGTGTCGTGATCGCGCCCGTCGTGCCGTCGCCCGTGCCGTTCAAACCCACGACCAAACCAAATCCCATCAGTTGGTTGTCGCGGATACCGACGACGTTAGTCGCCTCTTTGATCGGTTGGGCTAAAAGCGAATTGACCAGTATAAACAAAAACAAGATCGCCGCGATTCGCCGCGCCGCTGATTCAAACCGATCCAGCTGCCGATCGTCGCCGCTAAAGAACGAAATAAGTTTTATCATTGTCGCTCCAATTCAAGGCGTTTGCCTTAAAACTCAGCAATTATCGTTCCGAAATCGCCGCTTTACCGTCGTCCCCGAAACTTTGGCGTATTCATTGCGATCTTGCGCAAAATCATTGAAAAAATCAAAAAAATGACTTGATTTTTAACCGATATTTAGTAGAATACTCAGCTTTCAATTTCACAACAAGGAGTTTTCCAATGTTTGAGTCTTTTAGGCTGGGAATTATCGGGGGGGGGGGGGGGGGGGGGGGGGGGGGGGGGGGGGGGGGGGGGGGGGGTGGGGGGGGGGG
>JAISOU010000030.1 GCA_031275395.1 Helicobacteraceae bacterium | reverse complement strand
GCCGTTTACGACGGAAACGGCGTTCTTAAATACAGATTTGAGTATGCGGGAGAAAGGACTCCTATCGCCTATACAAACGCCGACAATCAAATCTTTTACCTAAGCTACAATCATTTAGGAAGCCTTAAAGCCGTTAGAAACTCTAGCGGCGTTATCAAACGGATCGATTATGATTCTTTTGGAAACGTAATCAACGATACAAATCCCGATCTAAACGTTCCTATAGGCTCTGCGGGAGGATTATACGATCAGGATACCAAACTTGTTCGGTTTGGTTACAGAGATTACGATCCCTTCACTGGTAGATGGACTGCCAAAGACCCGATTGACTTTAACGGAGGCTCTTCTAACCTCTATGGGTATGTTGGGAATGATCCGATCAATTATGTGGATCCAACTGGGGAGTTTTGGCGAATTATTATCGGTGGTATTGCCGCATATTATGCAATAGACGCTATACTTAACTTGTACGAGTATTTATCGCAAGCAAAGATAAAAATAGATAATCCGCAAGATATAGGTACTCCTGCATATCGCGATCAATTACGGGGCGCATTAGATGACACGAATAAGTATTGCCGAGAAAATGCGCCATTATCGCCATTGCCATCATGGAGATTGCCGAAATTCCCAAAAGATATACATAACGATCTTGTAGGCATTGGAGAAAATGTTAGCAATGATCTTTTGAGAGGCGGACAAGATCAAAACAATGTCAATCGGTAATGCTAAATATGAAAAATTTTAGGCTAACGCTTATGACTCGTATGATAAAGCAGGAATGGGATAAAGTAAAGCGCGAGCTAAAGAATAATAAAATAGTATTGGCATTCTGTTTATTGGTTGCTTTATTGTATATCTCCAATTACATATTTCCTTTTTTGCCGTTAAAGGTATATTATTATTTTGTTAATGGGCAAACAATTGAGATAGAGCATTATAAAATAGATTTGCCTTTTCCAACATGGATAATTAACGGTAAAAGCAAATTAGCATTTGTCGTTAGCGCCAATAAAGACAATTTCGCAGAAATTGCGATAGACTACAAAAAGATCAAAATCGACTATCTATTAAATGCCTGCGATCAGATTAAACAAGAATATAAAATCTATAAAAAAATAAAAGGAATGGAATACCTCTGTTATCAGACCGATATTGGCGCAACTTTGTACTTTCTATCGGACGATAGCTTTTTCTTTCTTAGAGTAAGCGACTATCGCGAATCCAAATATAAAGAGGAATTATACAAAACGTTATTTGATTCGGTAGAAAGAAAACACAACGACGCAATACTAGACCAATGCCAACCGCCGACTCCAACAATCAAAGACTAATCCAATGTCCGAACTACCTCATAATATAATCGCCAAACGTTTAACCGCAAATATCCGTCATGCTTGCACAAGTCCCGCGAAGCACGCTGAGCGGCGCAAAGCGCGGAGGAATACGGGAATCCAAATACGACGGCTTTTGCGTCGTGCGTATTCAAGACCTACAAACGATCGGGGATTAGCGCGTCCTCCGCGTCTTGCGTTCGCAAACGTCGCTATTAAAAAATATGCGCAAATCGAAGGAAAAGAACTTGGTTGTAAAGAAGGAGAAACTAAGTTTTTATTATTTTTATCAAACGACGACCATTTTTTGCTTCTTTCATTTTTAGATCTTAATGATCAGGAACTTATGCGAAAATATGAACTACTCCTTAACTCCGTTGAAAAGAAACCTTGATGCGCAAAAAACCTTTATTCTTTTCTAAAACCTATTAACGTTCGCGCTTTTGCGACGCCGATCGGCGTAAGCGCGATTATATTTCTATATCGCCAATCCGCTTTATTAGATCGCTAAAAATTAATGTTAAACCCCTAACCTCTTCGATAGAAACGCTTTCGTTCGCCGCGTGAATTAGATCGTTGATTGCTCCAAACTCCGCTACGGCTATTTTATGCGCGGCAAAAAATCGCGCGTCGCTTGTGCCGCCGCCCGTAGATAGTTTAGGCGAAGCGCCAGTATGTTTTTTGATAGATTCGCTAAGCGCTTTGATCCATCTTTCATCATAATTTATAAATGCGTTAGAACTCGTTTTGATAGATAACTCATATTCGCTTATCGCGGCGGTTTTTAGCGCGTTTTCTATAAAGTTTTTTACCGCCGTTTCATCAATTAACGTAGAGTTTCTAACGTTAAACGTAAGGCGGACGTTTGAAGGCGTTAGATTACTCTTTTCGTAGCCGCCGCGAATATCGCTTATAATCAAGCGCGAAGGCGCAAAATGATCGTCTCCGCAATCTAGCGTCGCGCCGCTAATTATCGGTAGCAAACGTCCCAATTTATCGATAGGATTATCGATTTTTTCAGGGTAAGCGACATGCCCGCTTTTGCCTAAGATATTTAACGTTCCGTTGATTGAGCCGCGTCTGCCGATCTTGATCGTATCGCCAAAAACTCTTTCGCAGGTAGGTTCCGCCACGATCGCAAAATAGGGAAGCTCGCCGCGATCTTTAAGGATTTCCAAAACCGCTTTAGTTCCCCAAATCGCGTCGCCCTCCTCGTCGCTCGTTAAAAGGATCGAGAGTTTTCCATCATAAGGCGTTAATGCGCACGCTGCCGCAAAAGCCGCTACGCCCGCTTTCATATCCTGCGCGCCCCGCCCGACAATGCGCCCCTCCCTTTCGATCGGCTTAAACGGATCGCTTAACCACCCGTCGCCGCTAAGCACGACGTCAATATGTCCCGCAAAGCACAGATGCGGTTTGTTCGCTCCGCCGTCGCGGGTAAGCGACAAATTGGACACGCCGTTAATATCGATTCTTTCGGCGCTAAAATCGCCCAAAACCTTCGTTACCGCCGCAAATGCTCCCGCTTCGTTTGGCGTAACGCTTTGGCAAGCGATCAGCTCTTTTAATAATTCGACGGCTAAATCCATAAAAGCTCCTATTTATGAAAGAAAATATACCTAATTTTGTAAAATACGCCTAATGAGATATGAAGTAATCAGGCGATTTACCCAAGAGGAATCGGATTTTTTGCTCGGTAAGCAGTATATTTCGCTGGCGGCAAAAGGAGTTGGCAAAGAAAGCGGCGCTCTTATCGAGGAGCTAAAAAACTATATGCGGCAGGGCTATGCGGAAGGCGACAAAGCGAAGTTTTACGACTTTTTGATCGAGCTGTGCAATTTAACTTTTTTGCTTTACAAATGGGGCGCGCTTTTGTTTCATATAGAACAAGAGGCGTTTGGCGATTGGGTATTAACGATCGAGGTTGAAGGAAAAAGCGCGATCATCATTGAAAATAACGGCGCTTTGATTCTTAAAACGATAGATAGCGGCGAGATTTTATTTCGCTTCAACCATAATCAAAAAAGCGCGTTGTTTTCCGTTCTCTTAACGCTTATGTCAAAACAAACGGCGCTTGAGATTTTATCATTTGAAAAAGATTCGCAAAAGTTTGACGGAAATCATATATCTTTTAACGTTGATCGCAAAGAAGCCCAAACGGATCAAATAGAATGGATCAAAGTCGAATTTTTTAGATATAAGAAACGCTTAGACGATCTGCAAAAGCTATTTATCGATAATTTTGGACGACCGAGCGGCGCAATCTAATCGTAGAAGCCTTTGATCTCGCGTTTAACTCGTTTGTGAAACCAAAAATACTCTTCGGGATTGCGCTCGATCGCGCTTTGCAAACTTAACGCTTCCAGCCTAGCCATACGTTCTATATCCGCCTCTTTTTCGGCGTTTGGATCGTATCGCAACGGCTGTGAAAAGAAAAGGGTATAGCTTGCGAAATCTTCCGTCGTTATGTAACACGGAATAACGATCGCGCCAAAACTTTTGGCTAACCTCGAAGCGCTATCAAACCATATCAGATCGCGATCGAATAGCTTGACTCTTGCGCCGCTTCGCGCCGATTGATCCGATAAAAAGCCTACGATTTTATCGGCTTTTAGCGCCCTCGCAATCGATCGCATAGCGCCTTTTTTATCGATTACCTCTAAACCTGAAGCCTCTCTATATCTTTTAAGCTCCGCGCTTAAACGCGGCGAGTTTTCCAGCTTTTGACCGATCGTGACAAAGGGGCGATAAAGAGCGCAAAGATATTGCGCAATTAGCTCCCAATAGCCGTAATGCGCGGTTAATAAGATAATCTTTTCGCCCTTTTCAAGCGCCTCTAATATATAAGCCTCGTTTTCAACCTTTACGATCGATTTAAGAGTTTCTTTGTCCCGCCTGCGCGATCGCAGTAGATCAAAAAGATAATTCACAAAACGAAAATAGACCGCTTTGGCTATTTTTTTTCGCTCTGCCTCGTTAAAACGATCGCCTAAAAAATAATCCAAGTTTTTATGAATAATGTTTGTGTGCTTGCGATCGACAAAATAGGCAAAACGCGCTAAACAAAAGGCGAAAAAACGGATTGCGACAAGCGGTAAGATTCGCAAGAAGCCTCGTAAAGACAAATAGCCAAAATATATTAAAAAATCTCTCAAATCAAACTCCAAATCAGTAAGGACGCGGCAAACGCCGCGCCTTTTAGCGCGCTAGAGTCTAGACTCGTAACGTCGCGTCATATAGAGCCGTTTGAGTTGTTTTTTGCGAGAGGCGATCTTGCGTTTTTTCTTTTTTTCCACGTTGGATTCAAAGTTTTTGCGCGCCCTCGACTCGGTAACGATCAGATTGCGATCGACCTGTTTTTTGAAGCGGCGATACGCCTCTTCAAAAGATTCGTTCTCTTTTATTTTTACGCCCGGCATTAAATATCACCCGCTTTCAGCCAATTTTTTCGCCCGAGAAAGCCGCTTTTATGCCGCCTTGCTCAGTTTTGACCCGCGTATGTTAGCAAAAAAGGCTTAATCGCTTCTTAGCTAGAATGGCTACCCTCAATAAAAGTTTGAAAAGTTTAGGCGAAAATGACCAACTATATCGTGGTAACGGGCGGCGTGCTTTCAAGTCTTGGCAAGGGCGTAACTAGCGCGAGCGTGGCGGCACTCCTTAGAAACGCCAATATAAACGTGTCTATGCTTAAAATCGACCCGTATATCAACGTAGACCCCGGCACGATGAGTCCACTTGAACACGGCGAGGTTTTCGTAACCGCCGACGGCGGCGAAACCGATCTGGACATTGGGCATTACGAACGTTTTATCAACTCCACGCTTTCAAAACGCAACAATTTCACGACGGGACAGGTCTATCAAACCGTGATCGAAAGAGAGCGGCGCGGCGACTATCTGGGCAAAACGATACAGGTCGTGCCGCATATCGCCGACGAGATTATCCGTAGGATCAAGGCGGCAGGAAAGGATACGGACGTTCTTGTCGTGGAGCTTGGCGGGACGGTAGGCGACATAGAGGGGTTGCCGTTTTACGAGGCGATCAGGCAACTAAAACATAGACTTAAAAGCAAAGTTTTCAATATCCACGTAACTTTAGTGCCATATTTAGCCGTAGCGGACGAGTTAAAAACAAAGCCGACGCAACACTCCGTCCAAGAGCTTAGACGAATTGGCATAGCGCCCGATATGCTTGTGTTAAGAAGCGAAAAGCCAATTCCAAGAGAGATGAAAAGAAAATTAAGCGAAGCGTGCGACGTAGAATCCGATAGCGTGATCGAAGCGACAGACGCAAAAAGCGTTTATGAAATGCCGCTTAGATTTTTCGAGGACGGGCTATTAAAACCGATCGCAAAAGCGTTTGAATTAGACGATCTAAAACCCGATTTACGCGATTGGAAAAAACTTGTTAAACGTATTTTGGAACCTTCCAAAGAGGTGGTAGTGGCTTTTGTGGGCAAGTATTTGGAGTTAAAAGAGAGTTATAAATCGTTAATAGAAGCGCTGATCCACGCGGGGGCGCATTGCGACGCAAAGATAAAATTAAAGTGGATCGATAGCGAAGTTTTTGAAAACGCAAGCCAAATAGAGGGCGAAAAAGCGTTGAAAAATTGCGACGCGATCCTAGTGCCGGGCGGTTTTGGAAGTCGCGGCGTAGAAGGCAAGATAAAAGCGATCAGGTTTGCGCGAGAAAACCGCAAAGTATTTTTAGGAATCTGTCTTGGCTTGCAGTTAGCGATGATCGAGTTTGCGCGGAATGTTTTGCATATAGAAAACGCCAATTCGCAAGAGTTTGACAAAGATACGCAAGAGCCGATCGTATATCTGATAGACGAGTTTATCGATCGAAGCGGAGGAAAGCAGATTCGCACCCATCAAAGTCCGCTTGGAGGCACAATGCGGCTTGGCGAATACGAGTGCAACCTTAAAGCCAATACGCGCATTGCAAAGGCTTACGGCGGCGTGGAGAAGATCTACGAAAGACACCGCCACCGCTATGAAGCGAACGGCGAATATAGAGATCGTTTTGAAGAGGCGGGTTTGATCGTATGCGGCGAGGCAAAAGGGCTAATAGAGGCGATTGAACTGCGCGATCACCCTTGGTTTGTGGGCGTGCAGTTTCACCCAGAATTCACCAGCCGTTTGCAAAACCCAAACCGCGTTATTTTAGCATTTATAGAAAACGCGCTAAAACAAAAATAAAACTTTACGCCAATTCAAGAAAACCCGCGCTATCAGGCATTTCGACTTTTGGCGCGTACGTTTATGACGCTAAATAAAAATCTAACATAAGGCGAACCTTATTTATTTACGAAGTTTCTAAAAGGCGGCGTTTGTTTTTGGGAAGAGAGTTTAATACTATTTCATAGGATTCTCGTATTATTTGCTCTAAAAAATTAACGTTGATTTTTGAATCTTTATAAAAAAGCGTATTCCAATGTTTTTTATTCATATGATAAGCCGCCGTAATATCTGGATATTTTTCTCGTAAATGGATATTTATAAACGGATCGTTTTTGAAGTTCATCATTGGGTTTTTATCGTCGTGCATAACAAAAATAAATATCTTGTCGCCTATGCGATAAAGCGTTGAATCCCAACTTGGCTTATAATCTTTTGTCGCCCATTTTTGTTTAAGCGCTAATTTTTCTATCGTTTCCAAAGTCATTTGATCTCTTCCTTTGCCGTTTTGCTTCGTCTAAAATCTTAAACCTTTACTTTTGCCGTTCGCCGCAAATAAGACTGACCGTTTCAAACGGCTATTTTATCCGCGTCCGTCTCAAAGCGCCAGATTTCGTTTGTACTCGCGCTTAGAAAGCGGCGATCGTGGCTCACAAGAAGTAACGCGCCATTATAGGCTTTTAACGCTTTTTCCAACGCTTCGATCGAAGCTATATCTAAATGGTTTGTCGGTTCGTCCATAACGATCAGCGCGGGTTTTTTAAGAAGCCCTATCGCTAATAGTAGTTTTCGCGTTTCGCCAGGGCTTGGCAGAGAAGTTTGTAATAACGTTTTCGGATCGCTTCCTAAACGGACGATCAAACTCATCAATAAGCCTTTATCGCCGCTTTTCATCGCTCTGACGTCATTTATCGGTTTTGCGGAGTTATCAACGTCGATCTCTTGCGGCAGATAGAGTAATTTTTCGCCCCATTTTCGGCTTTCTATAAAACGGCGGATAAATAAACTTTTGCCGCCGCCGTTACGCCCGACAATTCCAATTCTGCTATCTTTTTGAACGGTTCGCCCGTCTTCGATTACGATCGGAAATAGTTTAGGATAAAAACTTGCTTCAATCGTTACGCCCGTTTCATATATCGGATCGATACGTTCTAATTTTTTCTTCCGCATATTTTAATCGGCTTTGATAACGACTAAAAATAACGGCGTCGCTTGCGTCTTTTCCCGATACGATCGCCCGCCCTATTTTTTCTCGCGCGTCGCTATCTTTTGTATCTAAAAAACGTTTTGATACTCTCTTTTCGCTTCTTTCGGTTTTTTCGCGTTGAATTTGCGTCTGTTTTTTTTAGCCTCTTTATCTCTTCGCTTTCGCGATCGCGCAGTTTTATCGTATATGCCTTTTCGCGCTCTATCTCTTGCGCCGCAGTCGTATATGATCCGCCGCGAACTTGCGCGCTCTTATTTTGCATAAAAATTGTCCATCGGATAACGTATCTAATAACTCCCGATCGTGGCTGATCAATAAACCAAACCCTCTATATTTTTTTAGCGCTTCTATTATATATTCCTTTGCTTGCGCGTCCAAATGGTTTGTCGGCTCGTCTATAATCAATAATTCCGGATTTTCATATAGTGCGGCGGCGATCTGCGCCCGCTTTCGCTCGCCATAGCTTAATCTTTCCCATCTATCTAGCCAATCGTCCGCTACTTTCAATCCCTCTTTAAGCAAAAAAGCCTCTCGATTAGCGGCGTCTAAAAATCCGGCTAAATTATCGGGCGCGTTATCCATACGCTGCTCAACGTAATATACGCTTGTTTTCGCTCTTTGCGCGATCAGTTTCGCAAGCGTAGTTTTCCCCGCGCCGCTTTTTCCTACAATCGCCGTCCAACCGCGATAAATCTGCAAAGATATATCGCTAAATACCTGCTCGCTTGCGCCTTCATAAATAAACTCTAAATCGTTGAAAATTAGTGCTTGATTCATTAAGATTTTTACCAATAATTAAGCAAAGCTACGCGCCGCTAATATCCCAAAAACGCCGCATAAAAGCGCCAAAACGTTATTTAATATAATGTTAGCGATCGCTTTTATCCAAGCGCCGCTTTGCGCCAGCGCAATCGTTTCGTACGCAAACGCCGAAAAGGTGGTAAAAGCGCCCAAAAATCCTACGATCGCAAACAATCTAAATTGCGGCGATAAATCGGTTTTTTGCGCGATCAACGTTAATAAAAATAGCGCGGCAAACGCGCCGATCGCATTAACGATTAACGTTGCAAGTGCGGAGTCGCCTCCAAATCTTAAGGTCAAAACCGACGTAAAGTATCGCGCAATCGCCCCTAACGCCCCGCCAAGCGCTACAAATAATAGGTTAAACGTAAAAAATCCTTCTTAGTCGTATGTACGCTCATACGCGGTTTTTATAATTTGAAGCATTTCATAAAATTCCAAATCGGTTCCGTCGATCGCCCGCCTTAGCCAAAAAGTACGAATTGTGTCGGTATCGTAAATATCATAGCAAGAATGTAAGTGACCGCGAAAATATCCGCGCGTGGGCGTTTCGTATGCCTCCACAAGTTCCGCTTTGAGCGAAGCGCTCTGGTTTATTTCGGAATAGCAGCTAAGCATAGCGTCAAATCTTGGCTGCAAATGCTTATGATAAAGCTCTACGGTTTCTCGCAAAAACTCTTGATCGCCAAAAGTTTCTTGAAAAACCCCGCGTATGTGGCGGATCGCTTCCGGATTATAACGCCCAAAAGAACCGCTGTTTAAGTCTGGCTTTTCGTCGGTATGCGGACCCGATACAAAGAGTTTGTGCGGCAAAAGCGCTTCCAAAACCTCTTCGTATGAAACTAACGAAGCGATATAATGTCCCAGTACCGAAATACCTCCGTCCAGCCCATAGTCAAACTCCTTGTCGCCCCCAATCGAAACGTAGTAGCTTTTGTCCAGATCCCTGATCGCTCTTTTAATCATTGCACTTAGCGTCGCGTCGCGCAGACTGAGAGTATTTAACGGGAGCAATCTCCTCGTCTGTCGCCTCTTCGTCCTCATAAAACTCTTGCGGCTCCTTAACGGCAAAATGCACGTTGTATATCTCTACCTCATCCGAAGAGGTTTGGGAATCTTCAACGCTCGTTTGCATTTTGCTTGGCGCAACAGAGCTTTGCGTTTCGATAACGGCAACTTTTGCGTTTATCTCCCGATACGCAAAAAACAACGCCGCGCTATTGGCGATCGATAGCGCAAGCGCTAAAGATACTAAAACCAACAATATCTTAACTTGTTTGTCGATCATCTTTCTTACCTTCCTAAAAATTTATTTTAGCGCAAATTCGCGCGCTAAAAACTCGCCCGTGTAGCTACCCGTTTTTTTGTAGCGATCCGCAACGTCTTGCGCGGAACCGCAATCGACCAATCGTCCGCCGTTTCGTCCGCCCTCCGGACCTAAATCTATGATCCAGTCGGCGTTTTTAATCACGTCTAAATTATGTTCGATCACGATCGCGCTGTTGCCCAAATCTACTAAATGTTGCAATACGGCGACAAGTTTATCCACGTCGGCAAAATGCAAGCCCGTTGTAGGTTCGTCGAGAATATAAAGCGTTTGTCCCGTGTCGGTTCTTGAAAGCTCTTTACTTAACTTGATTCTCTGAGCCTCGCCGCCCGAAAGCGTAACCGCATTTTGCCCAAGCAAAATATATCCTAATCCAACGTTTTGCAAAGTCTGTAACTTCTGCGCGATCTTTTGATGCGTAGCGAAAAAAACGGCCGCTTCATCTACGCTCATACTTAATACGTCGGCGATCGATTTTCCGCGATATTTTACCTCTAAAGTTTGCGCGTTATATCTACCTCCATGGCATACGTCGCATTTAACCATAATATCGGGCAAAAAGTGCATTTCAATCTTGATCTCTCCTTCGCCCTGACAACTCTCGCAACGTCCGCCTTTGACGTTGAAACTAAAACGGCTTGCTCCGTAACCGCGCAATTTTGCCTCTTTTGTTTCGGTAAATACCGCGCGAATATCGTCCATCATACCCGTATATGTCGCAGGTATGCTTCGCGGCGTGCGTCCGATCGGCGATTGATCGAGATATATTACCTTGTCTAGGCGCTCCATTCCGTCGATTGTTACGCCCTGAATTTTTTTGACTTTATGCGCGTGATTTAATAACTCTTGCGCTACGGGTAAAAGCGTTTGTAGTATTAACGAACTTTTGCCGCTTCCGCTAACTCCCGTAACAACGGTAAAAGAGCCGAGAGGAATCTTTAATGATAAATCGTTAATGTTGTTTAGCGTTACGTTTTTTATTTCTAGCCAATCGGTTTGCGGACGATTCTTTGCGCGATCGATTTTCTTGCGTCCTACAAGATAATCGCTCGTTAAAGTATTAGCGTTTTTTAATTCCTCCGCATTGCCCGCAAATAAAACTTCGCCTCCGTTTTTTCCCGCGCCCGGCCCAATATCGATGGCGAAATCCGCGCTTTCTATCGTTTCTTTGTCGTGTTCGACGACAATCACGCTATTGCCGCGATCGCGCAAACTTTTCAAAGTGCGAATCAGTTTGATCGTATCGCGCTCGTGCAAACCGATGCTCGGTTCGTCTAAAACGTACATCACCCCCGTTAAACCGCTGCCGATCTGACTCGCAATACGGATTCGCTGGCTTTCGCCGCCGCTGATCGTCCTTGCGTCGCGCCCTAACGTTAGATAACCCAAACCGACGTCGTTAAGAAAAAATAGTCGTTCGCGTATCTCTTTCAAAATTGGCGACGCGATCGTTTGTTGCTGTTCGCTCAAATAGCTAAAGCGTTTTTCGTCGCAGTAAAAAGCGTAGCACTCTTCGATCGGCATTTCGATCGCTTCGCCGATTGTAATATCCGCGACCCTTACGGAGAGGCTTTCAGGCTTTAATCTGCGCCCGCCGCATGCGTCGCACGGTTTTTCGATCATATATTCGCTAATCTCGCGCTCGTCCTTAAACATATCGTACGCCGCGTTTAACGCCCCGTTCCATTTCTTTTCGATCAGATGATATTTCCAATGAAATCTAACCTCTTCGATCGATCCGTGCATAATCGCTTTTTGATCGCGCTCGCTTAAGGTTTCAAAAGGAACTTTCGTATTGATATTTGCCTGCTCGCAAAAGGCGGTTAAAAATTTGTCGTAATAACTATTTTTATAAAAAATATTAACCGCTCCGTTTGCGATCGAATACATCGGCGATATGATTTTTTGCGCGTTGATCACAAAGCGCGAACCCAACCCGTCGCATACGGGGCAAGCGCCTTTATGCGAGTTAAACGAAAAGGCGAGCGGCTCTAGCGATTCAAAACTAATTTTACAATCAAAACACGCCGAATGTTCAGAGTAGTGATAATGCTTTGCGATTGCGACCTCTTCGGCGTTTTCTATCTCGATCTCCACCTGTCCAAAACTCTCTTTTAACGCTCGTTCCACAGCGCTTGCGATCCGATCGGCGTTTTCTGGTTTTACGACTATACGATCGACGATTGCTTTAATTGTGTGCTTTTTATTTTTATCTAACGTTATATCCTCGTCTAAACGCGCCGTTACGCCGTCGATCTGCGCTCTAACAAAACCTTTTTGACGCAAACTTTCAAGCTCGTCGTTAAAAGATCCCTTCTTCTCTTTGACGATTGGCGCGATAATAATCGTTTTGCTGTTTTCCGGCAATTTTAATATCTGCTCTATAATGTCCGACGCGCTCATTTGGCTAATCGGTTTTCCGCATATATGGCAATGCTGAACTCCCACCCTTGTGTAAAGAAGGCGAAGGTAATCGTATATCTCCGTGATCGTTCCGACCGTCGATCGCGGGTTTTTGCTTGTCGTTTTTTGGTCGATCGCGATCGCGGGCGTGAGTCCTTCGATCTTATCTACGTCCGGCTTGCCCACTCGATCTAAAAACTGCCGCGCGTAACTTGAAAGGCTTTCTATATATCGCCTTTGCCCTTCGGCGTAAAGCGTCTTAAACGCTAAAGTGCTTTTTCCGCTACCTGAAATACCCGTCATTACCACGAGTTTATTTTTAGGGATTTTCAGGCTGATATTTTTAAGATTGTTCTCTCTAGCCCCGCGTATATCTATAAAGTCGTTCATATCTCGCCTTTTGCAATTTTATAGATCATAACGACGATCATTAAAAGATATGTCGCTACAACCAAATATTTATGGTTTTTTGCGCTTGTTTTAGAGGCAAGCCATATCCCGCCTCGCACTCCGCTAAGAGCGCCGATCGATAAGAACGCTCCTTTGGTAAAATCCACCATACCGCTTAACGCGTAAGCGGCGAACGCGCCGCTTCCTACAAATAGCGTAAAAAAGAGGCTGATCGCCACTGCGTTTTTAATCGACGTTCCAAGAAATCCGGTCATAATCGCAACTAGCAAAAAACCGCCGCCCACGCCCACCATTCCCGCATAAATGCCGACAAAAAGTCCCGACGCAAATAATAACCAATGCGGAGGAAACTTCGCCTCTTTTTTTCCTTCGGCTTTGGCGCTCGCGATTCGTAAAAAGCCGATAATCAGCATAACAAGAAAAAAAATCGCCGCAAAATGCGCCGAAACCGCCCCCAACAAAAGCGCGCCGATCGCCGCGCCCGTTACGCCGCCAAGCCCTAGCCAAAGATAGTCGCGCGGATCAAACATTCCGTTTTTTATATGCGCGTAACTGCCATATACGGACGAAAAGGTCATCTGCATTGCCGATAGCGCGATCGCCGATTTGACGCCTTCGCCCAAAACGACGCAAAGCGGAACGACGATCAGCCCGCCGCCGATTCCAAAAAAACCCGAGAGAACGCCAGCCGTCGCGCCGACGACCAAGAATAGTAGATTTTCCATTTACCCGCCGATTTAATGCAAAAACGCATATTATACTCGCTTTGCCAAAATCAGGACAAAGATCGACGCGCAATTTTACCTCTGTAAAGCGATTTAACCGCTTTGCGATGACTTTTATTTATACGGATCGTAAGCGACAATATAATCCGCTTTATTTTCGATCGCAAGACGATCAAAAAGCGAACCTGGCGGTTGTATATCAACGTTCGTTTTCCGCAAGCGGCGCGAATAGCGCTTGCTACTGCGCTTTATGCTCGTTTAAGATTTCGTTAGCCTCCACGATCGCTTCGGCTCTCGCGATCGCGCGATCGATATGATCGCATATATTCGCCTCGCCTATGAGTTTATGCAAACCCGCTTTGCGAATACTATGATAAACCTTGCTATTAACGCCGCTTAAAACTAGCGTCGTCCCCTGTTTAGCCGCGCTGTCGTGTAGCTCCTCCAACGCGTTTAATCCCGCCGCGTCCGCCATAGGTACGTAACGCATTCGTAAAATAAAGACTTTGGGCGGTTTGGAAAAGATACGAAGCGTGTCGCGCAAACGCTCCGCCACGCCGAAAAACAAAGGTCCGAAAAGCTCGTAAACTTCGGTATTGTTCGGCACGATTTTTTTACTGATCGCGTCGGGATCGCCTTCCTCTTCGCCTAACGTTCCTTCTTGCGCCTCCTTAAACGATCTGATCTGCGTGCCTTCCATCATTTTTTGGATAAATACTAACGAAGCCATAGATATGCCCGCCAAGATCGCTATATTCAGATCGACAAGCGCCGTTAAAAGCAATGTCATAAACAAAACCGCCGCGTCGCTTTTAGGCGCTCGTAAAATCGATTTGACGCGCTTTAATTCGCACATATTCCACGCGATAATAACCAAGATTCCAGATAGCGCCGCAAGCGGCACTTTAGCGATAAACGGCGCGAGCAAATACATAATCAAAATCAGCCACGCCGCGTGAAGTATGCCCGAAACGGGGCTTTTCGCGCCGTTTTGAATGTTCGCGGCGGTTCGCGCCAAAGCGCCCGTGGCGCAGATGCCGCCAAAAAACGCGCTTGCCACGTTCGCCGCTCCTTGCCCGATTAGCTCCGCGTTTGAGTTATGCCGAGTCCCCGCCATACCGTCCGCCACCATCGCGCTCAAAAGCGATTCGATTCCCGCAAGCAGCGCGATCGTCAATGCGCTTGGAAAAAGTTTGCGTACAAGATCAAGCGTGATCGTCGGCGCTACGGGCGCCGGCAACGTGTTTGGAATGTCGCCAAAACGGCTTTCGATAGTGTCGATCGGCAGATCGACGCAGATTGATAGCAAACCCATCGCGCCGACCACGACGACGGGGCCGGGGATTTTGGGAATAAAACGCTTGCATAAAAGGATAATCGCCACCGACGCGATCGCCACGCCAAGCGCGACAAAATTGATCGAATCAAAGTTTTGCGCATAAACGGCGGCGCGATGTAGAAAATCGGGCGGCAACTCTCCCTTGATTTCAAGTCCAAAAAAATCTTTTACTTGCGAAAACATCAGCAAGATCGCAATTCCGCTTGTAAAACCCGTGATCACGGGGTATGGAATAAACTTGATTAAAACGCCCGCTCTGCAAAAGCCCATAACGATAAGAATCGCGCCCGCCATAATCGTCGCGATAGCGAGTCCTTCTATGCCGTGTTCCAAATGAACCGTAGCGACCGTAACGGCAAACGCGGCGGTCGGTCCGCCGATCTGAAACTTGCTGCCGCCAAACGCGGATATACAAAAACCCGCGACGATAGCCGTAAAAAGCCCTTTTTCGGGAGGCAAACCGCTCGCGATCGCAATCGCCATTGCAAGCGGCACGGCAATCACCGCGACGGTAAGACCGGCAATCGCGTCGGAAACAAAACTTTTCAACGAATAGCCCGAACGCAAAGAGTGCGCTAATTGCGCGCCGTATAGATTGTGAATCTTGTTTAAGGTTTCGCCGATCAACGCCATTGAAGCTCCCCCGTTTTTGAGGCGCAACAATACTACTTTATACTTAAAACGGCGATAAAAATCAAATCCGCGCCCTGCCAATAGAGTTATTCTTGTATAAACGACGATTCAAAACCTATGTATATGCCGTTTTTGCTTTGTTAAAGACGGTTTCGCCATAAGCCGATCGCTTTGTCCGTTTGCCAGAACTATTCCCGCGACGAAGCGGTAGCGCTGCATTTCTCCGCGATAACGCGCGGGTACGCGCTATATCGCTTCGCGGGGGCGCAAAGCGCGGAGCGCCGATCGGACTAACCCAACCAACCCGAACCAGTTTGGACGCGACCAACCTTTGCCGTTTCCGCGCTCTAAAAGCCCGTCTAAACTAGAATATGTTTTCAAAGCCGCCGCGCCGCGTTTCGGCGCTTTTGACGAAACGCGTGAAGCGCGCGATCGCTTTTACCGATTTTGGCGTTTGGCAAAAAGGGGAGGATATGGATTTTTCAAAGTTTAAAAACGACGCGCAAAGATGGCGAACGGGTTTAATTTTATTTGCGATCGTCGTCGCGGCGGGGATATTTCATTCCAAATGGTTGATCGGCGGTTTTTTAACGATCGTATTTATCGCCGCGTCTAAAGAGGCGCTAACGCTTTTTGGCTACGAAAAAAATCTTGGGTTGTGGCTTGCGACAATCGTCGTATGGATCGTCGCTATATTCTATCCGCGTCCGATTGAAGCGGTCGTTTTAGCGATCCTGATCGCCGCGTCGATCGTAGCCTTTGATCAAAAGCGCGATCTTAAAATCGCTTTGCCTTTGTTATATCCCGCCGCGCCGCTTCTGTTTTTGTTTTCGCTCTATGTCGAGTTTGGGATCTATTCTTACGTTTGGCTTCTTGCGATTGTGATCGCGTGCGACGCGGGCGCGTATTACGCGGGCAAAACGCTAGGCAAAACGCCCTTTAGCCCGACGAGTCCGGGCAAAACGATCGAGGGGGTAGCGGGCGGAATTACAGCCGCCGCGATATTTGGAATGATTGCGGGTTTTTTTATGCCGGAAAGAACGATCGGCGATCTATCCGTTTCGCTTGGTTTTTGGTCGGCGCTTTTGATTACGGTTCTATGCGCGATCGCGTCGATTTTTGGCGATCTTTTCGAGAGTTTTCTTAAACGAAAAGCGGGCGTAAAAGATAGCGGAAATATCCTGCCCGGACACGGCGGAGCGCTTGATCGTATAGACGGCTATCTATTTGCGGGCGTCGTTTTACTTTTCGGACTTCGCTTGGCGTTTTAAGTGGAAAATATATCTCTTCTTGCGGCGCTTTCGCTTCTAATTATGATCTCGCCGTTTTTTTCGCGGCTAACGGGGTTTCCCGTTTCGGTAACGGAGATTATTTTGGGCGCGATCGCCGCGTTTTTTGGCTTTTTTGAAGGCGGCGGCGATCTATTTGATTCTATCGCTAAAGTCGGCTTTTTATATCTAATGTTCTTAGCGGGTATGGAGGCCGATCTGCGAGAGTTTAGCGCGCTTAAAAAAACGATGTGGCGGAGAATCGCGTTGTTTTTTGTTATTCTTTATTCGCTTTCGATCGCAATCGTTTTGGCGTTTAATCTTTCGCCGATCTATATCGCCGCTTTACCTACGATTTCGGTGGGTATGATTGTCGTTTTGATCCACGCCAGAGGAAGAAGCGAATGGTTAAGTTTCGGTTTGAAACTGGGTATTATCGGCGAACTTCTTAGCATTTGCGTTTTAACGACTCTTAGCGGATTTGTTCAACTTAAAGGCTTAAACGTCGAGTTTTTTCAAACAATGGCGACGCTGATCTTTGTTTTGCTTTGCGTCTGGCTGTTTTTTAGCCTTTCAAACGCTCTTTTTTGGTGGTTTCCAAAGTTGAAAAAAATGATTATGCCCGATCAGGATAGCCTTGACGAAGATATGCGCATTGCGATAGCGCTTTTTTTCGCGCTCGTAGCCGCCGCGATCTATCTGCGCTTAGAGCTTGTTTTAGGCGCTTTTGTGGCGGGAATGTTTATATCCAACTACTTTAAGCACAAAACCGATCTGCCCAAAAAATTGGGATCTTTAGGCTTTGGGTTTTTAGCGCCGATCTTTTTCGTATATGTTGGCGGCACGCTCGATCTAAACGCGGTTTCTAAACCGAGCGTGGCGATCGCCGCGTTTTTGATATTGCTCTCTATGACCGCGATTCGCCTATTTGCTTCGCTGATCTCTTTTCGCTCCGTTTTTGTCTTTTCAGAGAGAGTCCAAATCGGTTTATCGCAATCTATGCCATTAACCTTTTTAGTGGCGATCGCCACAATAGGGCATAATGGAAATCTTCTAAATGAAGACGAGTATTCCGCGTTTATTCTCGCTAGTATGGCGGAGGCGGTGGCTATTATGCTTCTTATTAAATATCTTAGCGGAAATAAGTCACAAAATGTTTAAGATCAAAATACAAGGCGCCGTATGACAAGTAGGTTTATTTTTACGTTTCTTTTAACGATTGTTTATTGTTCTGCCGCAGGCTTTAGCGGAGGCGTGGAGTATAAAAGCGATTACCTCTTTCGCGGGGTTACGCAAAGCGATCATACCCACGCTTTGCAAGGCAGGGCGCGTTACGGCTTTAATAACGGCTTTTATATCGGCGCGTTTGCCTCTAATATCTACGATCCTAAAGAGGATAAAAACAACGCGATCGAGTATGATTTTTCGTTAGGATTACTAGGCGAAGCAAAAGACGTTTGGTTTGAGGCGGGCGCGATTAGTTATAACTACACTATTAAAGATTCAAATTTTTTGGAGCTACTTTTTGCAGTCGGTTACGGCGGCTTTCGGTTAGCCGTTTATACGACGGTAGGCGCCGACGACTCCAACGCGATTGGCGATCGCTATTTGGAAACTAGCTTAGATTTAATCGACGTTATGGATTTAGTCGATATTGGTTTTGGGGCGGGCTACGCGATTCCAAACGATCAAAATGCCAATAAGCCGTTAAATCTATACGCCTCGATTAGCAAAACTTTTTCAAGTAAAACAAGCGTAGGCGTTCGATCGGAGTTATACAGCCGCAACGCGAAAGATTTTGACAAAGCCCGATATTTTATTTTTGCTAAACAATCTTTTTAACGTCGGTCGATCGAGTTAAAAAAGCGCTTTAGGGTTTTTTCTTAACCATAAAATTAACAGAGCGGGAGTAAATAAAAAATCGGCAAGTAGCGCTAGAATAATACAAACGCCCGCGATCAACCCAAAATTAACGATATTTTGCATAAAGGCAAACAGATAAACGCTAAAGCCAATCGCCAAAACCGCGCTTGTAATACTCATAGCCCGTCCCGCGCTAAGAAGCGTCTTTTCTATCGCTTTTTGCGCGTTTTTATCCTCTAAATAATAACGTTTGAAATTGTGAATAAAATGGATCGTATCATCTACTACCAAACCAAGAACGATAGAGCCGGTAAGCATAACGAACATATCAAAAGGAACGCCGATCGTAACCATATACGCCATTCCTATAATAATAGGCGTTAGATTCGGGATCATAGAAAACAGTCCTAGCTTAAAACTTCCAAACGCTATAATCATCATAGCGCCGATCGTAAAAATGGCTACGATATAGCTGATTGCGGTCGATATTGACGCGGCGGAAAAAGTGCGACAAACCAAAGATAACAGACCCGTAATTTCGATCTTCGCGTTTGGAAAAACGCCTTTATAAAGCGCGGCTAATTTATCGATCGTCTTGCGCCCTTCGATCGCGTCCAGAAACGGGGTTTTATGCGTTATGCGGGTTTCGCTGTAATTGGCGTTTGTTAGATCGCCCAGATCGTCGCTTCCTTCGGCGCTAAAGAGCAAAAGCTCTTCGGCGATCGCGCCGCGACTCTCTGGAATCGTATAAAAGTTTTCATCGTTATCGTTTAAGGCGCGATTGATCTCTTTTATAATAATTGGAATACCTAAAACGTCGCCGATCGGAGCGATATTTTTTGCCTCGTTTATAGCGTTGTCAAGCGCGTTCATTATTAACGGATCGTAGAGCGCGTTTTCTTCGCCAAAATCGATCAGCGCTTCTATCGTAACCGTGCCGCGTATCTTTTGGTCGAGAAAATCGGTCGCAATTCTCGTATCGCTACTTTTTGGAAACCAGCCAAGCATATAGTGGCTAAGACGAACCTGCGGCAAAAGCGCTATGGCTATTAGCAGAGCAAGCGCAAAACAAGCGACAATTCTTTTCGGATATTTAACGCTAAGAGTCGCCGTCCAGATTAAAAGGCGATCGAGTTTAGCGCTTCTCTTTACTCTCCGTTTTTTAATAGGCGTAATTACGAGTAGAGCCGGCAGAAGCGTTAGCGTTAAAACAAGCGTAATAAACACGCCGAAAGGGACGTAAATCCCTAACGCTTCAAAAGGCTCGATCACAGCCGTAACAAACGACCCGATACCAGCCATAGTGGTTAGCGCCGTCATAAAGATCGCAAGCGAGCTATGCGAACAAGCGTCAATAACCGCTTGTTTGCGATCGCCTTTTTGATCGTAAGAGCGGTAAAAGATCGTTATCAAATGCACCGCCGCTCCTACGCCTACGGCAAGTAAAAATGCCGGTACAACCTGCGTGGGAAGTTTAAACGCTGATTGCGCCCAAGACATCAGACCAAGCATAGAAATTAGGCTTAAAAGCGCGATCAAAAGAGGATATATTACGCCGCTAAGCCGCCTAAAAAACAGATATAATAAAATAACTATTACCGCGATAAGCAAAACTACAAAAAGTTTAGCGTCGCTCATTAGAAACCGTTTTAGATCGTCGGTTACAACGGGCGATCCGAGCAGTTTTAACGGCATATCTACGCTCTGTTCGCTATCGATAATTTTGCGAAGCGTTTTAACAATTTCGCTATTTTGCTCGTCGCTAAGAGGCTCTAATTTTACTTCGGCTTGAGTAAAATCGCTAAAATAATCTAGATCGTCAAGCCCGTTTTGGTTTTCGCTTGTTTCTAGCGTGGCGACGCGGCTTTTTGTGCGGATAACGATAACGGCTATTTTTGCGTCGTCGCTGATTAACCGATTAACGTAAAACGGATTTCTTAAGGCTCTGGCTTTGAGCGCTTGAAAATTTTCGGAACTTTGCGGATCGCCGTCAAAAAGTTTGCCGACGATAAGCGCGCCGTCTTCGCCTCTCGTATCTCGCGCCGTAACGATACTATCGATACGGGATAAATAGGGAACCTCGTTTTCAATTCGGTTTTCTATATGTTTGATCTTTGCGATCGCTTTGGGCGTAAAAATATCGTCCGCTTGCAAGGAAACGATAACCATCTCGTCGCGTCCGTAACGATCTAAAAAATCGTTATAGATAACAATCCAAGGATCGTCGGAAAGAAGCAAGCCTTCCGTTGTGGTATCAAACCGCAAATCTTTAATATGCCACGCAAAAAATAGGCAGAATAAAAGCGAAAGTATAATCGCTAAGATCGGACGCGCCACGACGATCATAGCTAAACGATTTAACGCCTTTTCTGAGAGTTTGATCACCGATTGTCCTCTAGTTTTTGATTTAAGCGCCGATAAGCGCAAAATTATATCTAAAAGCGGGATAAAACCGCCTAACTTTTGCTTAAAACGGCTATTTCCGCCGCAATTTAGGTTAATTCTGCCAAAATTATCCGATTGTTAAAGAAGGAGGCGAATATGGTTTGGTTTGTCGGAGGGATTGTCGCGCTTATAGAAGCGTTTATTCTGAACAGTTGGTTGATATTCTTGTTCGCGCTCTGTTGTTTTGGAGGTTTTATTATGACAAAATTCAAAAAGGCGCTTAGCGAAGACGCGGCGATCGCCGCGCGATTTTCAAGCGCCTACTTGCGTAGCGTCGGCGAAAACGCGACAAAAAAAGAAAATAAGCCTAAAACGGAGCAAAAAGAGCAACCTAATAACGATCAACCGCTCAATTTTTCGATATAATCCGCGCCCATTCCAAAAAGAAATAGGGTAAAAACAATGAACGATAGACACTTTTTCGCGCTTTCACATCGCGGGTTTTACCTACTACGACGGGGCGGAGGTCTTTTACAAACTAAAGATCGGGACGGTTTTGACGCTAGTCGCCGAACCTGAAAACCAGTTTGATCCGTATGCGACGGCGATCTATTTTCAAGATCATAAACTCGGATATATTCCGCGAGATCAAAACAAAGAGATTCATAAGTTCCTGCTACTAGGACATAACGATATTTTTATCGCGAGGATCAATAGCGTAGTCGAGAGCGAAAATCCCGAAAGGCAGATCGGCGTAACCGTTAAAATTAAAGCGAAAAATCCCGTTAAACAATAGGCTTTTCAAAGCGGCGCATTATTTACGCCGCTTTCTTAATCGTTGCGCCGTATAGCGTTTAACCAATCTTTTTGCGGATAATTTCCAATTCGACGATTTTTTGTTCTGATTTGGATTACCGCCTGCCTTCGCGCCTAGCGCTCCTCCGCTCCGCTTATCGGCGAGCGCTTCCTCCGCGATTGACGCTTCCTGCGGAAGCTTTTCGCAAGCGGGAATGAGGAAGGGACGCGCTACGCTAATAAGTCGTCAGAATAGCGAAAGAAGCGCGGCGCGGATTTTTGACGATTTGCGCGAGAAAATACGCCGTTTTTGTTGATGTGGAGACAATTTGTCAAACTTAGCTACAATTAAGCCTTTATTGCGCCAAAAACCAAAAAAAACGAGGACGCTATGAACGCGCTACTGAAAATCAAGGGCTTTTTGCCGTTTTTGTTTGTAATGTTTATCAACGCTTCGGTCGATCTTGCCCACAAGATCACCATTCAAAACGCGCTGAATAAATGCTTTGACGGCGCGGAGCTTATCATTTTGACGGCGCTAGTCAACGCTATGATCCTTCTGCCGTTTATCTTTTTATTTTCGGCGGCGGGCTTTATCAACGACAAGTTTCCAAAAACGCTGGTCATTCGCTATTCGGCGAGCGCGGCGATCTTTCTTAGCGCGCTCGTGCTTTTGAGCTACGTTCAAGGCTGGTTTATTTTTGCCTTTGTCGCTACCTTTCTCTTAGCCGTGCAAAGCGCGATCTATTCGCCCGCGAAATACGGGCTGATCAAATCGCTTGCGGGGGTAGAGAATCTAAGCCTCGCAAACGGCGTTATTCAAGCGCTGACAATCGTAGCAATCCTGCTTAGTTCGCTTCTGTTTTCAGGCGTTTTCGAGCTATATTATTTAGAAGGGCTTAAGGATCCAAACGAGGTTTTGTCGCTGATGATTCCTATCGGCTTTATGCTTGTCGCGCTCAGCATGCTGGAAGCCTTTTTTGCCTTCAAAATCCCCTTTTTCGCCGTCGAGCCAAACGAGGATCGCTTTGAGATTAAAAAATATCTGAGCCTTGTCTATCTGCGCAAAAATATGTCGATCGTGATGAAAAACCGCGATATTTGGTTAAGCATTATCGGTCTTAGTATTTTTTGGGCGATTTTACAGATGATTAACGCCGCTTTTGGAGCGCACTACAAGGCGACTACGGGCGATAACGACGTCGTTGCCATTCAGGGCATTATGGCTCTTAGCGCGATTGGGATCGTAGTCGGTTCGTATATCGCGGGCGCAAGCTCCAAACGCCATATAGAGCTTGGAATGATCCCGATCGGAGCTTTGGGGCTATTTCTCTCTTTGATGGGATTTACCTACTCGTCAAACGCGATCGGAATGTCGTTTTGCTCGCTTCTTTTTGGCTTTTTCGGCGGGCTTGCGATCGTGCCGCTAAACTCGGTTATTCAATATTTTTCGCGCGACGACGAAATAGGCAAAGTTCTGGCGGGCAACAATTTTGCGCAAAACTGCGCGATGGTTCTCTCTTTGGTTATAACGGTCGCGATCGTTCTAATCGGCTTTTCGACGACGGGGCTTTTTACGATAATCGCGATCGCGACGTTTTGCGCGGCGCTTTACGCCATCAAACTGATGCCCCATCTCTTTGCGCGTATTTTGCTCTTTCCGATTTTGCGGCTAGGCTACAAAACCGACGTTCAGGGCATAGAAAATATCCCGCCCGTAGGCGGCGCGCTTTTGCTTGGCAACCATATAAGCTGGATTGATTGGCTTGTTTTACAACTCGCCTGCCCTCGCGCTTTGAAGTTTGTGATGTTCAAAGGCATATACGACAAGTGGTATCTGCGCTCTATTTTCAAGTTTTTCAACGTTATTCCGATCGCCGGAGGAGCGAGTAAATCGGCGATCGAGAGCATACGCGCGCGGCTTTTGAACGGCGAAGTTGTGGCGCTTTTTCCCGAAGGACTGATCAGCTACAACGGGCAGATTGGCAAGTTTGAGCGCGGCTTCGAGGTGGCGATCGAAGGGCTGGACGTTCCGATCGTGCCTTTTTTCTTGCGCGGTTTATGGGGATCGAGCTTTTCGCGCGCCAGCGGTTACTACAAAAGTTTGAGCCAAAACAGCGGCAAACGCGAGATTATTATCGCTTTTGGAGCGCCTCTGCCCTCCGCCGCGAAGGCAAACGAGGTCAAAAGCGCGGTCGTGGCGCTCTCTGTCAGGGCGTGGGATCTTTATCTCTCGCGCCAAAAACCGTTGCATTACCGCTGGCTTGAACGCGCAAAAAACAATTTGTTTTCGCCCGCGATTGTCGATCAGGCTTCAAATACGCAAATTAACAACGCCAAACTGCTCGCTTCGGTTATTTTATTTGTCAAAAAGCTAAAAACTCGGCTAAAAGATCAACAAAACGTAGGCGTTTTGCTACCAAGCTCCAGCGCGGGCGCGATCGTAAATCTGGCTCTATTCGCGTTAGGCAAAAAACCTATCAATCTTAACTATACCGTTAATAAAGAAAATCTGATTAGCGCGGTTGAACAGGGCGAAATAAAAAGCGTGATCGCCTCTAAAACTTTTGGAGCAAAGCTCGCGGCGCGAGGTTTCGATCTAAGCGATATTTTACAGGATCGCGCAATCTACGCGGAGGAGATAAAAGAATCGATTGGCAAAGTCGATATGACGATCGCGTTTTTTACCGCGCTTACTTTTCCGGTTTGGCTTATCAAGGCGTTCTTTTTTACCGGAATCGATATTAACGAAACGGCTACGATTTTATTCAGTAGCGGTAGCGAAAGCGCGCCAAAAGGCGTGGAATTAACGCATAAAAACCTGCTCGCAAACGTCCGTCAAGTAGCCGATCTTCTTAACTTCCGTAGAAGCGACGTAGTTCTTAACTCTTTGCCGATCTTTCATTCGTTCGGACTGACGATCACAACGCTTTTGCCGCTTTCCGAAGGGGTGTTAATGATCGCCATTCCCGATCCGACGGACGCGGCGGCGATAGGTAAAATGTGCTTTCGTTATCGCGCAAGCATATTATTAGGCACTTCGACGTTTTTTAGGATTTATCTAAAAAGCAAAAAACTCGATCCGCTTATGCTTGAATCGGCGCGGCTTGTCGTGGCGGGCGCGGAGAAGTTAAGAGAGGACGTTAAGCAGGGCTTTAGATTAAAGTTTGGCTTAGATATTTTAGAGGGATACGGCGCTACGGAAACCGCCCCCGTCGTCTGCGTAAATATGCCAAACGCTCTGGAAAGCGACTCGTTAAAAACGCTTGTTTTTCATAAAGAGGGAAGCGTAGGATTGCCCCTACCCGGAACAATCGTAAAAATCGTCGATCCCGACACGATGAGAGAACTTAGCGCAAACGAAGACGGACTTATTATTATCGGCGGCCCCCAAGTGATGAAAGGCTACTACAAAAACTCGGAAAAAACCGACGAGGCAATCGTTACGATCGGCGATTGGCGATATTATAAAAGCGGCGATAAAGGGCATATAGACGAAGACGGATTTATTACGATCGTCGATCGTTATAGCCGTTTTGCAAAAATCGGCGGAGAGATGATCAGCTTAACAAGCGTGGAGAGTCAAATAACGGCTTTATTCAAAGAGGAGATCGACATAACCGCGATCGCTTTAAGCGATAGCAAAAAAGGCGAAAAGATCGTAGCGCTATTTAGCGGCGCGATCAACGAGGAGGATATGCTTAAAACAATTCGCGCTTCGCAGATAGCGCCCTTAATGATTCCTTCGGAGATCTACAAGCTAGAAACGTTGCCTAAACTTGCCAGCGGCAAAGCGGACGTCAAAGCGGCAAAATCGATCGCGCAGAGTCTGTCGGAGCAAAAATCAGGCGCGAAAAACGGCGCGGAATAGCGACGGATCGGTTTTAGATAAAATACTAGCAAAATTAAAGGCGGTTTATGTGCGGAATTGTTGGTTATATCGGATCGAACAACGTTAAAAAGGCGTTGCTTGAGGGGCTAAAAGAGCTGGAGTATCGCGGCTACGACAGCGCGGGGCTTGCGGTTATGCAAGAGGGCAGGATCGACGTTTTCAAAGCGGTAGGCAAACTAAACAACCTTGTCGATAAAACGGCGGCGTTTGATCCCAAAGGTTTCGCGGTAGGCATCGCGCATACGCGCTGGGCGACGCACGGAAAACCTACCGAAATCAACGCGCACCCGCATAGAGGCGATCACTCCTTTGTGGTGCATAACGGAATTATCGAAAACTATAAATCGCTTAAAGATAGCTTAATCGAAAAAGGCGTTAGATTTATAAGCCAAACCGATACGGAGGTTATCGTCCATCTTTACGAGTCGTTTCTGGCGCAAACCAAAGAGGCTTTCAGGGCTTTTGAGCTAACGATCGGGGCGATCGAGGGCGCATACGCGATCTTATTGATCGACGAAACGGTTGGCAAGACGATCTTTTTTGCCAAAAAGGGATCGCCGCTTCAGATTGGCGAGGGAACAAGCTGGCGCTATTTTGCCTCCTCCGACGCGCCGCTAATCGGCGTTTGCGAAAGCGCGATCTATCTCGACGACGGATCGTGGGGATATATGAACGATCGAGATATTAAGATTTTTGTAGGAAACGCGACCGTTTCGCCGCAAAAAAAACCGCTTCCATTGACGCGGAGCGCGGCGCAAAAAGAGGGCTTCAGATTTTTTATGGAAAAAGAGATCTACGAGCAGAGCAGAGCGGTGGGCGAAACGCTAACGTCGCGGGCTTTGGCAAATGTCGTCCGTTTAGACGAATTGCAGGAAGGCTTTTTGGACGGCGTCGAATCGCTTAGGCTTTGCGCGTGCGGCACGAGTTACCACGCGGCGTTAAGCTCGTCGTATCTTTTCGAGCGCTTGGCAAAGATCGAAACGCGTTGCGAGATTGCCAGCGAGTTTCGCTACCGCGATCCGATCCTGCGCAAAAACGAGCTTTTTATCGTAATTTCACAGAGCGGCGAAACCGCCGATACGTTAGAGGCGCTCAAAATGGCGAAACGATCGGGCTCAAAAACGCTTGCGATCTGTAACGTAGATAATAGCTCGATCTCGCGCGAAGCCGACGCGGCGCTTCTAACAAGGGCGGGCGTGGAAAAGGGAGTAGCCTCTACGAAAGCGTTTTCGACGCAGGTAACCGTTTTGTGGCTTTTGGCGCTTTATATCGCGCAAAATAGCGGCGCGTTGAACGCCGAAGATCTTGCCAGAGAGATAAACGCTATGCGGCGCGTCCCCTCCGTTTTGGCGATTAAACCCGAACGCCACGAGCATATCAGGCGCTTAAGCAAGCGTTATCTACACGGACACGGCTTTTTCTTTATCGGACGCGATCTATTTTATCCGTTGGCGTTAGAGGGCGCGCTCAAGCTCAAGGAGATCAGCTATCTACACGCGGAAGGCTACCCTGCGGGCGAGATGAAACACGGGCCGATCGCGCTTGCCGACCCAGAACTTTTCACAATCGCGCTTATCTCGAAAAACCTGCTAAAAGACAAAATGCAATCGAACGTCGAAGAGCTAATAGCCCGCGATTCCACTCTGCTTGCAATCTCTAGCGAACGTCTTGCGTTAGCCGACGATCTCATCGAGATAGACGAGCAAGATCACCCGCTTTTGGAGTTTTTTGAGATGACGACCGTTATTCAGCTTTTAGCTTTAGAGATCGCTATTCGTTTAGGAACAGACGTCGATATGCCCCGCAACCTCGCCAAAAGCGTAACGGTGGAGTAGGCGCGTAATAAACGAAAACGTCCTGATCGGCGAGCGATCAAACGCGTTTGTTTTTGTTTCAAATCGTCGCGCTTTGAAAACTACCTTTATAAGACAAAATCGCCGTATCTCATCGTTTCCACTTGCGAAAAGCTTTCGTAAGAAGCGTTAATCGCGTAGAAAGACGGTAATCCAAATACGACGACTTTTGCGTCGCGAGTATTTAAGACCTACAAGCGATCAGCGAAATAGCGTTTTGCGATTAAAGCGCAGACATTCGCGCTACATCGCGGACGTAACGGCGCTTATTGACTTATAAACCAGCGCTACAAAATACCTGTTTAATTCAG
>JAISOU010000053.1 GCA_031275395.1 Helicobacteraceae bacterium | reverse complement strand
TAGCGTTATATAAGCTAACGTTATAGGTTGAGTCGATAATTATTAGATTGTAACCGATTAAAGCGAAAGCTAAAGCGAATAAAAGAACAATGGGGGCTAAAAGCTTTTTTTAACGTTTTACGGTAGAGCATAGCCGCTTTCTATATCAACCGTTTTAAGGAAAAAATTAACGGGAGTTGAGATATAGAGGCTCCTTTTGAAAAAAAAGTATTTGAAATCATAGCGGAAAGTAAGATAGAGTTGAAACGCGACGATCGTCGCATTATAAAAACCTTTTTTCACAAAGCAAAATCTACATAAGCGGTCGTTTCGCGAAGCGGCGGTTTTCTGAATACGACGATTATTGCGTTAATAGATAAAGCCTTCGCGCAAAAGGCGGTTGCGGATAAGAGCCATAGCGGAGTTTTTATTTTTACACCACAGCGGAGCGATTAGCGCGTCGCTATCGACGCCGGCGCTAATTCTTTGATAAACGATATTTTTTGGAAAACGTTTAATCGACTTTACTAAAAGATCAAGGTATCTTTCAATAGAGAGCGGCTCAAAATTATCTTTAGCGATCGCCGCGTTTTTAACAATGTAAAGCGGGTGAATCTTGACCGCGTCGACGCCTAGCTTTGAAACGCGATCGACGGTAGTTAAAATCATATCGTCGGTTTCGTTCGGCAGTCCAAAAATTAGATGAACGCAAACGCGAATCCCAAGCTCTTTTAATTTAATAATTGTTTCGCTAACCGTTTCAAACCTTTCCTGACGATTGATCGATTCAAGCGTTTCATTATGCGAGCTTTGCGCGCCAATCTCTAGCCAAAGATAGGTTTTTTTATTAAGCTCGTCTAGGTATGTCAGCGTAGAAAGATCTATGCAATCCGCTCTAGTTCCTACGCTAATTCCTACGCACTCTTTTTGACGTAACGCGGCGCTATGCAAAACGCGCAAAGTTTCGATCGGCGCGTAGGTGTTTGAAAACGATTGAAAATAGGCTAAAAAACGCTTAAAACCTAACGTCTTAAACGTTTCTACGCCGCTTAAAAATTGCGATTGAAGCGCGTCGATTTGCGTTTCTAAAGTAACCGATCGCGGCGTTTTCGCAAAATTGGGGCTAAAGGATTCGTTAATGCAGTAAGAGCAGCCGCCGCGCCCAAATCTACCGTCGATATTAGGGCAGGAAAAGGAGGGAATCGATAAGGGGATTTTGCGGACTTTGAAACCAAAATGTCGGCGCAAACTCCGCCCGAATGTGGGCAAAACTATCATATATTATGAAAGTAGCGCCCGTCAAAACAGCTAAGGCAGAAGTTACCGCGATTTTGCACGGATTTTTTTAACGCTTCGATTGATAGAAAACGTAAAGAATCGGCTTTAAGATAGGCGCGTATTTCGTCGCTTGCCATACGATGACTTATTAACTCGTTTTGGTGCGGCGTGTCTATGCCGTAGTAACAGGGAAAAGTGATGGCGGGAGAGGCGATTCGCATATGCACCTCTTTTGCGCCCGCCTCTTTAAGTAGCGAAACGATCTTTTTACTGGTCGTACCGCGCACAATGCTATCGTCGACAATGACGAGGCGTTTGCCGTGAATTAACTCTTTTATCGGGCTTAGTTTCTTCTTAACTTTTAGATCGCGTATCTCTTGAAGCGGTTCGATAAACGTTCTGCCGATGTAGTGGTTGCGGATAATTCCAAGCTCGAAAGGCAAACCGCTTGCTTGCGAGTAGCCAATCGCGTGCGGAATACTCGAATCGGGAACGGGTATAACCATATCCGCGTCGATCGGATCTTCTTCCCACAAAAATCTACCCAACTCTTTACGAACGGCATATACGCTTTCGCCAAAGAGAAAACTATCCGGACGGGCAAAATAAACATGCTCGAAAATACAGTGTTTCGGATCGCTTTTTGCGAAGCGAATCGATTCCGGTTTTTTGCCGTTTTCAAAAATCACCATTTCGCCCGGCTCTATATCGCGCTCAAAAGTCGCGCTCGCTAGATCGAAGGCGCACGTTTCGCTAGCGACCATATATCCGTCGCCGATCTTGGCGATCGAAAGCGGGCGAAAGCCGTTCGGATCGCGGGCGGCGAAAAGTTTCGTTCGGCTTAAAAAGAGCAAAGAATACGCGCCTTCTACTTGCTGCAAAGCGTCTAAAATCCTTAAACGCAAAAGCGACTCTTTGCTTTTCGCGATCAGATGAATTAGGTTTTCGGTGTCCATAGAGCTACCAAAGATCGCTCCGTCGTCGATCAACGCTTTGCGCACTTCCAAAGCGTTTGTGAAATTTCCGTTATGGGCGATCGCTATTTCGCCTAACGAATAACGGGCATAAACGGGTTGCGCGTCGAGGATCGAATCTTCGCCCGCAGTCGAATAGCGGTTATGTCCGATCGCGATCTCGCCGTCCAGTTTTTCCATCATAGGCTCGTCGTAAACCATAGAAACAAGCCCGCGATTTTTGATTGTCGAGATTTTTTCGCCGTCGCTGACCGATAGTCCTGTGGCTTCCTGTCCGCGATGTTGCATCGCGTATAGTCCGAGATAGGCGATTTTCGCCGCGCTTTTAACGCCAAAAACGCCGACTACGGCGCACTTTTCTTTGAGATCGCGCAATCAAGATCCTTTATAGTCTAAAGTAGTCCTGTATCGAGTAAAGTCCGCTTGGTTGTGATAGTAGCCAATTACCCGCTTTGATCGCGCCCGCCGCAAAGGTGGCGCGACTTGTCGCGGCGTGGCTTAGGCGGATATATTCGCCCTCGCCGTAGAAACCGACCGTATGTTCTCCCACAATGTCGCCTCCTCTAAGGCTAAGCACGCCGATTTCGCCCTTTGATCGTTCGCCGATCGCGCCGTTTCGTCCGCTAACCATCGCTTTTTCCAGCTCGATCCCGCGGGCTTTGGCGACGCTTGACGCAAGAGTTAGCGCCGTGCCGCTAGGCGCGTCTTTTTTGTGTTTATGGTGCAACTCCGTAATCTCTACGTCAAAATCTTCCAGCGCTTTGGCGACGCTAAAAACGAGTTTGTTTAGAAGCGCAATGCCTAGCGACATATTTGTAGCGTATAAGACGGGCGTTTTTTCGGCGGCTTGCTTCATCAGGTTTTGCTGATGAGAGTTCAGCCCCGTAACGCCGATCACAAGCGGACGAAACCTGCCTTCTAGCGTCGCTTCTAACAGCGCTTCCGTCCCGCTAGGAGAGGTAAAATCCACGACGACCTCCGCGTCGTTTAGAAACGCGCCAATATCGTTTGTCGCAAGCATTTGCGGCGGCAGGGAAAAATCAAGCTCTTTTCGCGCGAAAACGCTCGCCAAAGAGTGATCTGGGTGTTGCGCCAAATAGGTCGAAAGTAGCTTGCCCATTCTCCCGCTTGCTCCGTATATGCCAAACCGCGCCATTTTCAGCCCTTTTTATCCAGATACGCTATCGCGCTTAGAGCGGCGATCGCGCCGTCGCTCGCCGCGCAAACCACCTGCTTTGGCGAGTCGGCGCGAACGTCCCCCGCGGCAAAAAGCCCCTTTACGCTTGTCTGCATTTTAAGATCGACGGCGATTTCGCCCTTTTCATTAACGGCGCAGATAAAACCGCCTTTTTCGTCTTTGAGCGCCTCGTTTTTAACCTCTCTTCCCACGAAAACAAAAACGCCCGTCGCGTTTAGCGTCGTTTCGCCTTTGCCTGCGATCGAAACGATAACGCCGTTTATACCCTCTTTAGCGTCGCCGATCGCTCGAACTACTTTCGCGTTTAAGATCGGTTCTAAATTAGGCGCGGTTTTAAGCCGCTCGATCGTCGGCGGCGCGGCGCGAAAACTATCCCTGCGATGAATCAGATAGACCTTTTTGCAGATCTGAGCCAGATAGAGCGCCTCTTCCAAAGCCGCGTCGCCGCCGCCTATCACGACGACCTCTTTATTCTTGTAAAAAAAGCCGTCGCACGTCGCGCATACGCTTACGCCGCGCCCGAAATACTCGTTTTCGCCCTCGAAGTCGGCTTTTTTGGGGACGCTGCCCGTAGCGAAAACAACGGCTTTTGCGTCGATCGTCTTCGCGCTTCTCGTCGTTAGTCTAAACGATCCGTCGGCGTTTTTGGATACGCGGACGATCTCTTCGCTTTCTAGTTTTAGTCCGAATTTTTGCGCCTGCGGAAACCAATTTTGCATCAGCTCCAGACCGCCTATAACTTCAAGCTGTCCGGGATAATTTTCTATTTCGCTCGATTGCGTAATCTGACCGCCGGTCATACCAAATTCAAACAAAACGACCTCTTTAATACCGCCTCTCGCGGCGTATAAACCTGCGGTAAGCCCCGCCGGCCCGCCGCCTGCGATAGCCAATTCCAACATATAAAACTCCTTATAAAAGGGTTATGATAGCGAAGTGCCGCTAGAGCCGCTCGATAAACGTCGCCTGTTTGTAGCGAGCGCCGCTTTGGCGCTCGATCAGCAAAACGCACGGCGAATGGGTAATATGGAATCTATGCACCACGCTTAAGAGCGCGTTAATACCGGCGGTTATAAAGATTACGCCGTTTTCGCTCGGTTTGCGGTTTTGCGCGAGATCGATCGCTATGATCGGCAGGTTTTTGACGTTGCGAACGCGCTTGATAACGTCGCTCGCATCCTCTTGCAGACTGCTAAAGACGATCATAATATACGCCTCTTCTTTGGGAGCAAAAATCTCGCTTTCGCCGCTGTAAAAAATCCATTCGCCAAAGTCGATAAAGTTAAAGCGCGAAAACTTATGATTGTAATACGCAAAGGTTGCCGCCGTCATAGCGGCGACAATAAACGACGAGAAGAAAATACCTTTATAGCGAAAAAATACGGCGGGGCAATTCAAGGCTTAAACGACGCTTATTTTTAGGCGTTTGCGCCCTGCGATAGCAGTTTGTCGAGCTTCTCCTCAAAAACTCTTTTGGGCTGAACGCCGACTATGCTATCCGCCTGTTCGCCTTTTTGGAAAAAGAGGATCGTAGGAATCGATCGCACGCCAAAACGCGCCGCCAGCTCCTGATTCTCGTCCACATTGACCTTGCCGATCTTAACCTTGCCTTCGTAAATCTTGGCAAGCTCGTCCACCGTAGGCGTAACCATACGGCACGGTCCGCACCAAGGCGCCCAGAAATCCACCAAACTTACGCCCTCTTTGATTGTTTCGTCAAAGTTTGAAACGTTTAATTCGACAGCTAATCCCATAATTTTAATGCTCCTTATCTTTTTTTACAGTCGCTAATTTTTCCTAAAAGGGGCTTAAACGATAGATATAACCGACCTATTTTTTGTCATTTTCGCCCGCCGCGCCGATTCGTCGCGCCGTCAAAACCTCGACAAACCTCTTACGCTTCGCAATCGTAGCTCTAGCGAAGCGCCTGCGCTACCTTATAAATAAAAACGAAATTGGTCAGCGCGTAACGGAGTAGCCTAGAGTCGTCGTTTTTAACGATCTAGCGCAGAAAAGCGCTTTGAACTTGCGAAGCAAAACCGCGCAAAGACGGACAAAACCGGCTATTAGTAATAACGCCGCCGCGGCAATTAAAAGCAAAAGTTCCATCGCATACTCATTTTATTGATTTGGCGATAGTTATCGGCAAAATCCGCGTCCTCTTTAGCGCCGTTAATATCGATCGACAAAGCCGCAAGCGCCTTAAAACCTATAAACTGCGGTTAAAGCGTTACGGCGTTAAATCTTACCGCGTTAAAAACGGCAAGCTCCCAAAAAGCTATGAAGCGGTTTTAACGAATAACGCCCGTTCGCACTTTTGGGTGCTGATAGTTAGGCTTTTCATAAACAAAGCCAAAATAATAGCCGATTGCGGCGGCGACTATAATCGCCGCGATCCACGCTAAAATCCTCTCTTTGCTCATTGCGCTTTTACGACGAACTCGGATAACTTTTGAGCCGCGCCGAAGTTTGGATATTTCTTTACGTCCAATACGATTTGCGCGGCTAAGGCGTTATCTTTGTTAAAGACGATCGGCGCTAAAAAATTGATTTCCGAATCGTCGGTCGCTTGCCCTAACGCCAATACGTTATATACCAAAGTTTGGCTATTTTCGTTAATTCCTAACGTCTTTTGAAGATCGGCGCTAAGATCAAAGCTATATTCGCGTAAGCGATAAGGATTGATCAGCGTCCATACCAAGCCGCTTTTGCTCGCGTCCGAGATCGTGGCGAAAAGCTCGTCGCTTTCATTGAACTCCACCTCTTTAATCTGTTCAAAACCCAGAATCGGGGACTTTAACCTGTAAACCATTTTGCGCTCCTTTTTTTACTATTGTAGCAGTCTTAAAACCGCTTGCTGTATCGAATTTGCCTGACTTAGCGCGTAGCTTCCCGATTGAGTGAGAATACTTTGCTTGCTGAAGTTAGAGCTTTCCGCGCCAAAATCCACGTCGCGAATTCCCGATTCCGCCGCTTTGACGTTAACTTGCGTAACGCTGATATTATTAAGCGTAACTTCAAGCTGCAACTGCGCCGCGCCTATATCCGAACGAATACGATCTAATAACGCAATAGCGCTTTCGGCTATATCCATAACGATCATCGCGCCCTCTCTCGTGGTTACGCCCGATCCGAAATTAGCGTCCGCTTGGTTGTATTGCGCCACGTTGGCAAAACCGCCGCCCGCGTTAATATCGTCTTTGGTAAACATTCCGCGCACCATTCGCAAGTTATAGTTGGCTTGAAAGGCGTTTAGATTGCCGTTGATCGCTCCGCTGTTCGCGTCTTTAACGACTATATCGTTCGCTCGCGTATCGGTAACCATTAGTCGCCCGAAATTTTTGTGATCGTCCGCCAAACCCGTTACCGCCGTATGCGTTCCGCCAAGCTCGATCCCGCGTCCGTCGGCGGTCGTGAGATTTAGCCGTCCTTCCCAATCCACGCTAGCCGTTACGCCCGTTTCGGTGGTATATTTGTTTATAGCGTTGCGAAGATTGCCGTTGCGATCGGCTTGATCGACCGTTACGTCGCCGATTACGACTCCGTTGATCGTAAGCCCCGTAACAGATCCTGCCGCAATTTCAGCCGATCCCGTCGATTGCGTGATATAAGAGGCGCGAATACCGCCAAGAATATCTGTATTTTTGTTGATCGTTTCGGCTAAAACCCCGACGCCCGTTTTGGCTCCGGAAGAGATTATGACGCTTTCAAGTTTGACGATCTTAGAGCCGACCGTAAATTCAAGCGCCACAACCGCCGAAGCGGAGATATTGCTACTCGATTCGCGCCGCACTGAGCCGATCTTATCGGAGCTTGTCGCGCCGATAGAAACGCCGATTACTTCGTTGGAATAAGCGCCCACCTCAAAGGCTTTATTGGTGTAGCTACCCGCCAGCATTTTCAGCCCGTTGTAGGAGGTTTGAAACGCGATATTGTCGAGTTGCTCGATAAGCCTAATCACGTCGCGTTGAATCGCCGAACGCGAAGCGTAATCTTGCGTATCCTGCGCGGCTTGCGCGGCTTTGGCTTTGATCGTGTCTAAAATCTTGACCTGTTCGTCCATCGCTTTGTCGGCTACGCCGATCATACCGATCGCGTCGTTGGCGTTACGCATCGACTGCGCTAGCGCGTTTGCTTGCGAACGCAGACTATCGGCGATCGCCATACCCGAAGAATCGTCGGAGGCCTTGTTGATCCGTAAGCCCGACGAGAGTTTTTCAAGCGACTTAGTAATCTCGCGGTTTGTTACCGCAAGATTAACGTTGGAGTTCATCGCTTTGATGTTTGTATTGATGATGAAGCTCACGCTATCGTCCTTTTTTCGATATAGTTCTTGATAGTTCTTGGCTAAAAAGCATTTGGCGTTCCACATTGGAGAAAAAGTGAAAAAATCGTTTATTGGAATAATCTACATAGGTTTGTTATGCGGTTGCGCCGAGATAAAACCGATATTTGACGCGGAGGAATCGCCGCAGATCGCGGAGTCGTTTAACGTTTCAAAAAATCAGAGCGCGATCTATCGCCCCGTTTCGTGGAAGGAGTTAAGCGGTTGGAAAAAGGACGATCACGGCGAAGCGCTGGCTACCTTTATAAAGAGTTGCGAAACGATTAACGCCAAATCGATCTGGACAAAAACCTGCGCCGAAGCCAAAGCGTCAAACGCGGACGATCGCGTCGGGGCGCGACTGTTTTTTGAAACGCACTTTCAACCATACGAGGTGATCGCCGACGGAAACAGCAAAAAAGGGCTGATTACGGGCTACTATCTGCCGCTATTAAACGGAGCGAAAAAAAAGGGCGGGCGCTTTATCTATCCGATCTATAAAAAGCCCGCCGATCTGGTAACCGTCGATTTAGCCTCGTTTGGCGTAACGGGGCGAAAAAGCGTTCGCGGAAGGCTAACTAGCGACGCTAAGATCGTCGCGTATTACGATCGCGCCGCGATCGACTCCAACGCCTCTTTGCTTGCGGGCAACGAGCTGTTTTGGGTAGACGATCCGATAGGGCTGTTTTTTATGCACATTCAGGGATCGGGCTTGATTCGCGTTTCTAATAGCGAAACTTATCTAGTCGGCTACGCGGAGCAAAACGGCAAACCATATTATCCGATCGGGCTGTATCTTGTCGAGCAGGGCGAAATAGCGCGGGATAAATTATCGATGCAAAGTATTCGCGCTTGGCTAGAGGCAAATCCAAAGAGGTTGTGGCAAACGTTGCACAAAAATCCTAGTTATATCTTTTTTGAAGAGGGCAACGCCAGCGTAGGCGCGTTTGGAGCGCAGGGAGCGCCGCTTTCGCCAAAACGATCGATAGCCGTCGATCCGTCGTTTATCCCGCTTGGCGCGCCCGTTTTTATCCGCGCAAACGATCCCGACGGCGATATAAACCGCCTTACGATCGCGCAGGATACGGGCGGAGCGATCAAAGGCGCTACCCGCGCCGATTTTTTCTGGGGCAAGGGGTTTGAAGCCGAAGAGCGGGCGGGCAAAATGCGCCTAGAAAGCGCTATGTGGATTTTGCTTCCAAAATAGTAGGGGCTTGTAACGGCGCTATTTAGTCCGGATACGGCGTAGCGAGATAAATACAATTTTTCATTTTTTAGCTTTTTTCTTTTAACGTCCAATTTATAATCTCGATCGGGGTTTGTTCGCATAGCGATCGGGGCGGATTGTAGCCTAAAAAATTAAGCGCTTTTATTAGCGTTTGCGCCGCGTTTGATTTATCGATCGGCTCGGCTAGATTCTGTTTAGATAATTTTTGTCCATCGGCTCCGAGCGCTAAAGGCAGATGCGCGTATTCGATCGATCGAAAGTTAAGCAGTCGTTGCAAATAGATCTGACGAGGCGTAGAATCTAACAGATCGCGCCCTCTTACGACTTGCGTTACGCCGCTAAACTGATCGTCGATCGTTACGGCGAGATGATACGTAGGTTCGCCAAGCGCGTTAAAAAGCGCGAAATCGCCGACCTCTTTGCGCAAGTTTTGCTCGAAATATCCGCAAAGTTTATCGTTAAATCCGATCGGCAAGTCGCCAACTCTAAGACGTAAAGCGGCGCTTTTTTCGCCGTTTTTCGCGGGGCATTTTTGCGGGTGGATACCGCCAAAAGGCTCTAAGTCCGATCGGCTACAATAACACGGATAAACCAGATCGCCTAAAGAGGCGATCGCTTCGCGGTAAGTTTCGATTCGCCTGCTTTGATATACGATCTCGCCGTCCCAAAAAAGCGCGCAGGCTTCTAACTGCCGCAAGATTTCGCTATCCGCGCCTTTGATCGTTCGGGCTTTATCGATATCCTCGATTCTAACAAGCCATTTGCCGCCTTTTGATTTAGCGCTGATAAAACTTCCTAACGCGGCGATTAGCGATCCAAAGTGCAAAGCGCCGCTAGGAGTAGGCGCAAAGCGCCCGACGATCATTGTTTCAAGCTCTCCCGATTAGCGACGATCGAGCGCCAAAACGCGATTAGAATAAACGCCGCGCCGATCGCGCCCGTAACAATCTCGCTAACGTGCCAAAAGATCTTTACCAACATAATTATGGATAGCGCGAAAATGGCGTAATAAGCGCCGTGTTCTAAATAGCGATATTCGGCTAAAGTTTCGCGCCGCACTAAATATAGAGTCAGCGATCGCACAAATAACGCGCCTACGCCAAGACCAAGCATAATAATAAAGATATTTTCGCTCAACGCAAAAGCGCCTATAACGCCGTCGAGCGAAAAGCTTGCGTCTAAGGTTTCAAGGTATATAAAACCCATCGCGCCCGATCGAGCGCCGTTTGAGGAAAAAACCGCGTCTATTTTATGGATAATCTCATAGAGTAAAACGCCCGTAAAATATGCGATTCCGATCGCGTAATTTTCCGTAATTTTCAAAAGAATTATGCCGACTAATGTCGATACGATTAGTCCGATCGCGTCGATCTTTCCTACCGCTCGGACGATCGGATTATTTTCCCAAAACTCTATCCAAAAAATCTTGCGCGAAGGATCGAAATAAAACGATTGCGCCACCATTAAAAGAAACGCGCCGCCAAAGGCAAAAATTAAGTCTTCGCCGCTCTCTAGTTCTTGCGCGTAGCGCTTCGGATCGTTAAAGGCGAAAACGAGCGTATCTAAAAACGACATTGCGCTAACCGCCCAAACCAAAATCACGGGTACGATAAAACGAACGCCAAAAACCGCAACCGGTATGCCCCACACGATAAAACGCCGCCGCCAAACGGGTTGCATCTGCCCTAAAACTTTCGCGTTAACGACGGCGTTATCAAACGATATAGAAACCTCTAAAAGCGTTAATAATAATACGATGTAAAGTCCGCTAAAACCCCAGAAAAACCACGAAATAATCAGCGCGATAATCAACGCTAAATACGATCCCCAAAAGTGTTTAATCATTCAAAAATCCTTGCGCTTCGTCGAGCATTTTTTGGTAAATGTCGTCGAGATTATGCCCAAAAACTCTCGCTTCGCCGATCGTAGTTATAAAATTGGTATCGCCTATCCAGCGCGGAACAAGATGCAAATGAATATGCTCCGCGATTCCCGCGCCGCCCGCCGCGCCTAGATTCATTCCAAGATTGACCCCGCTCGCGCCAAAGCGCGTTTTTAATAGCTTAACGCCCTTTTGCGCAAGCGCCGTAATATGTAGCCAAATATCCCGATCTAGATCCTCCAAAGCGTTGGTATGCTTATGAGGAATGATCATAAAATGCCCGGGCGTATAGGGGTAGAGATTCATCACGATAAAACAAGCGTCGTCGCGGTGGAGAACGCGGTTTTGCCTGTCGTTTTCCGAATGCGCGGAAATATCGCAAAATACGCAACCTTGCTGTTTTGTCGTATGATAGCCGCTTCGCCACGGCGCGTAAAGATAGTCCATTTAACTCTCTAAAGGTTTTATCGCGTTATTCATCTGTCTGTAAAGCCTTTTAAAATGCCGCTAAAGGGCAACGTTTGCGATCGGTCGATAGCAAAAACGCGCTTTTGGTTAATAACGTCGTATTTCCAGATCGGCGCGTTTTTTTTGAAATCTTCCACGAAAAGATCGATTAGCTCTAAAGCGGCGCGGCGCTTTGGCGAAGCGATCGCGGCTATAAACGAGCTTTCGCCTATCAAAACGTCGCCCAGACTATGCGCCATAAACAAAAACGCCGCTTGATCATTAACTCTTTTTCGCCAACTTTCAAACCATTTTATCAATAGCGGTTCGTAAATATCAAAACTAAGCGCGTCGATACCGTTTTCCGCTCTGACGCTTCCTACAAAACTAACGAACGCTCCAAGATTTTTATCTAAGTTATTAACGCGCCATTTTTCCAAAATAGCCGAAACGTTTAAGCCGCCTTTGTAGATCTCGCACATATTTTACCCGCCGCAAACGGGCGGTAAAAGCGCGATCTTATCGCCGTTTTTTAGCTTTATATCTAGGTCGCGGCTTTTTACGATCTCGTCGTTGATCGCCACAGCGCATTTATCCAACCAGAAAGCGATATTTTTATCTTCGGCTAAAAGCGGGGCTAATTCGTTCAGGTTTGATATATCTATCTCGATCGGTTCGGCGTTGATCGGCCCTAAAAACTCTACTTTTACCACCTTAGCGCTCGCTTGTCAGATTAAGATTCACAACTAGCCCGCCGCGAACGACGCTAAAAACGCTCGGCGGCTTTTTGGCGATCGTCTCTTGCAACTGCGTCAAAGACTCTATTTCGCGCCCGTCGATTTGAACGATTACGTCGCCCGTTTCAAAACCGCTTTTAGCCGCAAGACTCGCCGCGTCCATATCGACGACCGTCGCGCCAAGCAAATCGTCCGTCAAACCCAACCTTTCGCGCCAAGTCGAAGTTAGCGTTTCGAGCGTCAAACCTTGATAATAAAACGTCCTAGAAACCGCGTTGCCGCTCGAAATCTCTAGCCTGCCGACGCGCAAAAACGCCTCGCTAAGTTTTCTATCGCGCAGAAATAAGAACGCCAACTCCCGATCGGCGACGATCGTCGATAAAAGCCGCTCAAAATCAGCGACGGAGCCAAGCGCCACGTTATCCGCAAGCAAAATTAGATCGCCTCTTTTTAAGCCCGCGTTTTCTGCGGGCGAATGTCCTTCTACGGCGGTAATCAGCACGCCCTCCTCGCGTCCGAAATAGCTTTTTGTTTCGGGCGTTAGATCGGCTACGGCTATGCCAAGCCACGCCTCTTTTGCGGCGCCCGATCGCTCGATCCTCTCGGCGATCGCTTTAACGCGATCGATTGGCAGAAAAAATCCGCCTTGCGTTTCCGTCCGTTTCATTCCGCGCAAATAAGAGGCGACGCCAAGCAGTTCGCCTTTGGCGTTGATAACCGCGCCGCCTATAGCGCCGCCTCCGATCTCCAGATCGGTTTGAAACAGTCGATCGCTTTCAAATTGTTTGCCGATCGTCGAAATTACGCCCATCGACGCGACGGGCTCGATTCCTAACGGATTGCCGATCGTAAAGATCAGATCGCCCGTCTGCGCCGCCGACGGATCGGCAAAAATCGGCTCCGGCAGATTATCGGCTATCACCCTAAGAACGGCTAGATCGGCTAACTGATCGACTCCCAATACCTTTGCGTCGAGCGCTTCGGGAAAATCGGGGACGATCGCTTTAAGCGTAGCGCGATTTTGCGCGACTTTCGCGCTGGTAACGATCAGGCCTCTGTTTGAAACGATCACGCCGCTTCCTAGCGATCGGCGCAATTTTCGCGTCGTCAAACCTAGCTGCGGGTATTGAAAATACGGCTTAAACCACGAATCTTCCGCAAAGGGCGTCGCGATCCCCGCTCTAGTATCCTCCGCGCTTTCCAAATAAACCACGTTTTTGGAGGCGGCGGCGATCACGGGCGCGAACGAGGCGTAAAGCTCGGTCGATTGAAGCTCCTCGTTCGCGTTTAGAGTCGCGGCGAACAAGGCTGACGCTACAAAAAGCCAAAAACGCATCTATATTTCCTTAGAAGCATAAAAATCGGTTAAATCGGCTGAAAATTAAGCCGCGCTCAAAACTTACTCGTTCGCGAACGGATTTTCAACGGCTATAATTTTCGCTTCCATCTTGCGATTTAGGCGGCTATTAGCGTCTTTTAGAGCCTCTAAAGCAAGTTTGTTGCGCTCGATTTTCAGGCTGATCAGATAGATTTCGTTAGCGATATATATTTTCGGCGCGAAGATCGTAAAAGCGATCAACATCGCGGTAATCGTCGGCAAAACGTATGGATCGACGCCGCGCGGCGGCTTTTTAGGTTCGCCAAAATCGTCAAAACGCATAAAAAATCCTTTATTAACTTCCTTATTTTATCAGATCGGCTTTGCGCTTTTATAATAGTCCTTCGATTTTATTTGCGCTAATAGAGAAAAAGACGAAAAGTTATTCGCGTTTTTTGCCGCGATAGCTTGCGCCGCGCTCCCGCCTGAATGTAAAAACGAGAACTAAAAGCGCTTAATTTTTAATCAACAATCTGCTTTAACGCCAATATACAATATCAACTATTTTGCATAGCAGGAGTTTGACAATGCGAATATTTGACAGATTGATTGTGGCGATAGCCCTT
>JAISOU010000049.1 GCA_031275395.1 Helicobacteraceae bacterium | reverse complement strand
GCGCAGGGGTGCGCTTCGTTTAGCAAGGTCTTTTTCACGCGCCACTTTCACGATCCAATTCCAGTCCAAACGACCGCCGTTAGCGATATTACGGCGATTATGGACGGAGGCGATCAGATCGTGGCGGAATCGATCGAAAACATATTAAAAAAAATCGCCCCCGATCTGATCGGTTTAATAAGCGTCGGTTTGACCGAAACAAAAGGCGACGATCTTAAATCGATCGCGCGGCGTTTCGAGCGCCAAACGGTATGGGTTAGCGCGCCCGATTATCACGGCGGGCTTGAAAGCGGTTTTGCTATGGCGTGCGCGGCGATAATAGAGCAGATCGTCGAGCAAAAAGAGATCGATAAAAACTTAATAACGCTTCTGCCTCATTCAAGTATGACGCCGCTTGACGTAGAAACGCTCAAAGAAACAGTAGCAAGTTTTGGATTTTCTTGCGTCGCGCTTCCCGATCTAAGCGATAGCCTTGACGGGCATTTGGGCGAAAAACAGGGACAGATTACGCAGGGCGGAATTACGATCGACGATATTAAAAAGATCGGCGGATCGTTCGCCGCAATCGCGATCGGATCGTCGATGAAAGTCGCGCTTGATTGTCTTCGTAAAATCAATCCAAAAATCAAAACTTTTTTATTTGAACATATCGGCGGTTTGCGCGCTAACGATCGGTTAATTTCAACGTTAATGGAGCTTTCGGGTAAAGAGCCGAGCGCGAAAATCAAACGCTGGCGATCGCGTCTTGCGGATATGTTGCTGGATTCGCATTTCGTATTGGGTAAAAAACGAATAGCGATCGCGCTTGAAAGCGATCACGCTATTAACGCGGCAAACGTCCTTTGCGAAGCGGGTTCAAAGGTAATCATACTCGCGCCCACGCCTGAATGCGCGTTAGAAAAAAGCGGTTTTGAATGGGTTTGCGACGGGCTTTTTTGGCTTGAACAAAACGCCGATCGTTGGGATATGCTTATCTGCGGAACTCACGGCGAAGCGATCTGTCATAGGCTTCATAAGCCGCTGTTGCAAGCGGGTTTTCCTCAATGGGAGCGTATCGGATCGCAGTTGGATATTGCGATCGGCTATGAGGGAAGCGCTAGATTATTGGCGGCGGCAAATAATGGCGCAAGCGACGATTAAAATTCGCGTTTTGCGTAATATAACCAACAAAGAAGGAGGAGTTATGAGCGGAGTAATAAAAGTTGCGTTCGCCACGAAAGACGGCGAAAACGTTAACGATCATTTCGGCTGGGCAAAAGAGTTTGCCATTTACGAGGTGGGCAAAGAGGGGTACGCGTTAAGCGCGATCGTTAAAGCTGAAGAGGATCATAACGAAGAGGACGGCAAAATAAACGCCAAGATCGAAGCGATCAAAGAGGCGAATATCCTTTATTGCGAAGCGATTGGTCCCGCCGCCGCCGCAAAGGTTGTAAAGGCGCGGATTCACCCGATTAAAATCGTTCAGCCAATAACGATAAAACAGGCGTGCGAACAGCTTACGGATATGTTAAATAAAAATCCGCCGCCTTGGATTAAACGTATTATTGCGATAAGCGAAAACAGGGAGGAACAATGAGCGTATTTCTAAAGAGCTTAACAGATCAGATTCGCGCTAGCGATCAGTTCGGCGCCTGGGATAATAAAACCGACGAGGAGCTAATCGCCAAAAAATACGTCAAAAGCAAAGAGGAACTAAAAGCGATCGGCGTAATAGCGGACATAGACGAAACGACGATCGACGATCTAAAAATGTTGCTAAAAGCCGTCGCGGTCGCTTTTGAGCGCAAAACGTCAAAAATGGCGAGCGTGATTTTTGATATGAGCCATGAAGGTTTTGGGCGCGGCGCGGTGATCGCGGGCGAAATCGTGATTATGGATAAAACCTTCCGCGACGCTCATAGATTCGCTTTTGAGAGCGTGGAAAAACTGGCGGCGGAGGGCGAAAAATGGCTGTCAAAAGCGCTGACGATCGACGCTAAATATAAAGATCGCCAATGAAAACGTTAGCGGCTTTTAATAAACTTGCGTCGATCGACGGCTATTTGGGTTTTTTTGAGATTAAAGCCGACGATCGAATCGTTAGTAACAAACGCCTTCATATATTAAAACTTTTCGGCGATTCTATCAAGAAGATAAAAACGCTTGAAATCGCCGACGAAAACCGCCTACTGGATATTTATCGTTTCGCGTTATTAACGATCGTTAAACGCTTTGAAGATGGCTTTAGCCCAAGCGCGGCGGAAATATGGAACGCGTTAGAAAAACCTTCGGCGTGTTTTTCGTGCGCCTCGTCGATTAGCTGCGCGTCGCAACAAAGCGAATGCGAGGTTAAAATATGAGCGATCGGGATAGCGATCTACCGCTTTTTGAAATAGGACAAAAGGCGCGGTTAAAAACGGATATTCGCGCCGACGGAACATATTCGTTTGCAAAAATGGGGGAAATTATCGCTTTTGCGGGCGAGGAGGGCTATATCCGCGACGTAGGAACTTTTTTGCAGGTTATCCGCGTTTACGACGTAGATTTTATCTCGAGCGGGCGGCTAATCGGTTGCCGCGAGGACGAGCTAGAAAGCGCGGAAAGCGGCGACGAAATAGAGCGCGAACGCGCAATCGACGACGCGCAACTATCCGCTCATAGAAACAAGCGTATCGCGTAGCTTGCGCCGATTGCGGCGACATTGTTGGATTTAACGCGAGCGGAAACGACGAGATCTGTAAGTTTGCAAAAAATCTCGCGCTTTTTTGCGGCGCGTCAATCCGTAAAGCCGAGCGGTTTTGGTAGTTTTGCTTTATTAGGTTACAATATAGGTCAATCAAATATAAGGAGTTGATGTGAAGAGAATGTTAGCGTTGGCGGCGTTTGCCGCAAGTTTGAGCGCCGCGACGTTGGCGACGGTTAATGGCGACAAGATCACGAGCGAGGACGCGGACGTTAGTTTGTCGCAACAAGGGTTAAATTTAACCTACGAACAGCTTAACGACGAGCAAAAAAAGCAGTTTCTTGACGGCGAGGTCGCGCGCAAATTGCTCTCGCAACAGGCGAAAAAAAGCGGCGTGGAGAAGGATAGCGAATACAAATCGCAGCTTGCGATCGCGCAGGAGCAAATCGCTATCGGGACGTACCTAAAGAAAAAGTCGGATTCCACAACGGTAAGCGACGCGGAAGTTAAAAAGCTCTACGACGAATTAAAGGCGCAAGGGCAACTAGATCAACCCGAACAGGCTCGCGCTCGCCATATTCTTGTAGCGCAAGAGGGCGAAGCGAAGGACATTATCAAAACCTTAAGCAAGAAAAAAGGCGCGGAGCTGGAAGCGGAATTTGAAAAGATCGCTAAAGAGAAATCGACCGATAAAGGTAGCGCGGAGCGAGGCGGCGATCTGGGTTACTTCTCCAAAGATCGTATGGTTAAAGAGTTTTCCGACGCGGCGTTTGCGCTGAAAAACGGCGAGATTACCAAAACGCCGGTTAAAAGCAACTTTGGCTATCACATTATTCTCGTTATTGATCGCAAGGCGGCGGGGACGCTTCCATTCGGCGATATTGCGGATAGGCTAAAAGAGCGCGCGAAAGCGACAAAGTTTAACGAAGCGCTAGAAAAAGAGATCGCCGATCTTAAATCTAAAGCGAAAATCTCTTACGAAAAATAAAACGTTAAGCGGCGGTTTTATAGCGTTAAGCGGCGAAAAAGTTTAAGGAGGCGAAGATGTTAATAAGCGGCGCAAAATTATTGCAAAAGGCGCATAGCGGCGGTTACGCCGTAGGCGCTTTTAATTTCAACAATATGGAGATCGCTCAGGCGATCTTTGAAGCGGCGGATAAAACCTCTTCGCCGATTATCGTTCAGTGTAGCGAAGGCGCGATCAAATACGCCGGCGCGGATATGCTTTATGCGATCGTGAAAACTTTAAGCGAAAAATATCCGCATATTCCCGTCGCGCTCAATCTTGATCACGGCACCTCTTTTGAATCGTGCGTTTATGCGATCAGGTATGGTTTTACCAGCGTGATGATCGACGCTTCGCACCATAACTTTGAAGAAAACTTGGCGATCACAAAAGAGGTCGTCAAGGTCGCGCACGCGGCTGACGTTGGCGTGGAAGCGGAGCTTGGGCGGCTGATGGGAATCGAGGATAATATCGTCGTCGAAGGCAAGAACGCCTCGCTTGTAGATCCTGACGAAGCGCAAAAGTTTGTCAAAGAAAGCGGCGTGGATTATCTTGCGCCGGCGATCGGCACAAGCCACGGCGCGTTTAAGTTTAAGGGCGAGCCAAAATTGGAGTTTGAATTGCTAAAAGAGGTGAAAAAGCGCACGGGTATTCCGCTTGTGCTACACGGCGCAAGCTCTATTCCCGACGACGTTCGCGCCAGCTTTGAAAACACGGGCGGCGATCTAAAAGGTTCGAAAGGCGTTCCCGCAAACTTTTTGGATCTTGCGATCAAAGGCGGGATCAACAAGGTCAATACCGATACCGATCTAAGAATCGCTTTTATGGCGCAAGTGCGCAAAGTGGTCAAAGAACAGCCAAGCGAGATCGATCCGCGCAACTACTTCAAGCCCGCTCGCGCCGCCGTCGTAGCAATGCTGACCGAACGCATGAAAGTTTTGGGAAGCGCGGGCAAAATATAGCGGCGTTACGGAGAAAAAGTTGCGAAAAATTTTGGCGGCGATCGCGATCGTTTTGTACACGGGCGTTTATTGCGCCGCCACGCCGCCGAAAACGCCCGATAATCCAATAGAAAATCTGACGCGGCAGATCGCGCAAACTTCAGACGATTATAATCTCTATTGGAGCCGCGCGAATCATTACGAGCTTTTGAAAGATTTCGAAAAGGCGATCGCCGATTACGATCGGGCGCTGACGCTTGAAAGCTCGCAAAAAAGCCCGTATAGATATTTGATGTATTTTGATCGGGCAAAAACGTATTTTGAGCGCGCGCAGTCGAGCGATCGCGCTAATGCGAGCAAGGATTTCGAAAAGGCGATCGCCGACTACTCGCAGGGATTGGCGCTATGCGACGGGTGCGATCGATATTTGCCGTATATAAATCGCGCCGCAAGTTATGTCGCGCTTGAACGCTACGATCTTGCGGCGCGCGATTATAAAGCGGCAATCAAACTTGAGCCGTATCAGCCGCTTCCGTATCGCAATCTGGCGGACGTTTATATCAGGCTTGGCGATTACGACGGCGCGATCGAAAGCTATAGCGGCGAAATCGAGCATGCGGCAAACGCGAGCGGGCTTATTTTTTCCGTTAGCCCGCATACAAAGCGCGCCGAGATTTACGAGCTGATCGGCGATTATGAAAAGGCGATCGCCGACCTTAAAAAAACGTGCGGCGGAGAGATTAACAATCCCTCTTGCGCGAATCTTAAGCGGTTAGAAGCGCTAAACGGTAAATAACGCAAAAAGGCGGTTGCGAAAAACGCGGTTGAAACGATACTCGCTAAAATCGGCGAAAACCACAACGGTCGCGCGCGGGCAAAATCCGATCTGTCGCAAAGGAGAGGTATGCGGCGCGGAATTTCTAAAGCGCGGCACCGGCGTTAGGTTTATAACGCAATAGATTGCCGCTTGATCGGTATTCCAACATTTCGCAATTGCCTATTTGCGAAACTCTTGTATAAAACGATCGCCAACCGCAGTCCTAACCTCCTCGTCAAGATTTTGCATGAGGGTTCGAGCAACCTCGTTGTCATAGATTGCCAATTCAACTTTTCTTCCATCAAGCGCCAAAATCATATTACGCTCTGTTTCGTAGAACTTTTCAAATACGTCGTAGTACTCTTCTATTCTATAGGTGATCAAATATACGATCCACATGCCCTTTCTAGAACAAAAAACCCTTGTTATTGTCTTGGGGCTTGGAGTATATTCCGCTATTTTTCGCGGTTCAGAAGATTCCCAATGGATATTGCCTTTTTTCGTCAAATCCAATAGATTTTGGACTATTTCTTCATGCTTGTTCATGGATGCATTGTTCCTTCAATGGTTTTTATCACAACTTCGACAAACGCTTTTAATCCGTCATAATTTTTATTTTTTTTATCTATTTCATCAAACTTTTGCTCCAATGTCTTTACATCTTTTTTATCTAGGTGAGCATATAATTGTTTATTCAGATCCCCTATGCGTTTAAGTATATCAGAAGGAACCAATAAATGTAGATTTAATGTGGTTTCAAAGTCCCGATAGCGCTTCAAAAAATATTCCAACACTCTAACGTTTATAGTCGTCGACTTTAATTGTTTAACTTTATGATTCGCGATTATAGAAACAATAAAGCCTGAAATTGCGACTATATCAATAATAACCGTCCATATATAGCTCTTAAAAAAACAAAGTAGAAAGTCAATCATCTCTGGTTAATTCAAATCGTAAAATTGGTTTTTTTACTTGCAATGTTTGCGCTACTATTATCAAAAAGCGCAAAATTTCGTATATTATTGAAAACGATTGCGATTGGCAGAGCGGTAGCGCGAAGCTCTCTCTTGATGGAGAACTCACGGTTTATAGCTTGAGAAATCATTAAAACCCCTACCGCGAAATATGCATAAATAACGCAAATCATTGTAATCCAAACTACCTTAAAGATGGGTAAGATTGCTTGGGTTTTTGCGAAAGCCGAGCGATAAAGTTTGCAGATAGGTTGTTTTCGCATTATTGCGCGAAGCGAGGCGAGATCTCCGCGCGACTATTTCAAACCTGCCCGCGCCGTCCGCAGCGAGCGCTAATCTACAAAGCGTTTGGTTAGGTCGGCGTAGCTATCGACACGGCGATCGCGTAGAAATGGCCATATTCGGCGAACCTTTTCCGAGCGGTTAAAATCCAAATCCGCATAAAGGATCGTCGCGCTTTGATCGGCGCTCGCGATTACCTCGCCTTGCGCGCCGCAGATAAAGCTATGACCCCAAAAGTCGATTCCCGCGCCCTCGTCGCGCCGCTCCTTTTCGAACCCGACGCGATTGGCGCTGATAACGGGAAGGGCGTTTGCGATTGCGTGCGATCGCTGAATTGTTTTCCACGCTTCTAATTGCCGCGCTTTTTCGTCGTCGCTATCGTTCAAATCCCAACCGATCGCCGTAGGGTAGATCAAAATATCCGCTCCGTTTAGCGCCATAAGCCGCGCCGCTTCGGGAAACCACTGATCCCAGCAGACCAAAACGCCAAGCTTTCCAGCGCTTGTTTCGATCGGCTTAAAACCTAGATCGCCCTGCGTAAAGTAAAACTTCTCGTAAAAAGCGGGGTCGTCGGGGACGTGCATTTTTCGGTATTTGCCCGCGATCGTTCCGTTTGTTTCTATAACGAGCGCCGTATTGTGATACAAGCCTTTCGCGCGTTTTTCAAAAAGCGACAAAACCAGCGCGACTTTTAGCTCTTTAGCGATCGCGCCAAAATAATCGGTCGATTCGCCCGGTATCGTTTCGGCTAGATCGAAAAAATCGGGATTTTCGCTTTGGCAAAAATATAAGCCGTTGTGCAACTCGCTTAAAACGATCAGCCGCGCGCCGTTTTTTGCCGCTTCGCGGATACGCGCCGCGCTTTGCGCCATATTTTCGCGCTTGTTTGCCGTAAATGATTGTTGTATTAACGCCGCCTTCATAGCCGCATTATATTAAGCGTTTCCTAAGATATTTGAAACCTATCCTTACGCCAATATACGCGTTGGCGCTAAAATGGCGAAATCGCGTTTAAAAGCCTTGTTCCCCAGCCCTGCTTTGAATTTTGTTTAATAGCGCCCTCAGAACGGTAAGAGATTTTCGCGTCGGCGATATACGCCGAACCGATCGTGTTATTTTGCGCGATGTCGTCGGGACGCACGACCCCGCTAATTTGTATGATCTGCTTTTCTTCATCTACCATAATTTCGCGCCGCCCTTCGATAAAATAGTTGCCGTTTTGCATAACTTTTATGATTCTCGCGCTGATCGTCGTCGTAAAGTTTTCGTTTCTCGTCGCCGTCCCGCCGCCGTCAAACTCGCTGGTACTGTTAGTCTGAAAACCAAATCCGACCCCGTTATTTAAGCCTTTTGTAACCTTTTTGCCGTTATCCGACGTTCCCGCGTAGGTAAATGCGCCGGGCGAAAATTGGCTATTTTGCGAGCGGTTAAGCTGTCTATTCGAGCTAGAGCTACTTTGTAACCTCTCGTCGATCAGCACCGTTACCACGTCGTTAATCTTCATAGCCTTGCGATCGGAAAATAGCGGATTATCGCCGCGTCCAAACAGGCTACCAAGCGCGCTGGACTCCGATTCTTCGCGCGATGGCGTTTGTTGGACGTATTCCGGCGGCTTAAAGTTGATCTGCGGATCAAACGCGCCCGCGCACCCCAAAAATGCAAACGGCGCTATAAAGATCAGTTTTCTGCGCATCTCTTTACTCCTAGTTGGTTACAATTTGATTTTTAATAGCAACTTTAATTCCAAAAAATAGGCGGGCAAAAAATGGGGCTGGCAGAGAAAATTAGAGAGGACGTTAAAACCGCTATGCGCGAGCGCGACGATTTTCGCCGCGACACGCTTCGCAACGTCGTCGGCGCGCTAAAACAGGTCGAGATCGACGAGCGCAAGAGCCTAGGCGACGCTGACGTAGAGAAGATCTTACAAAAGCAGATCAAACTTCGCTTAGACGCGATCGCGCAATACAAGGTTGGAAACCGCGCCGATCTCGTCGAGAAGGAGAGTAAAGAGGTCGCGATTATCGAGGGGTATTTACCCAAACAGCTTAACGACGAACAGCTTGAAGCGAAACTGCAAACGATTATCGCCGCGCTTGATCAAAAGACGATCGGCGCGGTAATGAGCGCCGCTAAACCCGCGATCGGATCGCAAGCCGACGGCAAACGTATTAGCGAAATCGCCAAAAAACTTTTGGGCTGACGGGCTTTACGAAGCGAATATGAAAGCTCACGTCGATCTAAACGAACAACGCGCCACGGTAGACGCGTTTTTTCTTAGTAAAAGCACGTTTGAAAACGAGCTTTTTATGATAAACGATTCTACCGAATTATACGCGGTTATGAGCAAAGCGGTTAAGAATATAATCGAATATCCCGTCGCGTTGGCTACAATCAATTTTAAGACGCTCCAAAGTTATACGCAATTTAGAATCGAAGGTTGCGTTTTAGCCCTTAAAGAGTATATCGACAAAGAGATCAACTATCTTATTAGCAAAGAGGCCGGTTTTGACGATCTGATCGCAAAAGAGGTAAAAAGCGATCCAAAAAAACAGGCGTTTGTGCTTAGCCAGTCAAAGGCGTATTTTATCGAATATCAAAAGCTGTTTAGAGAGGCGATCGCCGATACCTTTTTTGAACGAGTCGATCGGGCGAAAAATGTAAACATTATCGATAATATTGTTCAAGAGGCGATCGACGGCGCGGGCTCTTACGCGCCGATTTTAACTAGCGCGAACGGAATGCCTATAGCAAGCAAAGCACAACAGATCTGGATGAGGTTAAAGCAGGCGCATAGCGTCAAAGATCGGGCGGTAAAAAACGCCAAAGAAAACGTCGAAAGATTATTTAAAAGTATCGACGGGATCAATAAAAATATAGAGGCTATCAATAAAGCCCGCGCCTTGACTTTAGAACAGGTGCAATCTATGACGCTCGACGAGCTAAAAGAGATTGTGGTAAACGAGGACGGAACGCGAACGGAGGTTAAACGCATTTTTCAATTCGCCCCCTCCGGCGACGTAGCGTTTTACCTTGCCGAACAGATGGATCGAGCGCGAAGAGCCTCGCGCAACGATATTCAAAAAAGCGAATATAAACGCGCCGCCGTTTTTTATGAAAACTGCAATATCAACAACACGGCAAAAGAGCTTACGAATAAGTCTCAGATGATGTTAGCCGAACTGCCTAAAATCAAAGAAGCTCTGGCGGCGGCTATTCGCAGAGAAGAGGCGCTAACGCAACGAGGGCTTTACGCCTTCGACGACGCTCTTAATAAAATGCGCGAAGTCTTCGCGCAAAACATAGGAAAAAAGCGTTTATAAAATCTTATTTTCGCTTAAGAGCGCAAACGCATAGTTTTGTTATTCGTTATGCGGCGGCGTAAAAATCAATAAAACCTTAAAGCGTCGATAAACGCCGGAAGGAACTTTCTGGCGCTTTGTATATCCGTCGGTTTGCCGTGTCCCGTATAGAGCGGTCTGTGATCTTCCGCGTAAAGGCTCATAAAGCGCTCTAGCGATCGTTTCATATCGCGCGGGCTGGAAGCGGGGAAGTCGTATCTGCCGATCGTATCGTCAAAGATAAAATCGCCGCTAAAAATACGATCCTCAAACTCGATCATAGAGCACCCGGGGGTATGCCCCGCAAAATGTCTAAATCGAAAACGAAAACCTTCTAACTCGATTAACTCTTCGTCGCTTACGCAAACGTCGGCTTTGCAAGGCTCTCTGTTTGGATCGCGGTTATCGCGATCGAGCATAAAACTATCTTCGCTACGGATATAAACGGGAATCTTTAACGCCTGTTGCAAAGGCGCGTCGTCGTATGTGTGGTCGAAATGTCCGTGCGTGTTTAAGATTGCGATCGGATTTTTCGCGTTTTGTATTACCCACTCCGCAGACTCTATGCCCGGATCGATAACGATCGTCTTATCGTCGCTAGTTAGGAGGTAACAATTTGTTTGATAGCCGCGCCCCATTGGTTTTACCAGCATTTGCATTTCTTGCCTTAATTAAGAGATAACGATCGCCTTTTGGCGCTAAAAACCATGTAATTTTACCCGATCGTCTTTGCGGCGCGCGCAGTTTGGCGATTTTTGGCGTCGCGTTAAGCGGCAGGCTCGGATAGTCAAAACCGCCCTTGCAAAGCGGGTTGCAACGCGCCACGCGCCACGCGATCAAAACCAGCGCAACCAGAAGCGATCGTTTTTCCAAAAGCCAAAGCGCGTAGTTGGAGCAGGTTGGATAAAAACGACACGATCGCCCAAAAATCGGCGATAAAACAATTTGATAGAGCCTTACCAAAAGCCAGAACGGACGATTTATAAAAGGGATTTGCATACCAAACATTGTAACGTTTCGCCGCCATAAGCCTTAGAAAGCTATAATCGGCGATTTATTTTACCGAAGAAAGAAGTTCTAATGCGCAAAATTATCGCGTCGTTACTCGCGTGTTCTCTATGTTTCGCCGCCCTATACGAGTCTAACGAAGGACACCGCGACCGATCGGTGCTTCTTTCTTTAGACGTAGACGAATCTTTCCTACAGGACACGGAGTTTCAGACGATGAAGAGCAATTTTGTTTTTTACCGTCAAGAAACCTTTATGCGTATTCTTTCCGACGCTTACATCTATCAGCCGTTAATCAAGCAAAAGATCGTCGACGCGGGTCTGCCGCCCGCGCTCGTCTATATGGCTATGGCGGAATCTAGCTTCAAACCCCGCGCTTACTCTACCGCTCAGGCGGCGGGAATATGGCAGTTTGTGGCGGGAACGGCTAAACGCTACGGCTTAAAGGTCGATAGCTACGTCGATGAAAGACGCGATCCGATCAAATCGACCGACGCGGCGATTCGCTATTTAAAAGATTTACATTCGCAATTTGGCAAATGGTCGCTCGCCATTATGGCGTATAACTGCGGCGAAGGGCGGGTAAGATCGGCGATTAAAAAGGCGGGTACGGACGATCTGTCGGTTTTGATGAGCGTAGCCAAAAACAAGAAACAGCAGTTTTTACCGACGGAAACGCGCCACTATTTGCGCAAGGTTCTCGCCTTAGCTTCGCTCGCGGAAAGCGAAAGTTTAATGCTTGCCGCCAGCTCCGAACACCTGTTAAATCGCGGATCGTCCTACCCAATGGCGGTTGCGGAGGTCGCGCCCGGAGCGACTTTGCAAGATATAGCTAGGGCGGCGGGGACGACGACGGCAAATCTAAAAACGTTAAATCCCTCTTTGCGATACGAGTTTGTTCCGCCTTACGGCAAAAGTTATTCGATCTATCTGCCATACGACAAACTCGCCCAATTCAAGCAAAATTACGTTTTTAAGGATTCGGGAAGCCGAAATCAAATATATATCGTTCAACAAGGCGACAATCTTGGTTCGATCGCAAGACGCTACGGCATAACGGTTAATATGTTAAAAGATTTCAACTATCTTTCTAGCAATTTGATCAGACCGAATATGCAACTTGCGATCCCCGCGCCGCGCTCTGTCGCGCCGAGCGAACAAAAAAAGACCAACGAATATGTCGTTCAGAAAGGCGACTCGCTCGATTCGATAGCGAGAAAGTTCAAAATCTCCATAGCGGAGTTGAAAGACGCCAATCAGATCCAAAAAAACACGATTTATGCGGGCGATCGGCTTATTATTCGCCGCTAGCGCACTCTTGCTTGTCGGTTGTAGCGCCAAATATCAGAGGCGCGGGGTTGTGATCGGCTACTATCCTAGCGAAAGGGCAAGCTCTCATTCAAGCTCGTATAGCGCGCCTGAGCCGACCAAAAGCGACGGATCGGCGGGAATGCACCGCGCGACTCTTCGCGGCTATACCGTGTTGGGCAAACGATACTATCCGCAGATTCGCCCGATCGGGTGGAAAGAGGTTGGAATCGCCAGTTGGTACGGCGCCGAGTTTCACGGCAGAAAGACCTCCAGCGGAGAAACCTACAATATGTACGCGCCCGGCACCGCCGCGCACAAGACGCTTCCGATGAACTCTATAGTACTTGTTACTCACCGCGAAACGGGAGCGCAAGTCAAAGCGCGAATTAATGATCGCGGCCCCTTCGTCGACGGGCGCATTATCGATCTGAGCTACACGGCGGGAAAGGCTTTGGCGATCGATAAAACGGGTACGGCGCCCGTTACGATCGAGGTATTGGAATACGACGCGCATATAGCCGCGCAACTTAATAGCGGCGCGACGCGGCAGGCGAACGCCGCGCCGCCCTTGAAAAACGCGCCCAAAAACGACGCTTCAAACGAGGTCGCGCCTAGCGGCAATTTTTTGATTCAGCTTGGATCGTTTCGTAATCTTGACGGAGCGAACCGCTTAAAAGACGAAACGCAGAAAAAAACGCCAAGCCGCGCAGTCGTGATACAAACCGTTGTATTCGGCTCCGAGAAACTCCACCGCGTTTTGATCGGCGGCTTTGATTCTAAAGAGGACGCGGCGCGTTTTAAGGATTCGCAAGGTTTTACGAGCGCCGTTATAGTTAGCGCGTCATAGGAGAAAAAATGGTGGTAAAAAAGCGAAAAACAAACGAAACGGACGTTTCTTTGAAGTTGGAGTTATTCGGTAGCGGTAAATGCGCGGTTAAAACGGGAATCGGCTTTTTCGATCACATGATCGCGTCGCTTGCAAAACACGCTTTGATCGATTTAGAATTGGAGTGCGAAGGCGATCTAATCGTCGATGGGCATCACACGGTCGAGGACGTAGGCATTGCGCTTGGCAGCGCGTTAAACGAAGCGATCTTTCCCGCGAGCGGGATCGAGCGTTTTGCCGATCGCATAGCGATCTTAGACGAAGCCGCCGCCCAATGCGCGATCGACGTTAGCGGACGCGCTTTTTTTAGTTGGGAAGTTCCGTCGTTAGAGGGTAAAATCGGCGAGTTTGACGGCGAGCTTGCCGAAGAGTTTTTTCGCGCTTTGGTCGCTAACGCCAAAATCTCGGCGCATATCTCTTTGATTCGCGGTTCTAACCGCCACCACATCGCGGAAGCGATTTTCAAAGCGTTCGCCCTCGCGTTTCGTTCGGCGATCGCGCCCAACGAAAGGGTTGTCGGGGTTCCTAGCTTAAAAGGGGCGCTTTAGTTGAAAATATGGACGTTCGCCTTTTTCCTGACGATCGCGAGTCTGATCGCCTCGTTTACGTTATCGCCCGAAAACCGCAAAGGCGGCGAACAGGCGAAAACCGCGCGTATGGAGTTTGAAAATTACAAGATATATTCGATCGATAAGGAGATCGTTTCAAGCGTTCTGATCGCGCAAGGCGGATTTGTTTTCGACGATCGGGAGGAGATTGTTCGCCCTACGGCTTTACGGCAGATAGGGCAGACGCGCGACTCGATTTCAAGTTTGTCTGGGACGATCAAGGGCGATATTTTAATTTTAAACGGCGACGTAAATTATTGGGATAGTCTTGGGCGGACGTTAAAAACCGAGAGCGCGGAGTATAATAGAACCAGCGGGATATTAAAAGGCGACAAAGACTTTATGTACGAAAGCCCAAACGGCGTTATGAGCGGCGAAAGTTTTGTGGTCGATAACGTTAAACGCGAAATAACGGCTAATCAGATAAAGGCTATTTTGAACGATGAAACTCTTTAATTTTTTTTTCTTATTTTCAGCGCTTCTTTTCGCTGAAGAGATCGAAGTAACCGCTAAACAGTTTTACGCCGATGAAAACGCGAGAAGAGCGATTTTAACGGGTTCGGTGGTCGTTACTAAAGGAAAAGACGTTTTGCGCGGCGAAAAAATGATTATCCTATTTACGCCCGATCGGCAAGTTTCGCGCTTTGAATCTAGCGGCGGCGCTTCTTTCAGCGCGACGTTAGAAAAACCGGATTCAAAATACGAAGGCGAAGCCGACGAGCTTGTTTATCTGCCGAGCAAAGGCGAATATACTCTTAATGGACGCGCTTGGGTCGAAGATCTTACCAACAAGCGAAAGGTAATCGGCGATCATATCGTTTTTAACGAGCAGACGAGAATCGCGAAAGTTAGCGGGCAAGATTCCGCGCCGGTCAAACTTATTTTTACTATTAAAGATCGCAATGACACAAAACCTTAGGATAGTTCAATCGCGTTTTATCGCTTCGGCTTTGGATATATCAACCGCGCCCGATCCTAGTTTAAGCGAGATTGTTTTTTTAGGGCGATCCAACGTGGGAAAAAGCTCTTTATTAAACGCCCTTTGCGCGAGAAAAAATCTCGCTAAGATAAGCGCTACTCCGGGAAAAACCCGCCTAATAAACTTTTATGAAATTAAAGCGACGCTCGACGCTATGCCGATCGTTTTTCGTTTTGTCGATTTGCCGGGTTTCGGTTACGCCAAAGCGTCAAAAAGCGAACGGGAATCGTGGGAGAAAAACCTAACGCCCTTTTTGCAAAATCGCGTTTCTATTCGCCTTTTTTTACGCCTGATCGACAGCCGTTTAGACAATCTGCCTCAAGATATAATCACAAAAGAGTTCGTTAGCGCTATAATCAAAGCCGATCAGAAAGATTGCGCGGTTTATACAAAAGCGGATAAATTAAACAGAAAAGAAAAAGACGCGCTTTTACGCAAAGATCAAAACGCGCTTTTAATATCGTCAAAAAGCGGCGAAGGGCTGGATCGCCTTTTACATATTATTATCGACTCTATTATGGAGCAAAAGGTTTAATATGGAGCTTCTTAAACCAAAACTAACCGACGTAGACGAGATGCAAAAAATCATTAAGCCTTACATAGACGAAGGTATAATTTTATATCGCAGCGACGACGAAGTGGCAAATATGATCCGATCATATACGATCGCTAAAGAAAACAGCGCGATTATCGGTTTTGCGGCGTTATATATTTTCACGCGCAAACTTGGCGAAGCGCGATCGTTTGTCGTCGCAAAAGAACATCAAGCAAAAGGGGTAGGAAACGCGATCGCGCAGAAGTTGATCGAAGAGGCAAAGTTTTTAGGATTAGAGCAGATTTTAACGCTAACTTATCGCGCTTCATTTTTTAAGCGTTTGGGTTTCAAAGAAACGCCAAAAGAGGAGATTTGGGGTCATAAAGTGTGGGAGGATTGTATTCGGTGCAAACATTTTCCAATATGCGACGAAACAGCGTTGATTCTCGCGATATAATCCGTTATGGGATACTCCTTGTCGCGCTTATTTTTTATGAGGCGCTTTCTACGATTTACTATCTTATGCCGCCGTTATTCGGTTTTTGGTTTGCCGTAACCGCGCTTAAAAAAGAGCGTCATTTCGTATGGCTTGCGGTCTGTTATATTTTATTTTACGAAGCCGATCACGGACTAATTATAGGAAGCGGTTGCCTGTTTTTATATATTTACTCGAGATTTGCCCTGCCCGCGATAGAAGATTTAATTATTAGCCGCGCCGTTATTACGATTGTGTCGATCGCTTCGGCGTATCTTTGCTACTACGCCCTTATCAGTTTAATTTATTTTATCTTTGGAATGAATCCAGTTTCGTTTAGCTGGCTATTTTTATACTATATCGCGCTTGAATCGATCTTGGCTACGGCGGCTTTAAGATAATGCGCTTAAAACTACTGACCTTTTTGTTAGTAATCGTATCGCTAACCTTAATCGGGCGCGTCTTTTATCTCACGATTTTGCGCGGCGAACATTACGGGCTTTTAGCGTTAAAAAATACGTTAAAAGAGGAGCCGCTTTTGCCCGTTCGCGGCGCGATATTCGATCGTAACGGCAACCCGCTGGCAGTTAATAGATTAGGTTTTTCTATCTCGCTTGCCCCGCACTTAAACCGCGCCGAAGGCAGACAGTTAGATAAAACGCTCGACGAGCTTTTAGCGATAATGCCTATGAACGAAACAAAAGAATCGCTTCGCGCCCGCTACATAAAAGCCGACAACGTTTATAGCCACGAGGCGGTGGAATTAACGCCGTTCGTTCCGTATGAAACAATGCTGCCGTTTTTCACGCGCCTTTCGTTAAACGAGCTGATCGAAGTTTCTCCGGCGACTTTGCGCCATTATCCAAACGGCAATGTAGGATCGCATATATTGGGCTACGTTTCTAAAACCGATCGGCTTAATGAAAGTATCGATCCGATCAGCAGAACAATCGGTTATTATGGACGCGACGGTTTGGAGCTTTTCTACAATAAAGAGTTGCAGGGGGATTTAGGAAGCCGCAGTTATCAGGTTACGGCGCTAAACCGCGAAATTGAAGAAATATCCAGAATCGAACCCAGCCAAGAACAAGATATGACGCTTTTTTTAGACGTTCGTTTGCAGCGCTTTATCCACGATCTTTTTAATAAAGAGGAACGATCGGGCGCGGTAATCGTTATGGACTTAAAAACGGGCGGCATTATAGCGGCTGGAAGTTTTCCCGAATACGACAATGAAAAGTTCATCACGGGAATCAACGCAAGCGAATGGCAAGATATGATCAACGATTTTAGCCACCCTTTTGTTAATAAATTGGTAAATAGTCTATATCCCCCGGGCAGTATTGCTAAACCTAGCGTCGCGTTGGCTTTTTTGGAATCTGGCAAGGTTACGCCGCAAACGGAGTTTAACTGCGCGGGACACTTTATCGTAGCCGGTCGCAACTATAGATGCTGGCGCGCTTATGGACACGGCGATATTTATATGCGAAAGGCGATCGCCGAGAGTTGCGATATTTATTTTTACAGGGGCAGTTTAGCGGCGGGAATAGACGTGATCGCGCAAAAACTTTTGCAACACGGCTTTGGAAAAAGAAGCGGAGTCGATCTGCCAAACGAGTTTATAGGCGTCGTGCCTACCCGCGAACGAAAGCTAGAGAAGTTTAAGCAAACTTGGCTCTACGGCGACACTATTAACACCTCGATCGGACAGGGCGATTTTCTGATAACTCCTATGCAGGCGTTAGAGAACGTTTCGCTGATTGCTACGGGCAAATTGATCGCGCCGCGCTTTGTGGATAAAATTCGTAATCGTCGTACCCAATTTACCTCTATCGAAACGTTTAGCGAAAGCGATCGCATATATATAGAAGAGATAAGAGGCGGTATGCATGACGGCGCGAATGAAAAAGGCGGAACTTCGGTAAGAGCGATGTCTAATCTACCCTTTAAGGTCGCGGGCAAAACTGGAACGGCGCAGGTAACGGGAATCGCGCAAGACGAGCGTAAAAGAATGAGCGAAACCGAACTTGAGTTTAATATGCGATCGCACGCGTGGTATATCGGCTACGCGCCTTATGAAAATCCGCGATACTCTTTTGTCGTATTGGTAGAGCACGGAATGAGCGGCGGCGGCGTAGCCGCCCCAATCGCCGCAAGAGTTTTACGCAAAATGAACGAATTAGAATACTTTGATCCAAAAAACCTAAAGTAATAAAATATCCATAATATTCCAAAACTTTACGCCTTGCGATATCGCGCGTTCGCTAGAAGCGCTACCTACAGCTCGCCAACTATCAAACCCGTCGGGGAGGGGAGGGGCTTAGCTTGACGATATTGCGCTCGCAGGAGCGCGACCCTAATTTGGCGTAGAGGTCGATCAGCTTGATAACTTGCAATATCGTTTGCTAGTAGCGCGCGTTTTTGCCCGCAATATCGATCGTCTCGCGTAACTTGCAAGATCGCGCTCGCTAAGAGCGCGGCTTTGAAAGGTTTAGATAGTTTATATAAGTTTCAATCGCTAGCGTCCAATATCAAAAATCTCCTCTTCGCTAAAAACGCTTTCAATCGCGGCTTTCGCAACGCCGTCAAGGAGCTTTTCTACTATAAAGATCGGCGTAATATCCCAATCGCCCAATCCCAAAACGGCGCGGGCGTTTTCAGGCTTTGCGATTGCGCGTTCTACAACAAAACCCGCCGTCTTTTCAAACCGCGCGATACCTTTTTGTACAAAAATCAGGCGCGATCGCGTTTTCAAACTAGCCGAATAAGGCGCGGCGTCGCAAACGATCCGCGTCCGTTCGCCGCCCTTTTCAAACGATAGCGACGCGCTTAATAGGCTCCACATCACCTTTTTCCTTTTGAATAGCGACGCGTTTTGCCCCTCGTTTTCCAACCGCGAACGCTCCTTTAACGCCTCCAGCCGCAATTCGCCCGCCGTTTTTCCGCTCACGCCGCCAATCGCGCAGATAAGCTCCGTCGCAAACCCGCGCTGTTTGATCAGCGCCCAAGCGCACCCGCAATAGTTCTGAAAATACGCCTCCTTTTCGCGGGCGAGCGCAAACGCCTCCTGCGTCCCGCCGCCTTTGCGAAAATCCTCGAATACAAACTCCAAATCGTATCTAGCCGCGATCGTTTGCGCGGCGGTTCTAAGCTGCGCCAAATCTTTTTTGGGGCTTATAAGAAGCGTGGTCGTAAATCGCTTTTCGCCTCGACTCGCCGCCTCCTGCGCCGTTTTATCCAGCCGTAGATCGAAGCAGCTCGCGCACCTTTTACCCTTTTCGGGTTCGTTTTCCAGCCCCCGCGCCGCCGCGATAAAACGCAAATCGTCGTATTCGCCTTGCGCAAACTCTATTTTTAGCCGATCGCAACAGCGTTTTGCGTCGATCATTCGCGCCAAATACTCGCTTTGCGGGCATATATTAGGATTATAGAAAAAGCCCGTTATCGACTCGTTTGGGTATTTTTCCCTCATTTTGGTCAGAAAATACCAGCTATCAACGCTACAGCAGATATGAACTATCATTTTTCGCTCTTTTTTAAGAAATTTTACAATTTCTTCCAAAACTCGCCGCTTTTTTAAGTATACGTTAAGTTTAACTATGTTAAATTACCGCCATCTCATAACCACAAGGAGGATTTCATGAGACGTTCAGCGTTTACGATGATCGAGCTGATCTTCGTTATCGTCATTTTAGGCATTCTGGCGGCGGTCGCGCTACCCAGATTTGCGGGCGTTCAAGACGATGCCCAAATTTCTTCGGAAAGAAGCGGAATAGGTTCTATTCGTTCTTCGTTACAAGCGGTTCGCGGTAAAGCGATCGTCAATGCGACGAAAGAGACCAACGTTACGATTCTTGACAACGGCGGACTCTACTATAGAGCCACTTTCACCCCAAACGTTGGAAGAGGACTTCATCAGGTTAGCGATAGAAACCTCAGTCTTTCGAGTTACCCGAATGCGCTTAGCACCGTAGCATGGAATACCGGTAGCGGAACGCAATCGAGTGCGCCATATCTTCAACCACAGGTAGAAGGCGATAATACCGATTCGGTGAAAGGTACTACGGCGTTGAATATAGTGCTTGAGCCAGAGGGTCGCGACGCCTATCTTACGCTTTCAGTGGTACCAGCTACTGGTCCAACTCCAACGGCACCGCAGCCTATTAACGCTGCTAGCGGCGGCGGTTTGTTAAGTTACATTACTGGACCTGCTACAAGAAACGTAACCGATCCTAACGCCGAGCTTTGCCTTGGTAAGTATTGGGCTTATAACTCTTTGGCTGGCACAATTCAGCCTTACGGAGCGTGCCTACCGAACTAAACTTTATCGTTAAAGTATTAGTTTAGCCGACCCAACCGCCGTTTGTACGGCGGCCGGGTTTTTTTATTGCTTCTTAGTCCACCTTCCTCTTTCCCGTCGTTTCGCGAAAAGCTTCGCATACGGAAAACTACGCGCCGCCGTTTTTTTGTCAAGAGCGCTACGATTAGTCATTCCAATACAAGGAGGTTCCTATGAAAGCGTTTACGATGATCGAATTGTGATTCTTGGCGTTTTAGCGGCAATAGCCTTGCCAAGATTTACGAGCGTGCAGGACGACGCTCAAATTGCCGTCGAGAAAAGCGGCATCGGCTCCGTTCGTTCTTCTATAGCGGCGTTTCGCGGTAAAGCGATCGCCCGATCAGGCAGGGAGTTCAATATCACGATTATCAATAAAACCGGACTGTTTTACAGCGTGGTCTATCAACCCAACACAAATCTTGCGACCGATCAAGAAGGCGAGGAAAATCTTAGCGTTAACAACTATCCCAACGCTCTTAGCGTTAGCGCTTGGAGCGCGGGCGGCGAAAGGCAAAATTTGGCGACCAAAGTTTTGCCAGCTTCAACGATCGAGAAGACGAGGATAAAGGTTCGACCGCTTTAGCGATCGCGCTTGATCTGGAGGGAAGAGAAGACTTTTCCACCTTTTCAGCGCCGCCTTATCCTGGTTATACGCCGCCTGCCGTTAGCGGCGGAACGATTAGTTATATTACGGGTCGGGCTACAAAATATGTAACTGATCCGAACGCCGATCCTTGACTTGGCAAGTTTTGGGTATATAACTCTGTGATTGGAACAATCAACGTCGCCGGTGCTTGCATAGTAAATTAAACGGCGCGCCCGATCATCTAAGACGATCTGGCTAGACGCTGAAGAGAAAAAAGTCTTTTGTAAATATAATATCGCTATGAAACAAAAATTATTTTATTTTTTTGCTAGATCGCTCTGGCGATCGGGTCTTTTGAAGGGCGTTTTGTTTATGTTTGCGCTCTCTTTGTTGGCGGCGTTTATCCTTTCGGATGCGAATATCGGACAAGAAAACAAGCTCTTTTGGGATCTGCTCTTAATTTTTGAGGCGCTCTGGCTTCACGCATTGACGCTTCTTTGGGCTTACGAGCTTTGTAAAGACGAGGAGCTTTTGTTTTTAGCGCGCTTGCCGTTATCGACTTCGCTAACGCGTTTGGCTTATGAACGGGGCAAGTTTTTTGCGTTAATCGTCGCTTTTTTGCCGCTTGCCGTCGGAATTGCCGCGCTTAACGCCGTAGTCGCTTCGCCGCTGGTCGTTTGGCAAAGTTTGCTTTACGCGTTCTCCGCTATTTTGGGCGGCTTTCTGGTTTTGACTCTTAGCCGTTTTGTTCCTTCCGTTTCCGCGATTTTATTTTCCGCGGCGTTTTTAGCGGTTGGCAATGGTTTGGACGAACTATATCTTTATGCGACAATGCAAAAGGACGGCGGAGCGGTTTTGAAGGCGACGAGCGAGATTTTCTATGTGGTTTTGCCTAACTTTTCGCTTTTTGATCATCAGAGCGAAGCGATCGCCGGCGTTTTGGGTAATGGAAAGATAGACGTCTTTAACGCAACTTTTTCTTTTTGGTTTTTGCCGCCGCTTTATTTTGCGGTTTTGAGTTTGGCGCTTTTTGCGCTTGCCGTTTGGCGATTTAAGCGACAGGCGATCTAAACATGCGCTTCTTTGTTCCGCTCATTTTAGGCGCGTTTTTAATCGCTTTTCTTTCGCCGCGCCCCGTATTTATCAAACCCGACGGCAGATCGTTGATGATGCAACCTTATCTGCTTCGCGCTATAAGCGGTTACGCTCGCACAATTGCCGGCAATTACGTTTGGTTGAAAAGCTATTACGTCGATGAAACGCGCTACGGCGACGCGGTCGATATTGAAGTTTTAGTTGCAGTTTTTCGCTCTCAAATCATTCTCGATCCGCACTTTACAAAACCCGTCCTTTACGCCGCTACTTATCTTGCCTCTATACCCAAAAAGCCGCTTTTGAGCTTGGAACTGTTGGAGCTAAGCCAAAGTTTGAACCCCGATCGTTTCGATCTGCTCATAAACGAAGCGTTGATCCGTATGAACTACAACGTGCCCGATAGCTACGATCGGCTCGTCGAGCTAGCGAGGCGTATCGAGCCGTTGCCCGAAAAGACTAAACTGGTAGGCAGTATGCTAATGGACGATCTGATACACGATGCAATCGCCTATACAAGCACGCAAGAAGGCAAGCAAAAGATGATCGAAGCCGATCTAATCGAGCTATTAAAACAGACGGAAAACCCCGAGCGCAAAGCGCGAATCCAAGCCGAACTCGATAGGGTGCGGGCGCAAAAGAACGAAAACTAGCGCTACGCATTGACCGCCGCGATCGCGCTTTCGATTGCTCGCAACTCGTTTTGAAGTTTTGCCGCGAGAACCGCTTTGTTCAGATACGCCTCCAAAAGTTTCTTTGCGCTGATACTCTCGCCGAGCGTTTTTAGCTCTTCGAGCGCGTTCGCGAGCGCCTCGTTCGCGTCGTCGTTTAGGGTAATGTCGTAGGTTTTGCCTTCGATCGCGATAACCGCCGTCTGTTTCTTCATCTGCGTAGTCTAAAATTTCTTTGCTTAGCTTGACTTTTTTGCAATTTTACTCCAAAAATTAGAAAATACTCTTGACTCCTTAAGCAAATCTGTCTATAATTCCGCCCTACCAATTCGGAGGGGCTTTTACGCTCCGACGAAACGGCGGTTCCTTGACAACTAAGCAAGCAAAAGACGGCTATAAAGCC
>JAISOU010000019.1 GCA_031275395.1 Helicobacteraceae bacterium | reverse complement strand
CTCCGCGTTATGAATAACGCGGATACGGCTATCTAGCAAAGCTAATTCGTCGCAAATAGCTCCGCTGTTATCGGGAGATTTATCGTCGATCAAGATAAGCTCGAAATCGCTAAAGGTTTGCGCCAATACGCTTTCAACGCATTTGCGCAGATACTTTTCAGCTTTATATACGGGCGCGATCAGCGAGATTTTGGGCAATTTTTAACCTTTTGCTATCATCAATAATAAATGCGGATATTGTAGTAAATACAATATAAAGCGCGAATCAAAATCGACCGAACCTTACCAAATTAGGCTTATAAGCGCGATAGTCGCTTCAAAAGCGCCCAAAAATCCGTTTTGCGTAAGAAAAAAGCGCCTTGTATTGGCTTTAGTCGTTACAATTATGCGCAAAACTTTGCAAAATGTCGTTAGGAAAACTGATGGATTCTATTCTTTTTGTCGTCGTTACGGCGGCTTTTTTTGCCGTCGCGCTCAATATCTATCTAAAAAAGCTCGACATTCCGCCCGTGATCGGCTATATCGCGTCGGGGATTTTGGTATCGCAGCTTTTCACGATCGGCGAAGGCGAAGCCCGCCACGCGCTCGACGAGCTTGGCGAATTCGGTATCGTCTTTTTGATGTTCACTATCGGTTTGGAGTTCTCGATTAGCTATCTTAGGGCTATGCGGCGCGAGGTTTTTCTTTTCGGCGTTTTGCAGGTCGTAGCGACGAGCGCGCTCTTTTCAATTATCGCGATTTGGGGTATGGATATAGAGCCAAAAGCCGCGGTCGTCCTTGCCGCCGCTCTTTCTATGTCCTCGACGGCGATCGTGCTAAAGATTCTTAAAGAACGCGGCGAGATCGGCAAGCCATACGGCAAACAGGTTTTAGGCATTTTGATCTTTCAGGATATTGCCGTTATCCCGATCCTGCTAATGGTGGCGATATTCTCAAGACCCGACGTAACGCCCGCAAGGTTAATTTTAGAGATGATCGTTTCGGGCGCGATCGTCTTAATTGTGCTCTCTACTTTTGGAAAATATGTGATCACAAAACTTTTAGAACTTGCGAGCGGTTCGCAAACGCACGAGATTCTTATCGGCGCGGTTTTGCTAATTGTGATCGGCGCGGCTTTGCTTGCCCACACCTTTGATTTTAGCTACTCTTTGGGCGCTCTGATCGCCGGAATTATGATCGCCGAAACGCGCTATAAACATCAAGTCGAAGCCGATCTAGCGCCCTTTCGCGATCTGCTTTTGGGCGTTTTCTTTGTAACGGTCGGCTTGCAGATCGATCTAAAACTTTTTGCGGAAAATATCGGTTTTATAGCGGTTTTTACAATCTCGGCTATGCTATTAAAAGGGGTTATAATTTACCTTATTTCGCGCTCTTTAAGCGATAAATCTTCGGCGTTAAGAAGCTCGATCGCGCTGATGCAGATGGGCGAATTCGGATTCGCTATTTTCGCTCTTGCCACGCAAGCGGGCATTTTGCCCGACAAAGAGTTTTTAGGACAGCTTTCCGTTTCTATAGCGATCTCTATGGTTCTCACGCCGTTTATCATTAAAAATATGGAGCGGCTGGCGGCGTTAATCGAGCGCAACAAAGTAAAAACGCCGCCGCCTACTCATATAGAGTCCGCCGAAGTTAGCGGACACGTAATCGTGGTGGGATATGGCGTGGCGCTTGGGCGGCAGGCGGTTCAGATGTTAGCCGATCAAGAGATACCATATATTTGTATCGAAGGGCAGTTAAATAAAGTCGAAGAGGGAATCGAGCGCGGACACGCGGTTATGTTCGGCAACGCCGCGCAAAAAATGATCTTAGAACACGCTGGGGTAAAAACCGCCGCCGCCGTTATTATCGCGATCGACAAAGAAAGCGATATTCGCCTTGTAGCCGAAGCGGCGCTCGAGGCTAATCCAAACGCTAATATGGTCATCAAAACAAACTATCAATCGACGCCCGGTATTTTTGACGATCTTAACCGCATTAATTTTATAGACGAATATAAAGAAGCGGCGCGCTTGATGATCGAAGCCGCGTTAAAGAAATAGTTTGAACTACATTAAAGATAGCGTTATCGACGAATGGATCGCCGAGGAGATCGGATATTTTGATCTAACGACCAACGAATGCGCCATAGGCAAACAAAGCGCCTCGATCGAAATAATAACGCGCTCGCAATGCGTCGTTTGCGGCTGCGAAGAGGCAAAAAGAATCGCTCAAAAACTCGATCTGTCGGTCGAAAACTTTCTTGCCTCAGGCGTCGCCGCGCAAGAAAAAACGACGGTATTCAAAGCGACTGGAAACGCCGAAAATATCCATCTTATTTGGCGCGTTACGCAAAATATAATTAGTTTTGCCTCTACGATCGCAACGCGGACAAATCGGCTAGTTTTACTCGCAAAGGCGATCAATCCTTCCGCGTCGATCGGCTGCACAAGAAAATCGATTCCGAACACAAAAGCGTTATCGTTAAAAGCGGTTTTATCGGGCGGCGGAAGCGTTCATAGAGCCTCTCTTACGGAAACGTTTTTATTGTTTAACGAACATCGCGTCTTTTTTGAAGACGATAAAGCGCTTTTTAATAAACTACGCGAGATTAAAAAACGTCTAATTGAAAAGAAAATTACGATCGAGGCAAAAAGCGTGGAAGAGGCTATTCGATTCGCGCCATACGCGGACATATTGCAGTTGGATAAACTTTCGCCGATCGAGGTAGAAAAGATCAAAACGTTAGCTCCAAACGCGCATATAGCGATCGCGGGCGGAATCGATCCCGACAATATAGAAGATTACGTAAAAGCGGGCGCGGATTCTATCGTTAGCTCGTGGATGTTTTTCTGCGATAAACCGGTCGATTTTGAAATAAAAATTTCAAAAGTTTAAGCCTAGTCAAACGCCCCCGCTTACGCGGGAGCGCGGATAATCGAGTTATTTAATAACTCCGCAAGCAAAACGCCCGCCTCCGCCGCCAAGCGGCGCGGGGGTATCCGAGTGGTTGTCGCCGCCGACGTGCAACATAAGCGCTTTTCCTTTAATCTCGCCAAGTTTTTTGATCTTTGGCGAAAGAACGGGATAGGCGACTTTGCCATCTTTGTCGGCATAAACTGCGGGCAGATCGCCCAAATGCCCGCTTTTATCAAACGGACCCTTATGAGCCCCGGTTTTTAGCGGATCAAGATGTCCGCCAGCTTTGCCCGCGGGCGTTATTTTCCCGTCGCTCGAGCTAGGTTCGCAACTGCCATTTTCGTGGATATGAAACCCGTGAATCCCGCTTACGACGCCGCTAAGCGAAGGGGTAAAAACAAGCCCGTATTCAGTTTCGGCAATATTTACCGTTCCTAACTTTTCTCCCGCGCCCTTTTCGGTCGCGGCGAACAGATCGACTGTAGTTTGAGCCGCGCAAAGCGGCAAAACAGCGAAAGCCGCAAAAGCGAGTAGTTTATTCATCGCTCTGCCTCCATATTATTAAAATAAGAAATTAGTTTAACAAGTTAAGCTTAAAGGCGGATTAAGAATCTTTATAAATTGTCTAACCTAGCTCCTAATCTCGATCGATTCGCCCCGCAGTTTCAGCGCGAAACTATCCAAAAGCGCGATTTTTTGCTTGGCGATCGCGTAGATACGGGCGATCAGTCTTTGCTCTTCGGCGGGCGTGATCGGCGGCTCTCCGCGAGAGGCGAGAACCATATTTTGGGTTTGGATCGCCTCCTTGACGTTGTCTTTAGCAAGCGCTTGCGAACTTTGCGCGCGCAAGATCAAAGCGCGATCGATATAGCCTTGCGTATCCGCGCTTGCGTCCAAAAGGCGCGAACCTATATCGGCTACGATAAAACCGTCGATTCCAATCGACGCCGATTCGTAAGCCAATTTAGCGTCTAACCGCGTTTCAATCGGCGCTTCATTTTGTTTTTGCGCGGCTTTTTGTCTATCCGCGACCAATTCGGCGCGATCAAAGGCGTAGAGGTCGTTTTGCGACGCGAAAGCCGTTGCGTGCGAAGAGATAAACATTGCCTACTCCTTGACAAGAAGCAAGCAAATATAATTCCGCCGATTACGACCAATCGCCCAAAACCTTTCGACCGGTTCTATCGGCGACGAGAGCGACCTAAATAAATACGGATTTAGCCTTTTTCATTCCAAACGGCAAAAAGCGGATTCGCCGCGCAATTCGCCGTTTGAGCGAGTTTAACAAGCGGCGGGTTTAACGAGGGCGGATTAGGGCGTTCCAAGCGGCGCGTAGAGAGGCGCGATCGGCGGTTTTGTCGTTTGCCACGTGCGCGATAATGGCGTTCAAAAGAGCGTTTGGATATGGCTCGCTAAAGCAGTTTTGCGCGTTTGCCAATTCGCTATCGGCGCTCGCGCTCGTCGCTACGACGCTCACGCCCGCCGCAATCAGCTCGATCGCCCTTCTTGCCGTTGCGCTTGGCTCAAAAGAGGCGACGACTCCGATATCGAGCGCCGAGATCAACGCCAAATCGCCTTTTTGCAGCGTTTCGACAAGGGCGACGCGAGAGATATTATATTGCCGACAGAGATTCTTAAACGGAACGATCTGCGAATCGTCGCCGACCAACGCGATCAACTTTAGATTTTTGTTGTAATCGCTCGTTAGCGCTTCGATCAGCAGTTTATGACCGCTTGTTTCGGTAACGTCGCCAAGTATGCCGATTAGGATATTTTGATCGTTTAGCTCCAGTTTGGCGCGAATCTCGGCGCGGCTTTTGGCGCGCTCGTCTTCGCTCAACCCGTCAAGCCCGCCGTAGATAATAAAAACGCGATCGCTCTTTACTTTGTAGCGCGTAATCAGATCGGTTTTTACCGCCTTGCTCGAAGCGATAATTTTTTTCGCGCTTTTTGCCCAAGCGAACTTTTCGCCTATGCCGCAAACCGCGTTGGCGAAACTCGCCTTTTTTAGAGCCGTCGCGCCCGAGGGCGTTTGCCCGTAGCTTACCATCAGATCGACGCGAAAACGGCTCGCCAACGCTTTAAAGGTATCTTTTTGATGTAAGTAAGCCAAAAAGCCGCTCTTTGCGGAAAGAATGGTTTCGATCGGCAATTTCGCCTCTTTTACCTCTTTGGCGATCGGCGAATCGGCGCAAAGAGCGATTCTCGCGTCGTGTCCGTCGTTAAAAAGCGAAGTAGCCAGATTCAGAGCGTGCCAAACAACGTCGTTATACTCTTTTTCATAGATCGCAAAAAGAACGTTCATAATCTCCTCGTTAAAAATAAAAATTTCTTAAGCGCTTTGGCGGCTTTTTTGTCGATTCGGTATTCCAGCCTCTTTAGATACGCGCCGATCTCCGACGCGGCGATACCGCTTTTTTTAGCGCGATCTTGCAAAATCGCCTGCGGAACGCGTCGCGTTATTCGGCGCAAAAACTGTTTTTCGATCCGCTTAATCAGCCGATCGCCGCTCGTGTAACACAGACGCGAAAAAACGAACGGCAGTTTGTAGCGTTTCTGCCACTCCAAAGCCAGATCGACGGCTTTTTCGCCTTCGGCGTAGCGCTTCAACGCCTTATCGCCGATCATAACGCGCCCCGTAAGATTCAAAAGTTTCGCCAGCGCGTTGGAGGTTTCCGACTCTGCGTCGGCTACAAACTCGCCTTCCAAAACCAGCACGCTCGTTACCGCTTTTTTGGCGATAATCCCCAGATTCGCGCCTTTTTGATTGCGGCTGCGAATACTGGAAATAAATCCGGCGTCGATCGCCCTGCGCTTGTATAGGCGGTTGATCGCGCTAGGCGACCCTTTTTTGAAGTTGCTCGTTCGCAGTATATACGGGCGGTAACGCTTCAAAAAAAGATAAAACGGCAACAGGTTAAGATAATCGATTCGTCCAAAGATCATCGCGCAATTTTCTAATTAAACTCTCTATTCATCGGTATTTATCGGCTTTTGGCTCTTTTTAAGGTTTTGTCGCTAACGCTTTTGCGGACTTATTAAGATTATAGCATATTAGTCTTTGTTCAGCGCGTTTTTGGCGTAATCAAAGACTTTTTGGACGATCGCCTTGCTTGAGGCAAGAGGATTTGCGCGGATTTGCGCTTCCGTTTTGCCTACTTCGTTAAAGAGCGCGAAAAGCGCCTTATCCAAAACGTAATCGTTAATAGAGGTTTTAACGGGTTCAAGTTTTACCGCTTTGCCCGCTAGAGAGTTTGCGACCTTGTTAAAACCGCCGGTTAGCGTATCCCACGAGTTTTGCGCGGAAACGCCGGCGATCAGCGGTTTTGCGAGCGCGGCGTTGATTTTGGGCGCGAAGGCGGTTTTTAACGCGCCGCTCGTTTTTTCTTGCAAATAGCGCGTCGCCGCGTTTTGCTCGCCTTTCAAAATCCCTACCGCGTCCGCGATCGTCATATCGCTAATCGCTTTGGCAAAGATCGGCGTCGCCTCTTTCGCAGCCTCCTCAGCCGCCGAGTTAATACGCAAAACCGCGTCGTCGATCAGCTTCGCGCCGTTCGGAATTAGCTTTACGTTTTTAACGATCGTATCGGCTTCGGGCGGCAGAAAGATCTTATAAAGCGACGATTTATTAAAACCGCCTTCCGCGCTAAGCGTCAAAGCCGCGTCCGCCGCGCCGTCGTTTAGCGCCGTTTTGAGCGCTTCGATCATCTGCGCGTTTGTGGGCGCGCGTTTGTTTTCGATCGTATCTCGCGCCGTTTGCAAAAGCCCCTGATTATTGCAACCGATCAATAACGCCGCGATCAGACAAAGAGCGATTAACCTCATCTTTAAACCCCTTTTTTAGCATTATACATTCTTAAGCGTCGGCGTTACCAGTCGAGTAACAAAAAGAGCGAAGAGAGAAAGTAGTTCGCCAAAAATAGGGCGACGCTAGAGCTAACGACCGCTTGCGTCGTGGCTATACCAACGCCTTTGGCGCCGCCTTTTGCGTTAAAACCGACGTAGGTTGCGATCGCGCCGATCAGATACCCAAAAACCGCGCCTTTAACGCAACCTTGAACAAAATCCCCCAATTTCGCGTATGCGACGATCGCCCGCATATAAGCGTTGGGATTTACGCCGAGTTGAAGCGCCAAAAGATACGCGCCCACGTTTGCCACAAGATCAAAGATGATGACCAAAAGCGGCGCGGCGATAACCGTCGCCAAAATGCGGGGCGTTAAAAGATAGGCTTTGGAATTGACGGATAGCGCTTCGATCGCGTCGATCTGCTCCGTAACGCGCATCGTGCCAAGCTCCGCCGCCATCGCGCTTGCGGCGCGGCTGATAAGCATTAGCGCGGTGAATACAGGCCCAAGCTCGCGCCCGATCGCAAGAAAGATCGCGTAGCCCATCATAGACTCCGCGCCGAATTGATGAAACGCGCCGTAGAGCTGAATCGACATCACCATACCCGTAAAAACCGCCGTCATAACGACGACAAGAACGCTATTTGCTCCGATCGCCTCTAGTTGCTTAAGGAACAGAGAGCCGCGAAAAGGGCGCGAAAAGAGAAGCGGAAAAAAACGCGCCTGAAAAATAAAAAACGCGCCAAGTTTGCCGTTAAGCTCCGCGAGCGCGTAAAACGGACGTCCTAAACGAAATAAAAACGCTTCAAACATAATGTTTCTTATGCTAGTCTAAGTTAAAATTGCCGATTTACTCGCATTGTATCACAATAAAGGAGTCATTTTATGGCGGAAGAGCCAAAAACCGAAAAAGAAGAAGTAAAAAAGAAAAGCCCGCTTATTCTGATTGCGATCGGCGGGATCGCGTTGGTTTTGATTGCGGTTATAGGGCTTGTCGTCTTGCTTTTAGGCTCGAGCGGCGAGAGCGCGCAACCGCAAAGGACGAGCGGCGCGGCCGCTACGGGAGGAAACGCGGAGGCTTTGGGTCCGATCGTCGATTTAGACCAATTTATAGTTAATTTGTTGAGCGCCGAAGGCAGACGTTTTTTGAAAGCAAGGATCAGTTTTGAGCTTACGCACAAAAACGCGGGCGCTGAAATCGATAACAAAATGCCGCGCATTCGCGACAGCATTATCAGCCTGCTCAGCGCCAAGCGTTTTGACGAAATCTCTACGGAGAGCGGCAAGACGCGTCTGCGCGAAGAGATCAGAAGCGCCGTTAATCGCTATCTGATCGACGGGCAGATCAAGAGCGTTTTTTTTATAGAGTTTGTGATCCAGTAGGCGATTTGGCGATCGGGGTTTAATGATTGGCGTCGATCTGATCGATATTAGGCGGATTGCCGCTTTGCGCCAACGCTTTGGCGATAAGGCTTTGCAACGTTTTATGAGCGACGACGAGATTGCGCGGTTTGGTTCGCGGATCGAAAGCGTAGCGGGCGTATGGGCGGCTAAGGAGGCGGTTTCTAAGGCGCTTGGTTGCGGAATCTGCGGCGATCTGGGTTTTCACGATATCGCGATCGGGAAAGACGAAATGGGCGCGCCCTACGCGGTTTTAAGCGATCAAGCCGCCAAACGCTTCGGCGTTAGTTCGCTTAGCGTATCCATAACCCACGAAAAGACGCACGCCGCCGCCGTCGCTCTCGCCCTTATCCCGCCCCGACCCCTAACTAGCGCTCGGTCCCTTGGCTCAATCAAATAACGGCGGGCAGATAATTTTGCCTTAGTTATGGTATAAGGAGGCGTTACGTCGATTTGCTTTGCGGCTAATCGTGGGTTGAAAGATTGTAAGTTTAGAAATTTATGGGCGCTTGCTATTATGTAAGCAAGCGTCACGAACTATTTATTTTCATTGTAAGTTTAGAGATAAAATGATTTTAAGGCGTTTTATGGTAGATTACGCACTCATAAAGTATGCGCAATATTGCACAATCTTTAGAAAGGATGACCAATGAGATACGTTGTCAGAACGACAAAAGACGGACGGGAGCAGGACGCGCGCGAGCATTTTATCAAGGTCGCCGACAAAGCCGAAGCGTTTGCAAAGAAGTTTGGAGCGCCAAAATTCGCTTTTACGGCGGGAGCGCTACACGATTTGGGGAAACTCTCCGCCGAATTTGCGCAATATATGAATGAAGGCGGCAAGCGCGGTTCCGTAGTTCATTCGACGCAAGGCGCGCGCTATGTTCTCGAGCAGGCGACAAAGTTTGAGATCGATCCGTTAATTGCCGAATTGCTAGCCCTTTGCATAGCGGCTCATCATGGGGAGCTTGTCGACGCAATATCGCCGAGCGGAGAAACTCCCTTGCTCGATCGAATGACGAAAGACGATCCAAAACTGCACTTTGGCGAAACCGTTTCTGCGTTTGAACGGCTCAATTTAATCCGTTTACATGCGGCGCTAAACGAATGCGCCGACGAAATGGCGGCGTTTGCCAAACGATGCCGCGAAAACCGCCTTAACTGCAACTTCGCTTTGCATTTGTTTGCAAAATCGCTGTTTTCATGCTTAGTCGACGCGGACAGGCTCGACGCCTATACTTTTGAGACGGGTAAAGAGCCGTCGTTTATCGTTCCTTCTTGGGAAAATTTGCTTAAAACGCTAGAAACATATTTGCTTTCGGACGAATTCGCGGTTGATACCCCAATCAATCAAATAAGGCAAGAAGTATCGGCGCGTTGCATTGCGGCGGCGCGTATGCCTCGCGGCATTTTTCGGCTTGATGCGCCAACCGGAGGCGGCAAGACTTACGCTAGTCTTTCTTTTGCGCTGATTCACGCAATGGAACATAAGCTCGATCGAATAATCATTGTGATTCCATATTTGTCCATATTAGATCAAACCGCAAGCAAAATCCGCGAAGCTCTTGGCATTGGCAAAGAGGACGATCTTATTTTGGAACATCACTCGAATCTTTTGCCGCCCGACGAAGAAGAAAAAGCGACAAGTTATCGTTTAGCTACGGAGCGTTGGGAACACCCAATCATAATAACGACTATGACGCGTTTTATGGAAACGATATATTCGTCAAAAAGCGGCGATTTGCGAAGATTTCACAATATGGCGCGATCGGCAATAATTTTTGACGAAGTGCAGTCGTTGCCAATCAAATGCATATCGTTATTTAACGAAGCCGTAAATTATCTATATACGTTTGCGGGTAGTTCCATTATGCTATGCACGGCGACGCAACCGCCGCTAAACGAATGCCAACACCCGATTCGCGCAACGCCCACAAACGTTATCGGCAACGTATTATCGCCCCCAAAACGCGTCGAGATACAAAAACGCATAATCGATGGCGGACACTCTATGGAGCAGTTGCGAGATTTCGTTTCGGAAGAATTAGATTCCTCGCTAAACTGCTTGGTAATTCTCAACACGAAAAAAGACGCTATAAAATTATACAAAACGCTTAAACCGATAGCCGAGGAAAAAGAAATTAAAATAATTTACCTTAGCACGTTGCTTTACCCTAAGCATAGACTAAAACTTTTAGGCGATATAAGTAAAGCACTCGAAGAAAAAAAGAGGCTTTTGGTAATTAGTACGCAGCTAATCGAAGCGGGCGTAGATATTTCCTTTGAATGCGTCGTTCGCGCTCTTGCGGGCTTGGATTCGATCGCGCAAGCGGCGGGACGATGCAACCGACACGGCGAGTATTCGCATATCTGTTCGACGTTTATTATTAACGTCGCGGGCGAAAACCTTACAAATCTGCCAGATATAGCGATCGCCGCTAAAATAACAGAACGCGTACTGTACGAGACGGCGGGCGACGATCCGCTCTCTCCAAGAGTTATGAGACAATATTATCGATACTACTTTTACGACAGAAAAAATTTGATGGATTATGACGTTGACGGCAACGGCGCTTTGTACGACTGGCTTTCAAGCAACGCGCAGGGCAAAGGCGCGTTTAAGAACGCTAAAGGAAGCGAGCCGCCTCGACTAACGCAGGCGTTTAGAAGCGCGGCGGAAGCGTTTAGCGTAATCGACCAAAACGCTAAGGGCATAATTGTTTGTCATGACGAGGAGGCGCAAGCGCTACTTAATAAATATGAAAATGCCGAACCTTCAGAAAAAAGTCGATGGCTACGCCAATTACAGCGTTATTCCATCTCGTTGTACAAGTATGAATTTGCTAAAATCGCATATTTAATCTACGAAATCGACGGTCTAAGCGTACTGCCTAAAGGCTACTACGACAGCGAATTGGGCGTGTATCTTGAAAATATAGAGCCGTTTAAGGGAGGCTAGAGAATGACAATCGAGAGAAAGCGAAACTCGATAGAGTTTTCCATTAGCGCCAAATACGCCCTATTTAGCGATCCGATAACCCGCGTGGGCGGCGAGAAAAACTCCTATATGGCGCCAACCTACCAAGCGCTTAAAGGCATCGTTGAAAGCGTTTATTGGAAGCCTACGTTGATTTGGTATATCGACGCCGCGCGAGTAATGAATAAGATTCAAACCGAATCAAAGGGCATTCGTCCAATCAGCTACAGCGGCGGGAAAAACGAACTCGCCTATTACGCGTACCTTAAAGACGTTTGCTATCAGGTTCTAGCGCATTTTGAATGGAACGAGCTACGCGACGATCTCAAAGCGGATCGCAATGAAAACAAGCACCATAACGTAGCTAAGCGCATGGTAGAGCGCGGCGGTCGACGCGATATATTTTTGGGTACGCGGGAATGCCAAGGTTACGTCGAACCGCTCGAATTCGGAAGCGACGAAGGATTTTACGACAATTACGGCGAAATTGATCTGGGCGTAATGTTTCATGGCTTTGATTATCCGAATGAAGCGGATTGCGACGCTTGGGCGGCGCGCTTTGATCGCGTAAAAATAAATAACGGATATATTGTTTTTAACGATCCGCGAGCTATTTCAAACGATATGCGGCGCAACATTCGCCGTATTAAGACGAAATCGTTTGGCGAAAGCAATTTGCTTACAATTGACGCGGAATTTGACGCGATCTTTAACGACGCGAGGAACGTTTAATGGGCTATTTGCAAACATTGTGCGACACGTACGACGCGATCTCAAATATCGCTGGGAAAGCTGACGTAAAGCCAAACGGCGACACATTAGTTTTATCTCCGTTAGGACATATTCGTATAGAAACGCATATCTCCGCAATTCTAAACGAAAACGGCAATATGATCAACGTTAGACCCGAATTGAAAATTGCCTGCGCGCCAAGTGCCATAGAAGCGGAATCTCGCTCTAGCACAACGATCGCTCCATATCCGCTTATCGATCAACTTGAATATACCGCGGGCGATTTCGTGGATTACGGCGGTAATAATAGCGAGAAATTTAATAAATACATCGCCGACTTAAAAGCATGGAGCGAAAGCGACTGTTCACATCCGAAAATTCGCGCCGTATACGCCTATCTAAGCAGGAAAACGCTTATTTCGGATCTGATCGGGAAAAAGCTTATAATAGGCGAGGACAAATTGCTGATCAACAAGGATCGTTACGCTAAACAGGAAAGAAAAAAACTGACCGGCGAATTGGGCAAACTAAGAGTACGTTTTGAGGTGGAAATACCGAATGAAAACGAAACTGGCGTGTGCGAAGACGAAAGCGTTCAAAAACTATACGCTAATTATTATACGCTTAGGCTAAACAAATCCGAAAAACAAGATCTATGTTACATATCGGGGAAAAAATCGGCGATTGCCGTTTCGCATCCAAAAAACATTAATCGAATTACCGCTAACGCCAAACTAATTTCGGGCAACGATAGCGCGAATTTTACCTATCGCGGACGATTTGAAACGCCCGAACAAGCGGCGACGGTAAGCTACGAAGCCTCGCAAAAAGCGCATCAAGCCTTACGTTATTTAATTGACGAGCGGGGAATAACTTGCGACACGCAAGCGATAATCGCGTTTGCCGTTAGCAAAAAGTCGGATGTAATCGAGCCGTATAGCGATAGTAGGCGTATATATGTAAGCGGCAAAGATATTTACGGTTACGCTCTTGATGACGGCGACGACGAACCGACAGATAACGAAAAAAGAACTAAAGCGCGAGCCGAAACCGCAAAAGATTATGCAGATTTATTAGATAAAGCTATATTTCGCGGCAGCGTAAAATCGATTGAACCCATAAAGCAATACAAACGTAAGATCGCGGTATTGGCTACGGACGCGGCGACAAGCGGAAGAATGTCCGTGGTGTTTTATCGAGAATTTAACGAGGACGAGTATCTTGAACGGCTAATCGAATGGCATAAAGCATGCAAGTGGACGCAAATTTTTTGGGACGAAAAAAAAGAGCGTTTTGTTAATTATGTCGGCGCGCCGTCCATAGACTCAATCATCGAGGCGACGCTTGGCAAACCGCGCGGCGGCGGCGATAGATCCTATTACAAGCTTAAAAAAAACGCGCGGAAACAACTCTTGCAGTGCATTCTAAACGGCGAGAAAATTCCGAGCGATATGCTAGAAAATGCGTTGCGACGCGCGTCAAATCCATTGAGTTGCGATGAGAAAAGCGGGTACAATAACGGCGCTTATAATAAGATATTAAACGCCGTTTGCGCTATTTGGCGCAAACATTATATCGATATCGACCACAAAAAGGAGGTGTTTGAGGTGCAACTTGAGGAAGATCGCGACGATCGCGAATACTTATACGGGCGTCTATTGGCTGTTGCCGATCGTATTGAAAGCCACGCCATGTCCATCAAAGAGAAGAAAGACGAAAAAAATAAGCGTCCGACAAACGCTTTGCGATATATGGCGGCGTTTGCTCAACGACCGTTTAACGTATGGAGGACGATTTATCTTCAGATCGTCCCCTATATGCAAGAGCTAAATGGAGCGAACTGGTACCAAAATATCATTGACGATATAGAGGTAAAATTCAAAGACGGCGACTATGAAAACAATAGCCCGTTGGACGGACGATATCTGCTCGGATATTCCGCGCAACGTTATGCGTTGCGACCGACACAACAAGGAAAGGGAAACAACAATGAGTCTACAGAACAAGATTGATTTTGCGCTGGTCTTTAGAGTTAAAAATGCGAATCCAAACGGCGATCCGCTTAACGGCAATCGTCCGCGAATAGATTACGACGGACGCGGAGAGGTATCCGACGTATGCTTAAAGCGCAAACTGCGCAATCGTTTGCAAAGCTTGGGCGAAAACATTTTTGTCCAATCCGACGATAACCGCGTCGATCAATATCGATCGCTAAAAGATCGATTCGATAACAACGCAAAAGTGAAAGAAGTCGGCGCTAAAAGCGCAGAAGACGTTCGCAAAGCCGCTTGCAAAGAGTGGTACGACGTACGCGCTTTTGGGCAGGTATTCGCTTTTAAGGAAAAAAAGAAGGATAAAGACAAGAAGAAATCCGAAAGCGGGAGCGAAGGCGAAGAGAGCGGAGCGGACGCCGTTTCCATAGGCATACGAGGCCCCGTAACAATCCAGAGCGCGTTTAGCGTTAATCCGTTGATCACGTCAAGCGTACAGATCGTTAAAAGCGTAAATCTTGAAACCAATAATCCGCCCGAAAGAAAAGCGCCAGACACAATGGGCATGAAGCATCGCGTTAATTACGGCGTTTATGTAACCTATGGCGGCATTAGTTGCCAACTTGCCGAAAAAACCGGATTTTCCGATGAAGACGCCGAAAAATTAAAAAAAGCGTTATTAACGCTTTTTGCAAACGACGTTTCAGCCGCAAGACCGGAGGGAAGCATGGAAGTTGTTAAGGTTATATGGTGGAAACACGCGTCTAAAACGGGGCAGTACTCCTCCGCTCAGGTTCATCGATCGCTTAAAGTAAAACCGGATAATAAAAGCGAAGAAATTGAAATCACGGTTGAAAGTCTAGCGAATTTGAACGCGGAAACGCTCGACGGCTTGAATATCGCGTATCCAAACGAGGCGTAACGAGCGCTTAGGTTTGTAACGACGGGCGAAAAGTCTAAATGTTTGACGACGATGATATGATTATGATCTCCGCTTTGCAACACGCTATGTTTTGCGAGCGCCAATACGCGCTCATACATTTAGAGCAAATATGGGCGGAGAATCGTTTTACGGCGGAAGGCGAAGCGTTGCACGAGCGGGTACATAGAGAGCGCCATGAATCGCGCCGCTTATTTAGAGAGGAATACGGTATGTCCGCGCGATCGCTTAAATTCGGGCTGACAGGCAAGTGCGATCTGGTCGAAATATGGCTCGATCCAAACACCAAAAAGCCGATTCGCGTTAATCCCGTCGAATTTAAACGCGGACGCAAAAAGGCAAACGATGTCGATCGCGTTCAGTTGTGCGCACAAGCGCTTTGTCTTGAAGAAACGTTCAGTCTGCCGATCGAAAAAGGCGAATTTTATTACCTCCAAGAGCGCCGCCGCGTAAGCGCGGATATAGACGACGATCTTCGCGCAAAAACAGTTGCTATAACCGCACAAATCCGAGCGATCAACGCTTGCGAAAAAACGCCGATCGCCTCATACGATAAAAAAAGGTGCGACGCCTGTTCGCTGATTGACTACTGTATGCCCAAATACGCGACAAAATCGGTTCGTCGCTATATGCAAAATCAAATCAAAGCGGGGCTAACGAGCTTATGCGAAAGCTGTTAAACACGCTATATGTCAGTACTCAGGGCGCATATCTTCATAAAGACGGCGAAACGGTAATAGTCGAAGTCAATAAAGAGAAAAAAGCGCAATATCCTATTAATGCGATAGGTTCAATCGTATGTTTCGGAAATGTGTTATGCTCGCCGTTTTTATTAGGATTTTGCGCAAGTAAAGACGTTTCAATTTCTTTTTTAAGCGAGCGCGGAAAGTTTTTAGCATCCGTCCGCGGCGCTATTAGCGGAAACGTTTTGCTTCGCCGCGAACAATACCGCAAAGCGGACGATCCGGTTGTCTCTCGACTAACGTCTATAAATATAATTAGCGCAAAACTATCAAACTCGCTTATAGTAATCCATAGAGCGCTTCGCGATCACGGCGCTAAAATAAATAGCGATTTGTTAAAAACCGCGTCCGAAAACATTAAACGTCTTATCAGATCGGTTTCAAGCGCTGAAAATGTAGAGGAGGCTCGCGGATACGAAGGAGAGGGCGCATACGAATATTTTAACGTTTTTAATCATTTGATTCTTGATCAAAAAGAAGATTTTATATTTACCGATCGCAATCGTCGTCCGCCTCTTGACAATATAAACGCGTTACTCTCTTTTATTTATACGATTCTTACGCACGACGTTCGATCGGCGTTAGAAACCGTGGGACTTGATCCGCAAGTAGGCTTTTTGCACCGCGATCGTTCCGGCAGACATTCGTTGGCGTTAGATATGATTGAAGAGTTTAGACCCGTAATCGCCGATCGACTTGTTTTATCGTTAATCAATAGACGCCAAGTCAATAAAAAAGACTTTACAAAAAGCGCGAGCGGAGCGGTTACAATGAGCGACGACGCGCGTAAAACAATACTGGTAGAGTATCAAAATCGCAAACAGGAAGAAATCTATCATCCATACATTGAAGAAAAAGTCAAAATCGGGCAGTTATTCTTTCTCCAATCCAATCTTTTGGCGCGATATATTAGAGGCGATTTAGACGCTTATCCGCCGTTTTTTTGGAAATAACTATGATGGTTTTGATTACATATGACGTAGCGGTTTCGACGGAGGGCGGAGCTAGGCGACTTCGTAGAGTCGCAAAAGAGTGCGCCAATTATGGGCAACGCGTGCAATTTTCCGTTTTTGAATGCGTTATCGATCCCGCCCGTTGGGTAAAACTTAAGAATACGCTTGAGGCGATTATAGATCGTAAAACGGATAGTTTGCGTTACTATTATTTAGGCGCTAACTACAAAAAGAAAGTCGAACATATTGGCGCAAACCCATCTTACGATATTGACGCGCCGATGATTATTTAGAATTTACGCAACTTTAAATCTATTGCGCTTTGTATCCGCAGAAAGTTTATATTATCAAGAAAATCGCTTTCGATTATTATTGATTGATAATACAAGGCGATCTTATAAGAAAAATGAATTAAAACTTTCTTTGTATCAATCTTGATTTATAGTTTATTTAGTCTATCTCTATCTCGCCTACTTTGAAATCTGATTTGTTTTCGGCTAAAGAAGCGATCCTAGCGCGAATCTTTGATGGGATCGCGCTGATCTTATTGCGATTTAGTTTTGCTACTTCTGCGATCTGTGTCGCGTCTAAATCAACTGAAAATAACCGAATTATTAGAATTTGCCTTCCGAAATATGCGAATGGCGTAAATACTTGTTTTCATAGACTTATCCTAGCTTTGACAGGCTAGGAACCGGCTAAACCGATCTTAAGCCAAACGTAATTAGTATAAGCCGACAATCGTTTCCGCGAACCTAAATCGCGCATAAAAGCTCGCCAAGATCGCGGATACGCTTTTATCTGTGTTTCTTCAATGTTTAGCGTATTTTGCCGATCAAACATCTTGTCTTCCTTGTAGGTTCGCGTTTTTGCTACAGCAAACATTTATCAACAGAGCGCTAAAATCTCTGCAGTCGCGCCCTTCGCGGGGCGCGTGGATTGAAACGTAACGTTTATGGTTATAGCCGCGCCGCTCGCGTGTCGCGCCCTTCGCGGGGCGCGTGGATTGAAACACAAAAAACCCTTGACAAATTATAAAAAATGCGCGTCGCGCCCTTCGCGGGGCGCGTGGATTGAAACTTGCGCGGGCGAGCGTAAAAATATAAGCGCTTTTAGTCGCGCCCTTCGCGGGGCGCGTGGATTGAAACAAGAAGGCTATAGCTTCGGCGCTCGCCTCCGTTAGGTCGCGCCCTTCGCGGGGCGCGTGGATTGAAACACACCGAGTTATGAGATTATCGCCGATAACAACGGGTCGCGCCCTTCGCGGGGCGCGTGGATTGAAACAACTCTTTGATGGCGACGTCGTAATCTTTTAACTGTCGCGCCCTTCGCGGGGCGCGTGGATTGAAACTGGCTCGGCTATTTCGGGCGTGTCGTCAAAATCGGTCGCGCCCTTCGCGGGGCGCGTGGATTGAAACTAAGCGTCGCTAGTAGCGGCTATCACGGACTTTATAGTCGCGCCCTTCGCGGGGCGCGTGGATTGAAACAAAGCGGTCTCCGATCTAGCATGGATCGGAGAAAGTCGCGCCCTTCGCGGGGCGCGTGGATTGAAACATTGTGCCGTCGCTACCCGCATAAAATGCGTTGTGTCGCGCCCTTCGCGGGGCGCGTGGATTGAAACTATGCGATCCGCCTTATATATTTACGCAACAGATGTCGCGCCCTTCGCGGGGCGCGTGGATTGAAACAAAAAGCTAACGCGCTTAAAGCGTTCGCCGAGAGGTCGCGCCCTTCGCGGGGCGCGTGGATTGAAACGACGCGGCTGTGGAAAGTTTTACGATCGATCCGTGTCGCGCCCTTCGCGGGGCGCGTGGATTGAAACCAGACGCAAGAGGCTGCGGCGCGATTTATCGACGTCGCGCCCTTCGCGGGGCGCGTGGATTGAAACGATCGACGGTGTCGTCGTATTTGCCGCTTATATCGGTCGCGCCCTTCGCGGGGCGCGTGGATTGAAACGTTTGACGCATAGGGTTTTTGGTTATGCCATTTAGTCGCGCCCTTCGCGGGGCGCGTGGATTGAAACATAGCGTCTATTAACCTTTAGCAATGGCGCGAAAGTCGCGCCCTTCGCGGGGCGCGTGGATTGAAACTTGCTTTTTGGCGGAATTGTAGCCGTAGCGATTAGGTCGCGCCCTTCGCGGGGCGCGTGGATTGAAACACGCGCCGTAATGGACGCTTTCAACAATCCCGATGTCGCGCCCTTCGCGGGGCGCGTGGATTGAAACATTATCATATATCCGACGTAGCGGCGTATGTGATGTCGCGCCCTTCGCGGGGCGCGTGGATTGAAACATGGATACGCTAAAAGCTAATAGCGAGAAAGAGGGTCGCGCCCTTCGCGGGGCGCGTGGATTGAAACTTGCTTTTTGACGGAATTGTAGCCGTAGCGATTAGGTCGCGCCCTTCGCGGGGCGCGTGGATTGAAACACAAAACGCGATAAATAGGCTAAAATATTATATGTCGCGCCCTTCGCGGGGCGCGTGGATTGAAACACCAAATACGACGTATGCCGTTGGGTTATTATCTGTCGCGCCCTTCGCGGGGCGCGTGGATTGAAACTATATAAGGTATCATGCTGTTGCCGCTGGCGATAAGTCGCGCCCTTCGCGGGGCGCGTGGATTGAAACTGATTGCGGCTGTGTCTATCCAAGCCATTTTTTAGTCGCGCCCTTCGCGGGGCGCGTGGATTGAAACAGGTTTTACGCCAAAAGATGGGGCGTAGCATTAGTCGCGCCCTTCGCGGGGCGCGTGGATTGAAACGCTAACCCTCCGCTATAGTCCCGATCTACGCTCGTCGCGCCCTTCGCGGGGCGCGTGGATTGAAACGGAAATTGCGACATCGATATCGATCGCTTGACCCGGTCGCGCCCTTCGCGGGGCGCGTGGATTGAAACCATCTCTTTTAAGCGATAATCAAATTCTAGAAAGCGTCGCGCCCTTCGCGGGGCGCGTGGATTGAAACGCCCCCGCGAGTGGCGAGATATAAAAAAATCTCGGTCGCGCCCTTCGCGGGGCGCGTGGAT
>JAISOU010000061.1 GCA_031275395.1 Helicobacteraceae bacterium | reverse complement strand
GTCGCCTTAACCAACAAGGAACGCCGATCGTTCCTTGTATCGTTGATGACTTACTAACGGGATTAAGTTGGCTGTTTAATTAGGAAATTAGGGCAAAGTTAAAAGTAGTGCGCGGGAATGACTGTATGCGGCGGTTTTGCCGATAATGCGTAGGTTTTACAAATACGTTGGATTTTAATTTGGAGGGAATGGCGGAAAAAGGCGTTTCGCTTTATAGTATTGAAAAGGCGGATCGCATACTATTTCAAGAGTATCTCACTCGATAATAGAGATTTTGAACTCTCTGGAATCAAAGCGTCCGCTATCGTCGATCGCGCGGACGATAAAACGCCCGTTTTTTTTCGGTTCCCACGATAAAAGCTCGCCTTTTTTCGCTACGCCGACAAACTCGTCGTCTATAAACCAATAGAGAAATTGCGCGTCCGCGTCGCTTGTAGCCGATAAGATCACGTTGCGCTCGTCCGACTTTGAAAGCCGAATCGCGTAGTTTGCGTTGGCGAGCGGCGAGCTAATCGACGGCGAAACGCCCGCGATCAGGCGGTTGCGACAGCGGCTTGTATCGGGCGGCTCTCGTTTGGGCAAGCCCGCTCGCCGAAATAACGCGAGAATATCCGAAGAGTAAAACTCGTAAATCTTCATTTGCGCGTTTGCGGTATTCTCGCCCGCGCATAGCGGTTGTTTCGTGGTTTTGTCGATCCATACGGGGCGATAGACCGTATCGACTTTGATCGACGAAATGCCCGGTATAAACCACGTTTTGGCGCGTCTTTTACACCAGATCGTAGCTAGATCGCCGCTGGACAAACAGATATCGACGCGCTTGATCGTAGAAGGAACGACGCGATTTGGATCGCGTAAAGTCCTAGTCGATTTGAGCGATCTTGAGATCGTAAAAAAAAGCGGCGCGGCGCTTATCGCGCCGACAAGCGCGGGATTTGGCTTGTTATCAAACGATCCTAGCCATACGACAAGCGCGTATTGTCCGATCAGCCCGACGCACCAAGCGTCTCTAAAACCCCGCGACGTTCCCGTTTTCCAATAGATTGGCAACGCGTCGGATTCGGCGACGATCCCGTCGATTCGCGGCGCGGAAGATAGCATATCGAGAACGATAAAACTCGCCTCGCGGCTAAGCAACCTCTCGCCGACCTCCAAAGGCTGATCCATTCGGCTTCGCGTTTCGCTCAAAACGCCGCCGTTTGCCAATAAAGCGTAGAGTTTAGCTACTTCAAGAGGCGTAACCTCGCCGCCGCCAAGCGTCAAAGCAAGCCCGTAGTGTTGTTCGCTCGCCATTTTGCTGATTTTAGCGCGCTTCAAAAACTCGTAAAAGTTAGGCGACGTTAATTTGCTCGATAGATAGACGGCGGGAATATTGCGGCTTTTTACTAGCGCTTGCTGGGCGCTAAGAGGTCCCATGAAACCGCCGTCAAAGTTTTCAGGCTCATAAACGCCGAAAGCGGAGGGGACGTCTTTTAGCACGGTTTGCGGGTGGATCAGCCCCTGATCGATCGCTAACGCGTAGATAAAAGGTTTCAGGGCGCTCCCGGGCGATCGCTTTGCGGCAAAGCCGTTGTTCTGTCCGCCGATAGCGACGTTAAAATAATCCGCCGATCCTACAGCCGCGACGACGCGCATATCGGCGGTATCGACCAAAACCGCCGCCGCGTTATCGACGCCCCGATAGGCGTTTTGGCGAATGTGGTTTTTAATATGCGTTTCTAATAACGTCTGAAGGTTTAGATCGATCGTCGAGCGAACGACCTCGGGCGATCTGCCCGCAGCGTAATCTTCTTGCGCGAGAAACTCGATAAAGTGCGGAGCGCGAAAGGGAAGATCTTCGATCCGCCTTAGTTTGAAAGGCAGGGCGAATAGCGCCGCTTCCTCGTCGTCGATATTAAACTTTTTACGGTAGTTATTGAAAAGCTCATTTCTCGCCGCAAAGAGTTTTTCGCCTACGAAGCTCGTGTTTTTATCGATTCTGATCGTCGGGGATTGCGGAAGCACGGCTAACGTCAGCGCTTCGGTTAGGGCGAGTTTTTTCGGCGGTTTGTCAAAGTAGATCAGGCTTGCCGCGCCTACGCCCTCGATGTTTCGTCCGTAAGGCGCGTAGTTTAGATAGGCTTCTAAAATCTCTTTTTTCGAGTAGTTTAATTCCAACCAAAAAGCGCGGGCGATCTGTTCGAGTTTGCCGCCGATAGTGCGGGTGTCAAGTTTATTGCGCATTCGGACAAGCTGCATACTCAGCGTCGATCCGCCTTGCCTTGATCCTTGCGAAACGTAAGTGATCCAACCGCCGCGAATTAGGCTGAAAGGATTAAAGCCCAAGTGATAGTAAAAGTAGCGATCTTCACGCAATAACGTCGCTTCGATCAGGTTTTCGTCGATCTGATCCAAAGTCGTCCAAACGCGAAAACGATCGTCTTTGGCTAGGCTTAGGCGCAAAAGAGCGCCGTTTCGATCGTAATAGACGGTTGAAAAGAGCAGATCGTCTTTTAACGGCGGGCTAGGAAACAGTCGCGGAACATAGACGATCGCAATTGCGATCGCTACGATTACCGCGATATTTTCTAAAAGAGCTTTAAACCTCGCGATCCTCACTCCGCAGGTTTAACCTTAATTTTGCCGCCGCCTAGCCCCAACGCTTGTATTTCGCGATCATACATAGCTTCGACAAAGATCGGCGCGGTTTCAAAAACGCCCGAATTAGTCGCCTTGATCCGATAGGTAAAGGTAGAGGTTTCGCGGCTGATTGAGCCGTAGATCAAAGCGCGATCTTCTCTTGCGTCGGAATATACCAAATAAAAGTTGCTTACGCTTGTCGCAAATGGCGAAACATAGCCGTAATCTTTGTCTTCGCCGTCGTCGTACTCTTCTTCGTCCTCGCCGTCGTATTCGTCGTCCTCGTCGTTTGACTCGTCGGGTTTATTTGCGTCGATCGGAACGATCTCAAAGCCGCCCGGCAGCAGATCGATGATTGCCGCGTCGCTTACCGGCTGCGATCCTAGCGCTTTGACGCGGATTGTTACGTTAATCGTGTCGCCCACGGTGATCTCTTTGGCGGGCTTACCCTCCGCGTCCGTATATTCGCGGTAAATCTCCAACCCTTTTTTGATCGGCTCTTTAGGTAGGGTTCGTTCGTATCCGTCTTGCGTAACGACATACCACGCGCTTGCCCCGCCGTTTTTGAAGAGGATCTCCGCGTCGTCGTTCGTAAAGCCGCCAGAAACGATCAAGCCTTGCGCTTGACCAATATTGCGCGTCGCGTTCGCTTTCGTTTTCGCCGCGATCGACAACTCTTCGCCGCTTGCCGAAACGGACGCGCCAAAGCTATCCAACGCCAACGCGCTATACGCCGCGGAAACGGTCGTATAGCGGTTACTTCGCATAGCCAAAACGATATTTTCCAGCGCCTGCGGCGGAATGTTCGCCGCTTTCTCGGGAAAGTGTTTGCTTAATAGGTAAATCGCCGTCGAGCTAACCACGAGCGGATCGTAATAGTTCCGCGACCACCACGACGCGCTGTAAGCTCGCGCCAACTCGTTCCACTGCTTTTTGATCAGCGCTTCGGCCTCTTTGTCCATTTTTAGCAACTTATAGGTAGAAGCAAGATACAACGCCGCGGGATCGTTTTCATAGGAATCGGCGTAGTGTAGTTTCAGCGCGTTAAGCGTCGAGTTAAGCTGGCTCGTCGTTACTTGCCCCTGCCTCGTTAAGAGGTAGATCGCATAGGCGCGTAGCCGCAGTCCGTATAGATCTTCAACCGAGTTGTCCGCCGCAAGTTTCGATAGGTAGTTGTTTAGACTCCTAAATAGGCTTTCAGGGACGTTTTTGCCGCGCTCTTTGGCTTCGATCAGGTAGTTTGCCGCATAGACGCTGACAAACGTATTGCCGCTATACGTCGCTTGCCACAAGCCGATCGCGCCTTTGGAGTTTTGACGCGATTGCAAAATCGATCCCACCTGCGCTAGTTTCAAGTCGGCTTTGCCGCCTAGAGCGTTTTGGTAGGGTTCGGTTACGAGAGCGGCGAACGCGGCGCTTACGAGCTGTTCGGAGCATAGGTGCGGATAGTTGTCTAAATAGCTTGTCAGCGCGTTTGAAAGGATCAGCGGCGATCGTGAAACAAAGGCGTTTCTTTGCGCGAAAGCGTCGTAAAGATTACGATCGTTTTTCACGCTCTCTTCGCCCGATCCCATTCGCTTCATCGCGCTTGCCGATCTAAGAGGGACAAGCGGGCGCACGGAAGTCGTAACGGTTCTCTGCGCCGAATAGGTTTTCACGCCGCTCGTATAGGAAGCTTTGAAAGTCAATTCCGCGCCGCCCAAAATCTCCGCCGCTCTGACTTTGAACTTAGCGAAAGTTTCTCTTTGCGGCGCTAGGTTGATTACGATCTCTTTGTCGCCGACGATCTCTAGGTTCTTATTAGAAGACGCGGTCAGTTTTATAGCGATCGCCTCGCCTTCGGGCAGATCGTCAATGTTGTTCGATAGCCCGACCGTAACGTCGAACTCGTCGCCCGGAGCCGCCGCAAAAGGAGCGTTTGGAGTTAGAACGAAGTCGTCGCGCACGATCGTTTGCGTTTGCGCGACGCCGATTTTGCCCGCAGAAACGACTAGCGCCATTACGCGCAACTTACCGTTAAAGTAATCGGGCGTTTTCCATTCAAAACTCTTTTCGCCGTCGATCTCGACGATCCCGCTCCAAAACGCCACCGGTTTTTCTACCTTGCGCTTAAAGGGATTAAGTTGCCTGTTTGCGATTCTATCCGCCACCGGGCTTATATCGTCGTCGCCGCTCGGTTGCGCCGCGAGTTTTTGGAAGCGGCTGAACTCCGGCAGGATTAGATCGAGGATTTGTAGGCTATCCACGCCTAACATTTTCTTTTGAAAAAAGAAGTTTAACGGGCTGTTAAAGTTGTATCCCGCCGCTTGCAATATGCCTTCGTCTACGCCGAAAACAATCGCTTTTTGTCTGCCGTCGCTCGTTAATTTCACCGTGATCGCCTCCGCGGGCTTAACGATCTTCGGCGCTTCTAGTTTCGTTTCCGCCGTCTTGTCGCTTAAAGAGACTTTGAAAGGAGCGACCGCGTAGCTTAGCGGGCTGATAAAAATCTCGTCGCTGTCGTAATCGCGGACGAATTGCACGGTAACGTAGCCGTTGCCGAGGAGATCGGCGGGGACTCTGATCGTTTGAATTGCGTTTGTCGTCGAGGTTTTGAACCATTTTGCGGCATAAACTTTGTCTTTTTCGATCGTAATTAGCCCGCTTCCAATATACGGCGCGCCAATAGAGATTTCAATCTCTTCGCCGTTTTTATACTCATTTTTAGATAGTTTTAGATCAAGCTCGGCGTTTTTCTCTTTGGAGCGATCGAGATTAGCGTCTCCGGCAATCGTATAGTAGGTTTTATAAAGAACGTCGCCGTTTTTATTTTTAACCAACAACTGATAACCGCCCGGTTTAGAGGCGTCGATTTTATAATCTACGCCGTTTTTGTCGATTGCGAAAGGTTTATCTCCAAGCGACTTTTCAACTAGCTTAGATTGATACTTATAAACACCGCTATTTTGCAACGTCAAAACGGAAATATACTTTTGCTCCAGAATCTCTAGGCTTAAATCGTTAAGCGCGATCTTCTCAAGTTTTGGATCAATCGCCGCGAAGTTTATCGATCGCGCCGTATTTTTCTTAATAAAACTTAAATCGCCGTCGGCTTTCGCGCCCACAAGATAGTCGTTGGGAGATACGATCGCGCTCGCGCTCGCCGTTACGCTTCTGCCCGCGCCTTGTTCGAAAGCCTCCACGATCAACGCCATTTGATAGCTTGCGCGACTATGCTCCTCGTTGATTAGCGGAATCGTCGCTTCGCCTTTTTCGTCGGTTTTTGTTTCTTCTAGCGGAAATTCAAAACTGTTTTTCGCCGCAAAAGAATCGTAGAAACTATAACCCTGATGTTCTTTGAAACTAAACGCCATCGGATTTAACGAGGTTCTTGAAGCAATCCTACGATTTTCTGCGGGCGTTCCAAAGAGGTTTTCAACCTTAACTAACGCTTGCAATTCGTCGGGCTTAAACCAACCTTTTTTACCGCTAGGAAGCAAACGTAAATTGACCTTTGTTTTATCGGGTTCAAACTCTCTAAACGCGATCTGCGTCGATCCTAAAAAGACGCCCGCTTTTGTCCGATCGGCGTAGTTTCTGGCGACATAAAGTTGTATCTGCCAATTGCCCGTAGGCGCGTCGTCGGAAGTTTGAAAGTTGATCTCGTTTAGCCCCGTTTCGTCTAGCCTAAAATCTTTTTGCGCGTAAAGCTGCCCTCTTGCGTCGTATATATACGCTTCGATCGGCAAACCGCTAATCGGCGTATTCCAATTATTCGCGCGAACGATTGTTCCTATATGCGCCTCTTCGCCCGGGCGATATAATCCGCGATCGCTAAATAAATGCGCGCTTAATTTGCTTTCGCTAGAAGAGTATGACGCGCCGCCTACGTCGAAACGCGAGTAATCCAAATAGCGATCGTAATTATGAGAGCGAAACGGCAGAAACGTCGCGTCGTCGTCTTTTTGCGCCAGATATAAAACAGGCTCTTTTTCGTTGGAAAGCCCGTTAAGGCTAGGAAACCGCGCCTGTCCGTTCGCGTTGGTAGTCGCGCTCGCTACGCTCGTTCCGTTTCGCGCCAAAACCGAAACTTTTACGCCTTCGATCGGCGCGCCCTCTTTGATCGCCTGAACAAAGACGTCGCTAGAACCGTCGATTGATCGTTTCGCGATAATCGCCATATCGGATATGATCGCGAGCCGCCGCGCGCCGCTATCGGCGCTTTCCGTCGTATTTTTGTCGGGATTCCACGCGGAAAGCGTTAAGAGGAAAACGCCTCTAGTCTCTTTGTCGCCGCGAGCGATATAAGGAGAAAGATCGATCCCGTCGTAGATCACCTTTCCGCTAAGGTTTTGCGGCAGTCGCTTTTGATGAATAAAGCGTTCGGTAAAGTAATCGGCGTTATTAAATCCATACGCCTGAAAGCGGTAGTCGCCTTTTTGATTGTAGCTATCGTAGCCGTATCCTCCGAAATTGATAAAATGGTGTAATTGAGAGGGAACGACGCGCTGAATATCAAGCTGAAGCCCCGCCGCGTTTCGCGTCGCTACGGCGATCTTCTTTTCGCCTTTCAAAGAGAGCAAAACGCCGTCGCTCGCAAAGCGCAAGGTTTTGGGATATTGCGGAACGTTTAGCACCCATCGCGTCGCGTCTTTTGCCTTGTAGCCGCCGATCGTCTCAATATTCTTGCCAATAGTAAGATAGATATACTCGTTTGGCGTCGCTTTATATTTGAAGCTGATTAGCTTTTGCGCGCCGCCGTCCGTTTCGTCGGGTTTTAGCGTAAGCGGGCGCGAGAGCGATAAAATCTCGTCGGTTATATCATCGTCCGCGCTCCACCTGTAGTTTTGCCGTATCCACTGTCCGTTAAAATCAGGCTTGTCCTTAGGCAAAATCCAAGCGTTGATCTCTTTGGCTATTTTTTTAGGATCGACGCCGTCGACAAGCGAAAGCGCCAAAACCTGCTCTTGTTCGTCGTTTTCGCCTTCGACAAGCGTCAAAGACGCGTTTTGCACAATTTGGCGGTAGGCGCTAGGAACGTTCTGCGAAACGTTTTTCGTCGCGTTTGTCGGTTTGCCGCCGATCGAGGATTTCACGCCTTCTCCCACAAGCAAAACCATCGCGCTATCTACTTCGGGAAACTTGACAAGCTCGCTTCTAACCCAAGCGCGCAGTTTTTTATCGTCGTATTTGACGGCGAATCTATACGTTTTGGGCGCGATTTTATATTTATCGGGCGCTTGCAACTGCATAGAAATCGCCTTTTCAAAACTAGCTGGATCGACGGGATAATCAAAACTTACGCCGAAAATCGCGTGCTTTTCGCTCGGATTTTCGGGATTTTGATAAAGCTCCCTTTCAGAAAAACTAAAATTAAACGGCTTAACTTTCCATTCAAACTCGTCGTTTTCAAGATTGTAATCCGCGGCGATCAGCTTTTTTTGATCGATTTTGACTTTATACGTTTCTCCGATCGACCAATCGACGACGGGTTTAAACTCCAAACGGCTAGAAGACGTCCATGTCCAGTTTCCGTCGATTGCGGGCGTGATCGTTATGCCTTCGGAGATCTGTTTGCGCGCGTTTTCAAGCGGCGCGACATCTCTGCCAAAAGAGACGATAAGCGACGAATAGTTTATAACCTCTCTCGAATAATCGGTCGGCGACGGCGCGTAGAAATACGATCGCGTCGTTATTACTTCGGTCGGCGCGATCTCGATTGGTTTCGGGCGGTTTTCATACCATACGTAGCCCGCATAAGAACCGATCGCCGCGATAATCGCGACCGCGCCGACGATTACGCTTGCCAATTTATGCGACGCGGCGCCGCGCCCAACGTAAGCAAAGCCCTTGCCGAGCGCTTTAAGCCAAGCGGGGCTTTGCCACTGGACGTTTCCAAAAGCGCCTCGCAGAAGCAACATAAACCCGCGCCAAAAGAAAAGCGGGATTTTCGCCAAAAATCGTAGAACTCCCATTGTTAACCCTTAAACGGATAATTTTAGTTACGCAATTATGCTTTATTACTCCTTAAAAACGCCGTCGAAAACGCGGCTTAATCGCGAAGAAAAGCGGGGACGACGAAAAGGCAAACGGAAGTAACCGAAGTAAAACAAATGCTTTGTAAAAGCGTTAAAGATTCTTTTTAACGCTTTACGATAGATCCCCGCTCGGATTGGCTTATGGTACGCATAATCTTGTCTTGATCCTAATCATTTTTACCTCTCTTTGAAAAAAAATAGGCTTGATTCTAACGTTTTGCCCGCGCTAGTCAAGCGCGATAAATCAGGTTGCGACGTAGCTAACATTAAGCTTTGAAAACGCGACGATTTTACGCTATGTACGTCGCTTAGTTTGATTAGCGCTTATCGCCGTTTCTACCGCTACTTTTAAGAAAAACCTACGCGATTTTATCTATCGCCTTTGATAAATTCGCGCGATATTTCTTTAATTCTAGCGCGTATCGCCGCTTTTTAATCGACCTAAGCGAAAAGCGGCGATTTGGAAATCTAGCCGACGACGGATTGTTTAAGCGCCTTCAAACGAAAGTAGCTAATGGAGGCGGAGGCGGAATAAGCCCTAGCGACATTGCCGCTTTGCGCTTAATGTTTCAATCGACCGACGAAGCCATTGCGAGCTTGCCGACAAACGCTACGGCGCAAGAGGCGAAGCAAACGATAGACGAGGCGGTTATCGAAGCGCAAAGAACGCTGGGATACGAACCAAGAGCGCAAATCGAATATAAGCCTAACTTCCGATTGATAGGCGAACAAGCGCCCAGAGCGTTAGATACAAGCGAGATTTCGCGCCCTTTAACGAACGGAGCGACGACTCCTAAAACCGTTAGCGCGAGGACGGCAGGCAAAGAACCAGCGGCGATCGCGACGCAAGCGCCAGAAATTACTATCGAGCCGCTAAACGTCGAAGCCGTGAAGCGTTTATCGCAAGCCGACGGAAAAATCCATATCGCCGAAGTAACCGCCGACGAAGCGAACGAAATAGCGGCGGCGTTCAAGAATCAATTTGGCGAGAGCGTAACCTTTAAGCCTTCGCAAATTACGCGCGCGATCGACGGCAACCAAATACGCCATACGCTAAACAAACACGGCGATCCAAAAAGGGAAGCGCAATTTGGCGGCGTTGCCGTTACGCTCGATGATATAGCGAAATATCCCGAAATCGTGAAAGATCACGACTTCAAGATTTATTCGCATACAAGGCGATACAATCTGCCCGCTATCGTCTATGGCAAACAGATAAACGGCTACGCGATTATCGTCGAGGAAGTAAGAACAGGCAGAGGAAACATCGCTTTCTTTGATATGTATAAACACAACGGTTCTCTAACAGAGGATATGTTGAGGCTAATGAAGGATAGGACTAACAGCGGAAAGGACAGGTCGCCAACTCTTGCTCCCGCGTCAAATCGGGAGGGTTCTGCCGCACCTGCCCAGAGCGAAACTATACCAGATCGCCCGCCCGAAAGTCAAATACCAAGCTGGGCGAAAGCCAAAGGCTTTACCGCGCTTCCAGACGGCAGAAGCGTAGCCGATAGGATCGTATATTATCCCAATCTATCCGTTAGCGGCTTAAATCGCCTGTTAGCCAAAGACAAACTAAGCCTAGCGGATATAGAACGGCTAAGAGATTATAAGTGGACGCTGTTATTCGATAAGCAAGCGGCGATTGAAAAAGGCTTCTTTGTTCCTTATGAAAACGGCGGCTACGTTCCAAAAAATAAATTCGCGCTAACCAATATCGACGAGAAACTAAAAGCGGCGGGGGTTGATCCTGCCATTGAAATAAATAATCCGTTAGCCAAAGCCGAAATCTTAAGACAAAGACTAATAGCCGACGGCGCGAGCGAGAAAATAGCGACGGAGTACGCGGAGGCGTTAAAGCTAAACGAAGGTCGCCTTAACTACGCGCTGACCTCTAGTTATGACGACTATCTAAAGAACGCTAAAGAGCAAGCCGCGTTGTCTAATGAGATATACAAGCGGCTAATAGACGAGGGCGTAACGGAGCAAACGGCTAAACTATTCGCTAATCTCGACCTTGACGCGCTAAAAGCGTGGAATCGCGGCAAGATCGACCCCGTTAAACGCGCCAAAGAGATCGACGCGGCGAAAAGTCAAGAAAGAGCGGCGCTTGGCGACGGCGATTATGAAGCGGCTAGAGATTTTCTAGCCGCTAACGGCGTTAAAGACGCGAAAACGCCCGTCGGAATACCCTCGACCAAAAGGACGGTCGACGGATATAGTTTTTATAGCGCGTTAGTCGATAGGCAGTTAGCTAACGAGATTAAACGCGATCCGTCGTTTGCTTACAAACGGGCGTTAGACGACGCGAAAATGAGCGAAAAGTTTCTTTCTCGGCGGCTCGCGAACGGCGAAAAAGAGCTTGAAGGGGAACTTAACGCCCTCCGAAGCGATATAGCGAACATTGAAAAAAAGATCGAGCCGTCGTTACGCGCAGCCGCCGAAGCGAAAGTCGCCAATACGGAGCGATTGATCGCGGAAGGCGATTATGAAACAACGCGAGCCGATCTAAACAACGCCCGCAGAGAGTTAGAGGCGCTAACGCCCGAAGATAAGCAAGCGTTAGCGACTCGCGCCCGAATGCGCAACTATATCGAGCAGGGATACGAGCCTTTTATGTCGCGGGTTATCGACGAGCGGGCGCGTCAAAACGATCTTGCGGCGGGGATTTATCGCGATCCCGATTTTTACGCCGTCGAGAAACCGCAACTACGAAACGCGGCGGGCGAAGCGATCGACGTAACGCCAGCCGAGTTTGAGGCGGCGGCGAAAATAAACGACGCGCCGCGAGCCGATCTGATAAAATTAAAAAACAAGGGCGGCTCGTCTTACGAGAGGTCGTCGAAGGCGGCGATCGAAACTAACGAAGCGACCGAAACGACGTTGGACGGCTTTAACCTGATCGCCGAAAACGACGGCGCGGCTTGGGTTAAACCGCCCGTATTGCGCCGCGACGTAATCGCCGCGCAAGAGAAAATCGCCGAAAAATACGGCGGCTTATGGGACGACGCGAATAAAGAGTTTGCCTTCCAGACGCAAAACATGGCGAAGCGATTGCGTAGGACGGCAAATAAAAAACGACTTTGGCTTGCTGTGCGCTAACAACGCGCATAAAACGCTACTTATGCCATTTTGTTAGGGCGCAGATACCCACTAAGCGCGCCGACGCGTCGATCTCGCAGGAGATAGACTGTTTGCTCGCCTTTAGCGGCAGAACGGCGGCTTGTTTGCTTGCGTCGATATTTGGCGTATTTCAAGCAAACACATCCGAACGCTGCAAACTTTTCTTGGAAAAGTTTCAAAAAGCGTTCAGTTAAGTATAGAAATAAAATATATAATCACGCAACGCATAAGGAGATAGATCGGTGGCATATTTGTTATTGAACTTTACTAGGAACGGCGACAATGGGAGCGATTACATTCAGGACTTTTACAATAAGCCTCTGAAAGAGCAATACAGGGAACTAACAGCGCGCTATCCGCAGTTGAGGCGTTTTGAGGAGTATGAGCGCTTCATACAGATATGCTTTCCAGCTGGCGAGCAGAGAGATTACTATATCTTGATGCCTGATTTCATCCGTGAAGGCAACGAGGATGCGGAGGCAAAGTTTTTTAATAACATTGTTATTCGCGCAACGAGAAACGCCGCATCAGAGCAAATTTTACCGAATGGACTTGAAATTATTTTGATAGGCAACGTTTCGATGAAATACGGCGAATTGAACGTTAAGGGCTTCGAGTTTATAGACGGCTCGATTTATAAGCGCGGCGAGAAAGCTATTTGCGCGATTGCGGCTTGCGCGTTTCGCAATAGGTCAATTACGGCAAACGGCAGTACGTTTACGGTTCCAGATTACGGCTTCGTTTCAAACGAAAAGCCATCAGCGATAACGCGGGATTTAATGCTTGAAATGTGCGAACGTTATTATACGGTTTCCGACCCACAGGCGGTATTAAAGACATACTATAAGTGGCGCGATTACATAGATTTCCGCATGTATTATCTTGAACAACAGGGTAATGGAGTAGTTCCATTTGACGAGGCGAAAGCGATAACGGTTTATGTTGTTTCACGGCTCGATTACCAACCTGAAAAATACGATGCTTATATTTTAGACGGCATCGACCAAATCCGCGAAAAAGACGAATTAGTGGTCGTTACAGAGCGGTTTGAAAACAGCGAACCGTTTGATATTGTTCGCGTTACGGTCGATAAAAATAAAAAAGAGCTTTTTACAGAGGTAGGCAATGAGGCGAAAACGCCCGCGTTTGAGCAGATGCTAAAACGCTTCACGCGTTCAGATATAATCCTTGTAAACGAGGCCGACGAAAAAGCCGCGCATTTCGTTTCGGTAGACGAGCGTTATAAGTTTTGCTTAAAAGACATAGAACCCGACTATACAAAAGTCGAAGCAAATTTTGCAGGCAACCTCAAAGCAACGCTCGCAGAAATCAGCAGCCGCTATGCCGCCGCTCTGAAAGAACGCGTAAACGCATATATAATCACGCGCGCGGAGGAATTGACGCGCGCGGATAATGCGGCATTGACGGAGTACGCAAACAATCTTGCGATGAGTTTTGATCGCGATGTCGCTGAAAATAAGGACGGCGCGATTCGCAGCGATTACGCCGCGCAAGTTAAAGCAAAAGAGGATGCGGTTAGGGCGCGGGCGGAGAAAGTAAAGCGGCAATACGGCGAGCGAATTGCCGCCGTCAAGAAAAATAAAGACAAGAAAACAGATAAAGAGGTCGCCGTCGAAGTTGGACGGTTAGAGGCGGAACTCGCCTCTGAGCTTGCGAGTTTTACGGCGGAAATGGCGCGCCAGAAGGAAACGGTTTCTTTGCGCGCTTTATATGAAACGCGAAACAAAAAGCTCGTCGCGCAAAAGGAAGCGAGCCTTAGAGCAACGCGCGAGGAAAAGCTACGCCGCAATATAAGCGAGTCAGAACTCATTATCGGCGAGCGCCAAGCGCCGCAAATCGAAAAAGAAAAGAGCGAAGCGAAGCGCAAGAACGCGGATGAACTCGCCGCCAAAAAAGCTGATATGAAAGAGAACGATACAATTCGTCGCTATTACATATATTTCAAACTGCGAGCAAATGATACTGTCGATGGAATAAATGAATGCATTAAAAAATATACGCCGAAAGTTCTTAAACCTAATCAAGTAAAAGAAAAAAGTAAAATCCTCCGACAAAAAAATGCACTAAAGAGTTTCTTTGGCGGTTATGTAAAGAATCCGTTTTTGTCAACATACCTATTCGCGCCGAATGAACTCGCAAACGCAGAGGGCGCGGCGGCCCCTGAAATCGACTTTTTCTCGCAGCGCCTGAACGAAAAGCAAAAGGAAGCTGTTAGCAAAGCGATAGCAAGCGAAAGTATATTTTTGTTGCAAGGACCTCCAGGCACGGGCAAAACGGAGGTCATAGCCGAAATTGCGGCTCAATTTGTAAAACGCGGCAAGCGTATTTTAATTTCGAGCGAAACGCACAAGGCGATAGACAACGTTTTTGAGCGGCTGCCTAAAATTCCAGAAATTCGCCCGCTACGGCTTATCCCGTCGCAAGCGAAGCAAGAAGCCAACCTTTATTCGCCTGAGCGTTTAGTGGATAATTTCTATATAAACATAAGCGACCGATTACGCAAAGAGGTTGAAATATTTAAGCATTTTAGCGATTACAAGGAAAAGTTTCACGAGAAATTCAACGAGTTAAACTTAGACTATCAAAAGCTTACTCGCGAGAAATCGCGCATTCAAGACGTAGACAGAACGCTTGAACGCATAAAACGCGAAGAAACGTCGCTTGCGGAAAGATACGATTTGGAGCGCGAACAGCTTTGCAACCTGCGGGATGAAAAGGAAAGGTTGTCGCGCAGACTTCGCAATATTGAAAATCTAACCTTAAACGAGGAAGACGACGAGGAAATAAAAAAGTTTCGCGAGACGCTTCTCAACCATTTAGCGAATTATCCCGCGTTAGAACGGGCAGTAGAAACGTTGTCGTTTGTTTTGAGGGCGGACATTGGCAAAGTAAAAGAGGAAATTGCGTCGCTTATCAATAATTCCGCGCTTATGGCTTTGGAAGCAAAACGCGCAAAAATCAAAAAACAACTCGCCGATTTGCGCGACCCCGACACTGATGAAATCATCAAGGGCAAAGAGGCGGATTTTGAGCGGGCGCAAGGCGATCTTATCGCCGTTGGAAAAGAAATCAAGGCGGCAAAAGAAAGCGCGAGCGTTGATATATCGCGTCTTTCGATTGCCAAAGTTGTAAATAAGAGCGAGCTAAACCCTGAAACGCTCGGCGCGCTTGCAAATACGTTTTTGAAAATCAGAGGCGAATTACAAGATTTTATCGACAAGTCGCGTACTCAAATCGGCGAGCTAATCGATAACGCGGCGAAAGAATATGACGAAAAGGAAACGAAAGTAAGCAACCTTAAAATTAAAATCCGCGAGAAATACAACGAGGCTAAAACCGAAAAAGAAAACGGCGATTACGAGAGTTATAAGGCGATAGAAAGCGGCTTGAAAAATAAGATAACGAAGTTTTTCGAGGATTTCGACATAGTAGAGCCTTATGAGGATATAACCGCCGCGCTCGAAATAATAGAGACTAAATGGCGCGACCTAGAGCAAAATTTCGCGGCGCGCGAATCGGAAAATAAGAAGAAAATCCCTATGTACGAGCGCATATTGAAATTCCTGCATAACCTTCAAAGCGACGACGCTATTGAAGTCGACCGCGAGGCATATACAAAAAAGTTATTTGAAAACGCGAACGTGTTTGGTTTAACTTGCACAAGCCGCGATAACTTTAGGGCAGCCTCGATGGACTCGCTCAAAAAATACGCTCTCGACGATTTAGATATAAAGAGGCAAGGTATAGATGTGGTCATAATAGACGAGGTCAGCAAGTCAAGTTTCATTGATTTATTGATACCAATACTTTATGGCAAAACAGTTATTCTCGTGGGCGATCATAGGCAATTGCCGCCCATGTATGACCTTCGCCATATGAAAAAAGACGACTTCGAGGATTTAGACCCGAATATGATCGATAAGCTCAAGAACGAAGAATACACGGCTTTATACGAGGAGTGCTTTTTCAAAACTTTGTTCGAAAGCGTTCCCGATAGATTGCGCGTTACGCTAACAAAGCAATATCGTTGCCACGGCGATATTATGAAAGTGTTCAATCACTTTTACGGCGATAGCGCGGGGCGCGACAGTCTGGAACTCGGCGCGCCCAACCAAAACGACCAAAAACAACACGGCTTGCATATAAAGGGAAAGAACGGCAAATCAATAATTGAAATCGACAAGCATATCTATTTTGTCGATTGCAGCGACTCGTATGAGAAGTTCGGCGACGGCTCTTCCGCCGCTAATGAAACGGAAGCAAGAGTTGTCGTCGAGCTTGCAAGGAAAATTGACGAAGCCTACGGACGCGTCGGCGGGTTTGAAGTAGACAAAACTCGCGGCAAGGATACGCGCAGAAGCATGGGTATTATTTGCACCTATGGCGAGCAAGCAAAGCTTATAAAGTTAAAACTCAAGAAAATTGGCAGGTTAAAAAACATTTGCGAATTGCACGATGAACGTTTTATTGTCAGCACGGTTGATGATTTTCAGGGCGACGAACGCGATATTATCTTTGTTTCAATGGTAAGGAATCCTGCACCAAAATATAGACAAGGAACGCGCGCGGAATTTGTGAAAAAGTTTGAGCGAATAAACGTCGCGCTTTCGCGCGCAAGGCGGTTGCTCGTTATTGTCGGAGCAAAAGACTTTTTATCGAGCGCGAAAATTGACTTGCCAGATATGAGCGGAAATAAAGCGCTAGATCGCAAGGCATACCCGATTTACCATGAGATAATAACAACGATTTTGACACACGGATCATTACTCAAAACAAGCGATATTCTTGAGGAGAACAGATAACGTGGAAAAAACGATAACTACTTCATGCCCGTTTCCGCTGATAAAGCTGAAGGTTAATCTAAAATACGCAGAAGTTCGAAAACCGTCGGGCGTGGGCTATATTATTCTCACTCTAATTAAAGAAGCGCAAGACCGCAAAGAAAAGTTGGCTAGTATATTGAAGCTCTTCGGCGTTCCCGATGACTTACAGTTTATTTTCATAGACGAGATAGAGCTTTTGCTCTCTCGCGAAATACTTCAATTTTCGTCCAACAACTATGACGACCGCAACCGTTTCGACCGCGAATGGTTTGATGAATACATAATTGGCAATTTTGAATTTACGTCTAATGGCGAACGAATGTTCCGCGAAGGCGCAATTCTAACGGGCGAGAAAAAAGCTAAGGAATTGACGGTTTACTATAACCCTTTGACGTTTGAATTTTTATTTAATGCTCCGAAATGTATGGCATTAGAACAGTCGAGTTGCTACGCCGCGGGGTTTATGCAGCAAGTAGAAACCGACTTTACTGGACTACAAGAATATTTGATTGATAACGCGAGAAGCGCGGGTTTGCAAAAAGAGGAAAGAGTCCTTGAATACGATATTGTGGAACGCGAGGATGTTGTAACAAAGGAAGAGGGAAGTCTCGTACTGCGCGTCGACGAAGACGGTATGGAGGTTAGAATTAAAACTACGGGAGCGGAGGCTTTCTACAAAAAATATTTTACGCCCGATATGCTTGAACGCGAGCTTGCGGCAAAAAATAAATTTAAGTTCAGCGTTCCCGCAAAAAATGTAAAAAGCTTTGCAGAGTTCAAGAACCTTTCGGCGGTATATTTGCCAGAAGAATATGAAAAGCAAATCAAACGCCCCGTAAAGCTACTTATTACTCGTAGCAAGGATAAAATCAACATAAAGCGCGACAATACTGAAATTGCGCTTGAAAGCGGAAAGATAATAAATATGGCGGCGGATGCAATATCCCCCGACTGGTCGTTTATTACGATAGATCCAAAGGAAATGAAGTTTTACGCCGCGACAAAAATAACGCTTACCGAACGCGTTCTAAATAAGCCCGTAAGCGTTAGCCTATTGACAGAACAACTTTATGGCGACGAAGAAAAAAGCAAAGTTATTAAAGCAATATTCGGCGAATGCATTGCGGCGGCATTTTTAATCGAATATGCAAAATTAATAAAAACCGTTTATGAGCTTTTGGAAGACGCAAATTTTACCGCGAGATATATTACCGCGAAAATAAAGGCGACGGATGATAGAGCAAAACGGGTCGAAATATTGCTTACGGCAAACGACATCTACGCAAGCATTCCGCAATGGCAAGCGACGGCTGAGCAGTATGCAAACGAGATTTATAACGAGTTAATTGCCAATATGACCGAGGAGAACGCCAGTTATACCGCGAGACTTGCAAAGAGGCTTAACGGGTTACGAAAACCAGATGAAAACGAGTTATTACTCGCGTTCGCCAAGAAGCTCGACAAACTTCCAAAAATAAAGCTATTTAACCTTCTGACAGACGCGGGCTATTCTGAGAATGCATCGCTATCGGTCGCAAACGTCATTGAGGTTTATATCGGTAAAATTCTTGCGGGTGAAACCGAACTTGAAAAAAGTAAAATATCCGACGATTTTGCGGCCTTGTCGAAAAATTTTAACGATCTAAAAGACAGTTTGGGCATACGTAATACAATTGAATACGCGTTTCGTAAAAACTATAACATCGACAAGTTTATTGACGATTATAGAATGTTTAAGGCAAGGCTCAAAAATAGCGCAAAAAAATATTCATTCTTTGCGTCCAGCGGCTATGATGAACTTGCAAAATATGAAGCGATTATGCAACCAGTATTCGACTATCTTATAATTGAACGTAACGCTTCGAACAGTCCCGAAAAAATAGATGAAAAATATATTCGCTCTAAGATAAATACGGGAGATTGGCGCACGGCAATCAGCGGTATGGTCGTCCGCCTTGAATACATTCTCGGCAAACGCTTAGGGATTGAAAAAGGCGATAATTTGAAAATATCAGAAAAAATAGGTAGCGCAAAAAAAGAAAAAATAATTACGGAAAGCGAGGCGAACGCCTTATATGAACTCCGCAAATTTCGCAATAAACTGCTACACCCAAACCCGACCGAAACTCAACTCACGTTTGATATAATAAAGATTAGCAAATGGGCGGATACAGTTTTTTCCATAGCGGAAAGCGCGCCCGTCGACAAAAAGGCGGATCAGAAATGAGCCATCAAGTCGTTATAAATTATGAAGCTATATCCATTGAATGCCGTAGCATTTGCGAGGTTGCGGCTAAGCAACTTTGCCAAATAGACGAGTTGCTTAGCCGAATCGACGAAACCTCGCAAAGTTTGCAGGGCGACGAAACGGCGGGCATGAAGCGCGCGCTTAAAAAGCGCCAGGCGTCCCTACGGGCAAAAATTGACGAAATTGTAAAACAATCGGACGCAATAGCGACTAAAGGGAAGGTTCGCATTAACTCAGAGTTTGTGCGCGGCGAATTGACGAACGAGCGCGCAGTCGTGTTGGCGGCGCAAGCGCTGTCAAACGAGACAAACAAGCTTACAACCGACGAAATAGCGCGTTACGAGACTTTGCTTAACGGGTTGTTGCAAAACAAGATAGCCGCGCATAGCCGTGATATGAGGCTTCGCGCAAGCGGTACCATCGCTATGAGCGAAGATTTTGCCGCGAAACTTAACGCGCTCGCCGATGAGGCGTTAAAGGGCTTTGTCTACCTTGAATACCTCGACAATAGGAACGCCGCAAGAACGTTCGAGGAAATAAAGGCGATTGCCGAAAGCAAGTTGCAAGCGGGCGCGGACAACTATTTCAAAGTCGAGCGTAAGAAAATTGTAGCGGGAATTGAGGCGGAAATGCGAGCGGCTAAACTCGACGAGGGAACAATAGCCGCCGTTATGACAACTGAAACATCGGACGCAAGAGACCAAATCGCCGAGATACGCAAAAAAGCAACGGAGGAGCTTATTGGAGAAGCCGTCAGAAAAAAGACCTTGAAAGTTGTAATGGAATGCATAGAAAGTAAAGGATTTATTGTTGACAGAAAAAATATTAAACTCCAAAAGGAAAAGAACGAGGTCGTTATGATAGCTCAAAAGGCAAGCGGCGAGCGAGCGGAGTTTCGCGTTATGTTAGACGGAAAATTCATATACCGCTTTGACGGATATGAGGGACAAGCCTGCCAAAACGACATACAGCCATTTATGCAAGACCTAGAGGATATCTACGGCATAAAGGTAACCGCAACGCAAGAAATATGGTCTAACCCCGACAAGATTTCAACGCAAAAATATCAACAAATAAAAACAAAAACAAACAAGGAGTAGTAAAAGGCTATGGCGCTTACATCGAATTTTAATAGGTTAAAACGCGAGGTCGGAATTAAGCGTTGCGTCATTCTAGACGGTAACGTCGGCGACGTTTATCTTGGCAAGAACAACAATATTGTGAGTATTAAGGAATACCTTATGCAAACGCTACGCGGCATGGATTACGACGACGTTTTGTATTGGGATAGGGTGGACGGCATAGACGGCGACACAACGCATTTGAAAATAACCGAAACGAACGAAGTATCGGGCGATGATTATTCCATTGACGACGAACCGAAAGCCGCCGCGTTGCAAAAAAATACTGGAAGCGGACAATTCAAAACGCCCGCCGAGATTTTCAATATCGTCTTTAAAAACTTGACAAACAAAAACCGCAAGATTGCGTTCGTCCTAAATTGGGCTGATTACCTGTTTGGAACGAACGGATTTACGGAGGACGAACGGCAACATTTAACGCTTTTAAGCAAAGCGATAAAGGATAAAAAAGTCGATTACAGTTCGTCTGATAAAAATGAAAGCACGGTAATCATCATTGCGAATAAACTCGCTATGTTCCCGATTTCGTTCTACCAAGGCAACCCGGAAGTTAGTACGATTACGCTTAGCAGACCAGACAGGGAGGAGCGCGAGACATTGCTCGAAAGAATAGAAAACGGTTTTGACGTAAAATTAAAATCGGGCGAAACGCTTTTGAACTGCGATAAAAAGAGCGAATATGTCGATATGCTCGACGACTTCACTAATCGCGAGATTATACAAATGGCGCGGCTTTCGCGTAAAGAAGACAAACTAACGTTTGAAAAGTTATTCTGGCTTTTCAAATACGGCGAAAAGGATAACCCGTGGGAAAAACTCGACCACGAAAAGGTTGAGCGTATAAAGGAAGAGCTCGCCGAGCGCGTAGTCGGGCAGGACGAGGCAATCAAGAAAATAGAAAAGGTCGTCGTTAAAGCCTATATGGGTTTGACGGGAATGCACAAGACGAGTAGCCGTTCAATGCCCAAAGGCGTGTTGTTTTTCGTTGGACCTACCGGCGTGGGCAAGACGGAACTTAGCAAAGCGCTTGCAAAATTTCTGTTCGGCGACGAGCAAGCGTGCATACGCTTTGATATGAGCGAATACGCGCAGGAAAACAGCGATCAAAAGCTAATCGGCGCGCCTCCCGGATATGTAGGTTACGAGGAAGGCGGGCAACTTACAAACGCCATAAAAGAGAAGCCATTCAGCGTTATTTTGTTTGATGAAATAGAAAAAGCGGCGAAACCTAATCCGCGTATCCTCGATATTTTTTTGCAGATTTTAGAGGACGGGCGGCTTACAGACAGCAAGGGCGAAACAGTCTATTTTTCTGAGAGCGTTATCATATTCACGTCGAACCTTGGCGCGGGTGAAGTGATCGCGACGGGGAGCAATAAGGAAACGACGGCAGAGTTTATCCGCATAGTCAGGAACTACTTTGACAAGGAAATAAAGCGTCCTGAAATACTCGGCAGAATAGGCTACAACAATGTTGTTCCGTTTAACTTCATACGCGATAGAGAGTTTATGATTAAAATCGCGAAATCGAAACTAAAGCCAATAAAGGATGCCATTAAAGAAAAATACCGCCTTGACTTGGAGTTCAAGGACGAGTTGAAATTCGTTGAACACATTCTTAGCGACGCGGATATTACCAAAGGCGGACGCGATATTTTGAACGCGATAAACGATAAATTACTCGACGGACTCGCGCTTTTTCTGTTTGAGCATAAGCGCGACCTTCCGGACTATCGCGGCGCGAAAATAATTGCGCGAACGGATAAGGGCGATCTGGAATTTGAATTTGAAAACGCCTAAATTTAACGTCGCATGCATAAATAAATGCACCGAAGCGGAGGGTCCAGGAAAGCGGCTCGCAATATGGTTTCAAGGTTGCTACAAGCGTTGTAAGGGTTGTTGCAATCCAAAATTACTCGAATTAAAGCCCGCGCATATTCTTACGATCGACCAATTACTTTTGATAATTGCAGCGGCAAAGAAGCGATTCGACATTGAGGGCGTAACCTATTTAGGCGGCGAACCAACGCTTCAGCAAGGACTTACGGAGCTATCAAGGGTTATTCGGACAACTGGTTTAGGCGTGATATTGTTCACTGGAAAACAAGAATGCGAAGTCCCCGCAGACTTGAAATGCGAGGTCGATCTTGTAATTGACGGCGGTTTTGAACAAAACAAACTCGACGATAAGCGCAACCTCGTAGGTTCTACAAACCAGCGTTTAATATTTATTACCAACCGCTATCGTTCGCGCGAGCAATGGTTTTACGCTTCGCGCCCAAAGCGCGTGGAAATAAATGTTTCTAACGGACTATTTATAACTGGCGATAAGGTATAGGATTTAACAGAAACATTTTCTACGATTTTGCTACGGAGTTATTTGCTTTGCGAACGACTTTTCTTTGGATAAAGGCAAAAGTAGCAAAGAAAATTAGATTGACGGAATAAAGCCTATGTGGTCGATTACAACAAACCTGTAAATCGCCATTATAAATCAAACGGCTCAAAGTCTCTTTTATTGTGTTCTATTGTTTGATTTATAATGACGACTTGTACACACTACAAAAGAGCGAGGAGTAGACTGATCAACCGCTTGAGAATAAATCGATCGTTCAACCATTCACCGACAAACAGATCAAAGCGATCGAGGCGATCGTTCAGGAGGAGATGGGCGCGGCAAAGGTCAGGCTAATGAGCGGCGTAACTAGCGCGGAGTATGCCGAATGTAGAGAAAGTAATGAACGTTGGGCTAAAATGCGAGAACAAAATAATGCTGTTTAGCCAAAGGCGAAAAATGAGCGAAAACGCACCGTCTCTTAGGATTGTCCTCACAAACGCTCAACCTTTGGATTTGACGGAATACACTAAATCCCTAAGCGCGTTGGCAAACGAGTTTTCCAGCTTTTGCAAAAACAACAACATAGGATTGCACGAAGATACGAGGCTGTATATACAAGAGATCAAGAAGGGCAGTATTGTTTGCGATTTGACGGCTATGATCCCAATCGCTTATAGTCTGCTACCTAATATCTTGGAGACGGCGAGGGCTATTCCCCTCTTTTTTTGAGCGCATAATAGAAATTTTGGATTGGATCAAGGGCGATAGAGAAAAGCTTGACGATCCGCCTCGCAAAAACACGATAAAAAACGTTAGCGATTTTGTAGGCGCTAATATAGGCGACAAGAATGGTTCAATAGAGATGTTGATAGTCAAACGGCAACATAACCGAAAATAACTACTTTATAAACAACAATCAGCAAAATATCATACAAAATAGAGCTAGACAAGAGCTTGAGAAGCCCGAAATCAAAGAAAACGGCGAATCATACGATAATGTTCTGTTTTTTTTGGAAACAAACCAAAAAGTCGGACAAAACCGAACGCATAGACAAAGGCGTGATAGAGGCGATTTTACTCGACAAGGCTCTACCCGTTACGGCGAGCGAAGATATAAACAGACAAATGAAAAAAGGCAGTATCTACCAAAACGTATATATTGTCGATGCAACGACATTGGTCGTTAGCGGCAAAATCGTAGGCTATAGGATAACTAGGCTTATAGACATACTACCGCAAGACGAACCGCTAGATGGCGAGACCTAATGAAAATCCTCCGACGCGCACAGTAGCGATAAGATTAATCATAGCGCCGCTTCCTTCTCGCGCCATTCCTTGCTTTACCGCGCTTGGTTTCTCTGTAAATTGCCAAGCAAAATCAAGCCGTCGGGCGTTGCTACGTAATCCGAACCGTTGATTTTAACCGCTATCCAACGCACGGGAAGCCGCTTCAAGGGCGCGCGATCGGCGGCTCGCTCGCAAGGCTTATCGATGTAGAACGCCTCTTTGAGCGCTTGCCGCTTTTGCGAGCAATCGCCGAGACTAAGGATTAAAGCTATTAAGGCTATCGACAAGAGCATTTTGACCTCCTATAACGCACGAGGCATTGGCTTCGGCGAGTTGCGTTTTATCCGCGTTTTTTGCAATGAGAATAATCTTAGAAAGGGGTGGCTTATCTATGAAAAGTAGTGTAAGCGTCTAGAGGTCTAGCGCTCCGCAATCGTCGGCTCGCTCGGCGCGTTTTGACGGATTAGCTCCCGACGGAAATCCGCTTCTTCACCCAAACGCTTATGTGGAAATTGTGCCGCGCTTTCGCGCAAAAGTCAAGAAGCGCGGGGCGATCGTTGCGACTACAAAAAGCGAACAAACGCGCAACAACGATAACGCAAAAACTTTTTTAACCGCTTCTTAATACTTTGCGATCGTACCTTTAAGAAAAAAAATAAATCAAACGCTTAAAATATGCGGTTATTCGCTAAAGCGCCCCATTTTCATTAGCTTTTCGTAACGCGCCGTTAAGCGTTCGGATCTATCCTGCGCGCTTAGCGTCGCTATGTTGTCGAGAAAGTAGCGTTTGATCGCGTCGGCGGCGCCTTTTTTGTCGCGGTGAGCGCCCACGATCGGCTCGGCGATAATATCGTCGATCAAGCCGTAGTTAAGCAGAGCGTCGGGCGTGATTTTAAGCGCTTTCGTAGCCGTTTCGACCTTTTCGGGATCGTTCCATAGGATCGCCGCGCACCCTTCGGGCGAGATTACGCTAAAGACGGAGTAACTAAGCATAGCTAAGCGATCCGCCACGCCTACGGCTAAAGCTCCGCCGCTACCGCCTTCGCCTATAACGACGCTGATCGTTATAGCGTCGATCGCGCTAAGTTCATAAAGGTTTTGCGCGATCGCCTCGCTCTGTCCGCGCTCTTCCGCGCCGATTCCCGGGTAAGCCCCGGGCGTATCGACAAGCATCAAAATCGGCAGGTTAAACTTCTCCGCAAACCGCGCCGCCCTTAGAGCTTTGCGGTAGCCTTCAGGGTGCGGCATACCGAAGTTGCGCGCGATCTTGGTCTTTGTGCCGCGCCCTTTTTCTTCGCCGATCACGACGCAGGCTACGCCTTCGATCTCTCCGATAAAACAGACGATTGCGGAATCGTCCTTAAAATGTCGATCGCCGTGAAGTTCATACGCGTTTTCTAAGATCAGTTTGACGTAATCGAGAGAGTATGGGCGGTCTTGGTGTCGCGCTAATTGGAGTTTTTGGTAGTCGCTAAGGTTGCCGTAGGCTTTTGAAATGGCTTTTTCTAAATCTTTGCGAAGGCTTGCAAGCGTTTTTTCGTCGTTACGAATCTGAGCAAGTTCAAGCTCCTCTTCGATTGACTTTAGCGGTTTTTCAAAATCTAGATAAAAGGGCAAAAACTATACCTTTTTGAACACGATCGCGCCGTTCGTGCCGCCAAAGCCAAAATTATTGCTCATAACGGCTTCGATCTTCGCGTTTCTAGCGACGTTTGGAATATAGTCCAAATCCAAATTATGTTCCGTATCGCGGTTTTCGTAATTGATTGTCGGCGGCAAAACGCCCCGTTCCAACGCGGTAACGGCGATCACCGCTTCGATTCCTCCCGCAGCGCCTAGGCAATGCCCGATCGCGCCTTTTGTCGAGCTAACCTGCGGAACGTCGCCGTTAAAGACCTTTTTAAGCGCCAGCGTTTCGTACCAATCGTTATAAACGGTGCTTGTACCGTGCGCGTTGATATAGCCGATCTTGACGTTGGGCGCGTTTTTGTCAGCCATTTTTAGCGCCGCTTTCATAGCGCGGTAAGCGCCTTCGCCTTCAGGCGCGGGCGTGGTAATATGGTTTGCGTCGCCGCTTTCGCCGAAACCTATCATCTCGGCGTAGATTTTCGCGCCGCGTTTTTTGGCGCGTTCGTATTCTTCCAGCACAAGCGCGCCGCCGCCTTCGCCCATAACAAAGCCGTCGCGATCGCGATCGAACGGACGCGAAGCTCGTTGCGGATCGTCGTTGCGCGTGGAAAGAGCGCGCATAGCGGCAAAACCGCCTATGCCTACTTCGCAGATCGCGGCTTCGGCGGCGATCGCAAGCATAACGTCCGCGCCGTCTAGCGCGATCGTCTTATAGGCTTCGCTAACGGCGTGTAAACCCGCCGTACAAGCGGTTACGCAGGCAAGATTCGGCCCTTTTAGTTTATGCTCTATGCTGACAAAACCGCCAAGCATATTTGCCAAAGCGCTAGGGATAAAAAAAGGCGATATGCGTTTTGGCCCCTTTTCGCCGCAGACAATCGATTGTTCTTCTATTCTAGGCAAACCGCCTATACCAGCCGCGGCGCTAACGCCAAAGCGATCGGATAATTCGCCCTCGATCTTGAGTCCGCAGTCTTCTATCGCCTCTTTAGCGCACTTTAAGCCTAACTGAATAAAACGGTCGGCTTTTTTGACCTCTTTAGGATCCATAATCTCGGTTGGATCAAAGCCTTTTACTTCGGCGGCGATCGTAACGCTTAAACGCGAAGGATCAAAGAGCGTGATTGTTGAAACGCCGCTTTTGCCTTCGATAATCGCGTCGAACGACGAAGCGCGATCGCGTCCAAGCGCGGTGATCATACCTAGCCCAGTAACCACAACCCGTTTCATAACGAGCCTTATTTTTTAATGTTTTCGACGTAGTTGATCACATCGCCAACAGTCTTAATCTTCTCCGTGTCTTCGTCGGGAATCTCTACGTCAAACTTCTCTTCGAGAGCCATTACAAGCTCGACCACGTCAAGGCTGTCCGCGCCCAAGTCCTCTACGAACTTTGAGCTTTCCTTAATGTCTTCTTCGCTAACGTTGAGCTGTTCCGCTACAATCGTTTTAACCTCGTCAAACAGCGCCATCTTGATTCTCCTTGTTTAAATTTGCGTCGCATTCTACAAAACGCGCTCTTAAGCGCTTTTTTACATATACAATCCGCCGTTTATCTTGAGCGTTTCGCCCGTGATATACGAGGCAAAATCGCTAAGCAAGAACGCAACGGCGTTTGCAACCTCTCTTGGCAGACCGAATCGCCCCAGCGGGATCGCCTTAAAGTAGCTTTCCTTCACTTCGTCCGAAAGCGCGTCGGTCATATTGGTCGCTATAAAGCCGGGCGTTACCGCGTTGAACCGCGCCGATCGGCTTGCGCCCTCTTTGGCGAAACTCTTTGTCAGGGCGATCATACCGCCTTTGCTCGCCGCGTAATTTGCCTGACCCGCGTTGCCCGTTTCTCCCACGATCGAAGCGATATTGACGACCGCGCCAAAACGCGCTTTGCTCATTACCTTTAGCGCCTCGCGGCAGCCGATAAAGCAACTCGTCAAATTAGCGTCGATCACCCGCGAAAACTCTTCGGTCTTCATACGAAGCGCGAGTTTATCGCAGGTTATGCCCGCGTTATTGACCAAGTAGCTTAACGCGCCGTCGCAATCGACAATGGTTTTGATCGCGTCGCTAAACGCCGCTTCGTCGGTCGCGTCAAAGCCGATCGTAGCGGCTTTTCCGCCGTTTTCTTCGATCTGCGCTTTGAGTCTGTCCGCTTCCGCCGCGCCGCTTTTGTAGTTTATCCAAACCTTGATTTTATAACCCGCCAAGACGGTTGCAATCTCTTTGCCGATGCCTTTGCTTGCCCCCGTAATCAGCGCGTTTTTGCCGCTAAATACCATCGTATTCCTTTTATTCTCGATTTGAACCGCTAGATTATATTAAAAAACCGTTGCGCGCCGCCTTTCGTAAAACGATGGCGCCGGCGGTATTAAAATAGCGGTTTTGCCATTTCCGCGGGGATTTGAAGCCCCATGATTTTTAGAATTGTCGCCGCGACGTTGCTTAGTCCGCCGTTTTTGATCGATTTGACCCCTTCGGCTTTCACAAAACACCACGCGTCGCCGACCGTGTGGTTTGTGAGCGCGTTGCCGTAAGCGTCTTTCATCTCTTCGCAGTTGCCGTGATCGGAGGTAATCACGTAGGCGTAATTCTTTTTGTCCGCCTGCTCGATAATTTTGCCCAAGTTGCGATCGACCGCTTCGACCGCTTTTAGCGCCGCTTCGTAATTGCCCGTATGCCCGACCATATCGCCGTTTGCGAAATTAACGACGATAAAGTCAAATCCGTCGCTAATCGCCTTAACTACCGCGTCGCCCACCTCGTCCGCGCTCATTTCGGGCTGAAGGTCGTAGGTGGCGACTTTGGGCGAGGGGATCAAAACCCGCGTTTCGCCTTTTAGCGGCGTTTCGTTGCCGCCGTTGAAAAAGAAGGTTACGTGGGCGTATTTTTCCGTTTCTGCGGTGTGAAACTGCTTTAAGCGCGATTTGGCGATCACTTCGCAAAGCGTGTTTTTCAGGTTGTCTTTAGGAAACAGGATCGGAAAGTCAAACGCTTGGCTGTATTCCGTCATCGTCGCTACAAAAACCTCGCGTTTTTCGACTTCGATCGGCGTAAAATCGACCTCGCCGATCAGTTGCGCCAGCTCGCGCATTCGATCGCTTCTAAAGTTCAAAAATAGAACCGCGTCGCCGTCCTGAACGCCTTCGTAGGTAGGCGCGGCGATCGGCTCGATAAACTCGTCCGTAACCCCTTGCGCGTGGCGATCGGAGCAGTATTGTTCAAGATCGCTCGTCGTCGCTTTGGGTGTTCCTAGCACGATCGCGTCGTAGGCGCGTTTGACGCGCTCCCAGCGATTGTCGCGATCCATTCCGTAGTATCGCCCGCCGACGCTCGCCAAAATCACGCGATCGCTTAAAATTGGCTTAACGTCGTTAAGGTAGAGCGGCGACGAGGTAGGCGACACGTCGCGTCCGTCCGTAAGCAGGTGCAAAAAGACCGTTTTATCCGCTTCTTCCGCGACTCGCGCCACGCCTAAAATATGATCGATATGCGAATGAACGCCTCCGTCGCTGATCAGTCCTATCAGATGAATCCGCTCGCTTTTTTCGAGCAGATCGTGGAAAACCTTGTTTTGCCCAAACGTTCCCTCGTCGATCGCTTTGGAAATCTTTACCAAGTCCTGATACAAAATGCGCCCCGAACCGAGCGTCAAATGCCCGACTTCGCTGTTGCCCATCTGTCCGCTCGGCAATCCAACCGCTTCGGAATGAGTCTTTAGAAGCGAGTGCGGCAGGGTTGCAAAAAGCCTGTCGTAGGTAGGTTTTGTCGCGTTTTCAAAAGCGTTGTAAGGGCTTTTTGGTTTGCGCCCGATTCCGTCTGTTACGATCAAGATCGTCTTATGTATCTTTTTTCTAGTCGCCATTATCGTTTCCTTAGTTCGTAATTTCTAATTATGAGCAATATAATATAATCCTCGCCTTAAAATTAGGTTTAGGTTTTTTATGCTTTACTTTCTTTCAAGCTGGCTACACTTCAATCTTTTCACCTATATTACCGTACGCGCGGGGGCGGCTTTTTGCGTCGCTTTCGTCCTCGCGCTCTGGTTTTTTCCGCGTTTTATCGTGTGGGCGAAGCGACAGGGAGCGACGCAACCGATCCTAATTCACGCCCCGGGCGGACACAAAAGCAAGCAAAATACGCCGACGATGGGCGGTGCGGTTTTTACCTCCTGCGCTTTGATCGCCGCGTTTTTGAGCGTTAATCTTACCAATTCTTTCGCTTGGATTGGTATTGTGACTATTGCCTTTTTTAGCGCGATCGGCGTGATAGACGATCTAAGAAAAATCAAGGGCAAACAGAATGAAATGGGACTTTCAGCGGGATTTAAGTTTATATTGCAGGCGCTCGCGGCGGCGCTAATCTCGCTTTTACTGATATACGCTTCAAATCTAAATACCCATCTTTATTTGCCGTTTATTAAAGAACCTGTATTGAAAGATTTAGGCGTTTATATCGCGTTTTTTTGGGCTTTGGTATTTGTTAGCGCCAGCAACGCCGTAAATCTTACGGACGGGCTTGATGGGCTTGCCGCCGCGCCTAGTATTTTTTCGATCGCCACGTTAGCGATATTCGTCTATATTACGGGACACGCGAATATGAGTCAATCGCTCTTAATGCCTAGCGTTTCGGGCGTTGGGGAGGCGGTTGTGATCGCGTCTGCTATGTTGGGCGCGCTTCTTGGTTTTTTATGGTTCAACGCAAATCCGGCGGAGGTCTTTATGGGCGATAGCGGAAGTCTTTCGATTGGCGCGTTTATAGCTTATCTTGCGATCATCTCAAAAACCGAAGCTTTGCTTTTACTGATCGGTTTTATTTTTGTAGTCGAAACGATATCGGTAATTTTGCAGGTAGGAAGTTATAAGTTTCGCAGAAGACGGATATTTTTAATGGCGCCACTACACCACCATTTTGAACTAAAACGCTGGGCGGAAAATAAAATAATCGTGCGCTTTTGGATCATAGCGCTTTTGTCAAATATCCTTGCTCTAATTACGATCAAAATTAGGTAATACTTTATGCAAATCACTCTTTTTGGCTATGGAAAAACAAACGCCGCGATCGCAAAACGCTTTGGTAATTGCGAGATTTTCGACGACAGATTTAAACAGGTAGAAACTTTCGGCGAAAACAATAAACTTTTGCCGATGGATCTATTCGATCCGGATAAATCGACGATGGAAGTAGTTTCGCCCGGCATAGCGCCAAGCCACCCGCAGGTAAAACGCGCTAAAAATCTTATCAGCGAATACGATCTCTTTTGCGAATGTTCGCCATTTTCGATATGGATTAGCGGAACAAACGGCAAAACGACGACGACGGAAATGGTCGGGCTTTTGCTTAAAAACAAAGGCGCGATCATCGGAGGAAATATCGGCGCGCCGCTTGCCGAGTTGGATATGGAAGCAAAAATATGGGCGCTTGAAACGAGTAGTTTTACGCTTCATTACACGACGAGGGCGCGTCCTAATATCTACGCGCTTTTGCCGATCGCGCCCGATCATATTAGTTGGCATAGAAGTTTTGAGGCTTACGAGGCGGCAAAGCTAAAACCTCTGCAATGGCTTGCCGAAGGCGAGCTTGCGATAATCCCCGCAAAATATCGGCATATTCCCACAAAAGCGTTTGCGTGTTACTACGAAAATAACGACGATCTGGCTAATTTTTTCGATATTGACGCGGCGCGAATAAGGTTTCAGGGCTGCTTTTTACAAGACGCGCTGATCGCGCTTTCTATATCTAAGGCGTTATTTGACGAAACCGATTATAATTTGTTAAATAGTTTTGTCGTTGATAAGCATAAGATCGAGGAGTTTTTTGATAAGAGCGGCAGGTTCTGGATAGACGATTCAAAAGCTACGAACTACGACGCTACTTTGCAAGCGATCGATATATATAAAGATCGCCCGATTCATCTGATACTTGGCGGCGACGATAAAGGAGCGGATTTAACGCCGCTTTTTGATCGCTTAAGAGATATGCGCGTCGTTATCTACGCGATCGGCTCAAACCGCGATCGGATAATACAAATGGCGCAGGAGCGCGAGATCGAAGCGATTTTATGCGGTTTTTTAGATATAGCCGTCGCTAAAATCGCCGATCGATTAGATAAAAATAGCGTCGCGCTTCTTTCTCCCGCCGCCGCAAGTTTGGATCAGTTTAGCGGCTATAAAGAGCGCGGCGAACTTTTCAAAAAATACGTTAGCGCTCTAAATTGAAAACGCTGGCGCTTTTTGATTTTGACGGGACGATTAGCGATCGCGATTCGATGATCGATTTTATCCGCTTTTCGGTAGGCGCTCGGCGTTTTTTAATAGGCGTTTTTCGTCTGTCGTTTGTTATCGTCGGCTATGCGTTAGGCTTAATATCGGACGTGAAAACAAAACGCAAAGTTTTAGCGTATTTTTTTGGCGGCGTCGAATATACGCGGCTACTAGAAATAGCCGATCGGTACGCCGCGCAAAGAATAGATCGTATTATCCGTCCAAAAGCGCTTGAAAAGATCAAATGGCATTTAAGCGAAGGGCATAGCGTAGCGATCGTATCCGCTTCCGTCGAGTTGTGGCTAAAAAAATGGAGCGAAAATCTCGGTTTAACCCTGATCGCCACGAAGCCTGAAATAATCGGCGGTCGTTTTACGGGAAACTTAGCGTCGCCTAACTGCAAAGGCGCGGAAAAAATAACGCGGATCAAAGAGATTTACGATTTAAGCCAATATCAAGAGATCTACGCATACGGCGATAGCAAAGCCGATCGCCCTATGCTTTCGCTATCAAGCAGGAGTTTTTACAAACCTTTTCGATAAGATTGTTTTATGAAAATCTGGCTAGCGATTTTACTTGCGCTTTTATTAGGTTGCAAAGCCTATGATTTTAAGTATGCGGACGATGAAGAAGAGGGCGGCTTGCCAAATTGCGACAAACTGACGACTCTTATGCCGATCTGTATCAATAGGGCGACAAATATAGAGCTTGTTTTAATACCCGCCGGCAGTTTCGTTATGGGCGCAAACGGCGGCGAGCAAAACGAAAATCCCGCGCATAACGTTACGATCTCAAAACCTTTTTATATCGGGGTTTTTGAAGTTACGCAAAATCAGTGGAGCGCGGTTATGGGCGGAAACCGATCGACTGCGCCCGTTAGCGGCGTTAGTTGGGCAAAAATAGCGGACGCAAACGGCTTTGTAGCGAAGCTAAACGCAAACGCCGGCGCGATTACGATCGGCGGCGTTTTATATGAATACGCGTTGCCTAGCGAAGCGCAATGGGAATACGCGGCGCGAGGCGGAACAAACGCGCCATACTTTTGGGGCGACGGCGGCGCGGTCGGCGAATACGCGTGGTATAGCCTTAATTCCAGCGGCGCGGCGCATACGGTCGGCGCAAAAAAATCTAACGGTTTTTTGCTATTCGATATAAGCGGAAACGTCGCGGAATGGACGCAAGATTGCTACGACGAGTATAGCGCCCAAGCCGTTAGCGATCCCATATTTGGATGTTCCGTAGCCGATCGCGTCGTTCGCGGCGGAAGTTACGAAGCCTCTCTTGACGATCTGCGCGTTTCCAAGCGCGAGCGCTATGCAAAATCTTATTCGAGCGCGACAATCGGCTTTCGTTTAGCGCTCGTTCCTAAACGCCCGTAAAACTTTCTAAAATTATTGCGATTTATTCTCTATAAGTCGCTTTTTTATCTTTAATCCGATCCATATAGCAAATAGCATAGCGGCGCCAAAAAGCCAACCCGATACCGCGCCCGCCTGAGTTCCCGAAAGCAGCGTCCCGATCGTGCAGCCAAGCGCTATCATAGCGCCAAAACCCAGTAAAACGCCGCCAAAAAGGGCGCGTAAAGCCTCTTTGAGGTTGATTTTTTCGAGCGCGAATTGTCCGCTTGCCAGCGAAGCGATAAACGCGCCGCCCACAAAGCCTAAAAGCAAAAGCGAATCCTCGTTGAACCAGAAGTTTTGCGGTAGGCTTCCGCACCCCGCAAAGCCGTCTAAGCCGTTAAGTCGATCGGGTATCAAACCCCATTTATTGGCGGCGGCTCGCGTCCAAGAGGCGATCGTAGCCGTTACGCCAAGCGGTTTTATACGCGAGATCGCCGCAATAGCGATCAGTCCCACAAGCAAACCGCCGATCCAATAGCTCCACTGTTTTTCCCAAAGTCGCCGCCACGCGCCAAAGATCGTCGCGCTTGGCGCGGTAGCTTCGCCGCTAGATTCGCCAAAACCGCGCCATAAAAACGCGCAGAGCAAAACGATTACGCCTAGTTGGACGAGTAGGGCGCCGCCGTAACCGAGATAAGCCGGTAGCCAGATAGTCGGCGCTTCGGCTAGGCGATAGCTATAAAGCGCGTTCCAACTATTAAAGCCCAGAAAAAAGCCTATCGCCGCGCCAAATAGCGCGACGAGAGAAAAGAGCGATCCGCCCGCGAGGTGATACCAGTGCGCGCTAATACACGATTCGGATAAGACCATTCCAAAGCCAAAAAGCAAGCCCGCCAAAACGACGATTTCGCTAACGGTCCCGACGTGAATATCGGGAGGAAGCGTAGAGGGATTAGGCGACCAGCCGCCGATTACGATCGTATAGCCTACAAGTCCGATCGCGATCGCAAGCAAAAGCGCCAACGCGCCGCGAGGATTACGTTCTTCAAACCATTCGCGCAGGTGGCAGTAAAAGCAGAAGCGGCTTCGCTGCATAACGATCCCAAGCGCCAAACCGCACGCGAAGGCAAACGACGCGGCGATCGGCTTTGGCGCGGAATAAAAGCCGAGAATATCCGCGGCGAAAAACAAAAAAATAATACAGGCGATCGCCAAAAGCGCCGCCGCAATTCGCCGCCATTTCATCGCAAACCTCTTAAAATCCGTTTTTGAAAGATCCCGCCGAGTATATCGGCGGGAGTATAGCCTATTTTGCCGACCAGATTGTTCCCGTTTGATTAACGATCGGCACGCCTACCGCGTTGCCGTATTCCGTCCAAGAACCGTCGTAGTTTTTAACGTTGTAACCCAAAATCTTTTTGAGCGCGAACCAGCTGTGGCTAGAGCGTTCGCCGATTCTGCAATAGGTTACGATCGGCTTTTTGCCGTCGATTCCTACGTCCGCGTAGAGCGCTTTTAATTCCGCGGCGGATTTGAACGTTCCGTCCGCATTAACCGCTTTGCCCCAAGGGACATTAACGGCGCTTGGAATATGACCGGCGCGGATCGATAGCTCCTGAATACCTGCGGGGGCGAAAACCTTGCCGCTATACTCGTCGGGCGAGCGAATATCCAAAAGCGCGCCGCTCGTTTTGCCTTCCGCGATCGCCACGACGTCGCCTAAACGAGCGCGAAGCTTGTCGTCGCCTTTTCCTAACGCGAACTTTGTCGCTTTGATTTCGGGAACGCGGTTATCCTGCGGGCGATTTTCCGCCTCCCATTTAACGCGCCCGCCGTCAAGAAGTTTGACGTTTTTTACGCCGTAAATATCGAATACCCACGCGCCCCAAGCGGCAAACCAGTTGTTGGTATCGCCGTAAAGAACGATCGTCGATTTATCGGTTACGCCCGCTTTGGAGAGTAACTTTTCAAAATCGGCGCGGCTGACTATGTCGCGGCGAACTTTATCGTTTAGATCGGTATGCCACGAAAAATTGACGGCGCCCGGTATGTGGGCGCGCTCATAAACGCCCGGATTGACGCTGACCTCTATGATCCGAACGTTTGGATCTTTTAGGTTCTTTTCTAGCCAATCGGTCGTAACCAACGCGCTTTCTCCGGCGGCAAACGCCGAAACCGACAATAGGGTTAAAGCGGCAAACGCGGCTTTTAACCAGACTGAGAAACCAAAACTAGGCTTCATTAACGACCTCCTTATTGAGTTGAAACGCGCATTCTGCCACATTGTTCCTTAAATAAACCTTAGTATCTTGACTGATTTAGTCGTATTTTAGAGATTTGACCGATTTTCCGCCGTCAAAAAGAGAATACCAAATACAATAATGACGATAAAAAACGCAAAAGGGGTTTTGTGGCGCTTTTGGGAATATATGGTTGCGGCGGGCTTGGCAGAGAGATTTTAGAGCTTGCGCGGGATATCAACGAGGTTAATTCCAAATGGGACGACGCTATTTTTATCGACGATTCTAAGCGATCGGCGCAGATTAACGGCGCAAAGGTCTATACCTTTGAAGAGTTGAAAGCTAATCATTTTAACGCGCAAAAAGAGCTAACGATCGTAATCGCCATAGGCGAACCCGCCGTTCGCGCCGCTCTTAAAGAGAAGGTTTTGACCGCGGGCTTCGCTCTTACAGACGCGCTAATCCACCCTTTGGCAAAGGTCGCCAAAGACGCTACGATCGAAAAAGGCTCGATCGTCTGTTACGGCGCTTTTATTTCAAACGCCGTTATTATAAAAAGCTCCGCTCTGATTCAACCGAGCGTTTGCGTGGGACACGATACGATCGTCGGCGAAAATTGCGTGATCTCCTCTTTTACGGCGCTTGCGGGCGCTTGTTCGATCGGCGATAACTGTTATATCGGTATGAACGCCGCCGTCCGCGAAAAGACTTCGATTGGAAATTGGAGTATCGTCGGAATGGGTTCTATCGTCCATTCCGACATACCCGAAGGCGTAATTGCGCTGGGATCGCCCGCGAGAGTCGTTAAAAACAACGACGATCGCAGAGTTTTTAGGTAATCCAAACCGTAGCGCCGCAATAGTAGGGTTTATAATCCCTTTATCGTTACGCCTAGCGCGAGCAGTATGTAGGCGGCGGCAAGCGTCCAGTAGGAGTTTGCCGTAAAGAACGGAATCGTTAGCGACCCGCCTATCAAGCCGATCAGGTGGCTTGCAAGCGCCAAAACGGCGACTACGATCGAAACGATAAAGACAATTTTGGAAGGCGCGCTAAGTCGCATTCGATATCCTTTTGATTAGATAGCCGTATATTATCGCCGCCGCGCTTAAATCTCAATGCGCGCGATCGCGCTGGTTTCGCGCTTAAAGCCCGCCGTTGGCGCGACGCGGTTGAGAGGGCAGGGCGCGGGCGGCGGTTAGGATAATCGCGGTTTCGCTTCGCAAAACAAGCGGCGTAGAAAGGCTATATCGCGGGTAGTTTTTAAGCGTTTCGTAATCTTTCGCGCCAAAGCCGCCTTCCGGTCCTACGATTAGGATCTGATCGGGCGCGGCGTTTTGCTCGATTGTAGGCGCGTTAAAATCCAGCGACGCGATACGACGGTTTTGCGCGACAAACTCCGCAAGCTCCATAATCTCTATTTTCATCTTTTGCGATCGTCCGCACTGCTCGCAGGAGGCGTTCAGTATCCGATCAAAACGATTAAGACTTAAATGAAAACCGCGCTGGCTTTTTTCGCTCCATAACAGATATAATTTTCGCGCTCCAATCTCGTTTAGAAAAGGCAAAGTTTTTTCGATCGTTTTCGGATCGACGACGCACCACGCCAGATCGATAGCGCGATCGCATAAAACGATCTTTATCTCGTCGCCTTCCAGCGTCGCAGTAGCCCGCGTTTTTTTAAGCTCTACGATCGAATAAAAATAAAGGCGATCGTCGCGCAGATTTCGCATAGCGATCGTTTCGCCTACGCGAACGCGCCGCGCTTTTAGATGTAAAAACGCTTCCGCCTCTAAAATAACGTTAAGTTCGCCGGCGTTTTCGCAGAATAAAAAACGCATTAGTTGATCGGATTTGACGAACGCGAAACGGAGCTAAGACGAGAAACGCTATTTTCCGAAACGTCAGCCATATAATCCAGAAGGTTTTGCGCCTCTTTCACGTCGGCTAGAAACTTTTTAAGCTCCTCGCCGCTAAGTTCGTTTTGGCGGGCGTTTCGCAAGGAGAGAGGATTGGTCGTTTCGCCGCTTTTTCGCACCTCGAAATGCAGGTGCATTCCCGTCGCTATACCCGTCTGTCCGACGTAGCCTATCGTCTGTCCCTGTCTGACGCGGCTTCCCGACGACACGCCGCTTGCAAAACCGTTTAGGTGCGCGTAGCGGGTTTCCCAACCGTTTCTGTGTTCGACAATCACAATGTTTCCGTAACCTTGATCGCAGGACTTTTGACAGCCGCGAAAACGCACAGTCCCGTCGGCGACGCTAACGACGGGCGTTCCTTTCGGCGCGCCAAAATCGACCCCTAAATGCGGACGCAACGCGCCCAATATCGGATGAACGCGTCCGTTTGGTTGATAATCGCTCGTGATTTTTGTAAATTGCAACGGATATTTCAAAAAGAGGTTGGCAAGAGTTTCGCCCCGATCGTCGTAGTAGCTTCCGTCTTCGGCGCGATAGACGGCGTATATACGTCTTTTTCTCATTTCGATAAACGCCGCTTTGACGGTGATCGCGCCCCACGTTCTGCCCATTCTAATTTTGCGCTCGTAGATCGCCGCTACGCGGTCGTTTTTTTGCAGATCGCGCCTAAAATCGACCCGCGTTTCGTAAATCGCGGTTAGCTCCATAGATAGGCGGCTATTGCCCACAATTTGCAAAAGATCTTGCTGAAGGGAGTTTTGTATCTTGGCGTTGAGTTTTTCGGTTACGACGGCGTAGCGCGTGGGAACGATCTCGATGCGGTAGCTTCCCTTTTTGTCGTAAAGCGAAATCTGCCGATCTTCGCCGATTGGAATCAGCGCGTGCAAAAGTCTGCCGCTATCCTTGTCGCGCTGTTCGTAAAAGGGCGTTTTCGCAAGGATTGTTTTCAAAGAACCAAAAGTTTCGTCGTCAAGATCGTGTAAGATGAGCGGATCGATCCCGTTTTCCGCAAGATAGTCGTAAAAAACGCGACTTTCTTCCCAAACCTTTTCGGTTACGGGGTGGGCAAACAGCGCCAGCGCGCAGGATAAAAAAACTAAAATACGTTTCAAAGTAACCCTTACAACGGCTTTCTGGCGTTGGATATTACAAAAAAAGCGGTTAATCGCCAAGTTTAGATCGCCGTTTTTAGCCTATTTTCAATACAATCCGCAGTATAAAGACGGAATAAATGGCGATTTTGCGCGTATTTTTTGTTTGTTTGGCGGCGCTGACGCTAGGTTGCGCCCCGACGTTAAGAGAGGTCGATAAAGTCAAATCGTGCGACGCTTTTTTTTATGAAAGCGGCTCGATCGACTTTCAGCTAACGCAAAGCAGACCCGCCGCGGAGAGGGCAAAAGACGAATACGTGCCTTTGCACATATTCGTTGCCGGAATCGGAGCGATGTTTAGCGTCGCGCCAGTACTCGTTCCCTCTTTAGCGATTAGCGGCGGCTCGGTTTATATTATGCCGTCGATCACGGTAGCCTACTATAACCGATTTGTCGCGCCCAAAGAGGCGATCGACCGCAACGACTATTTAGAAGAGCGACGCAAAACCTTAGATCGACTATTAGACGAAAACAGATGCAAAAAGGATATAAAACGTTAGAACCTTTAATGGATTTTATTGAAGCTAGCAACGTAGAAGATTGCGCGATTTTTCCGCAGCTTAAATGTTCTAAAGAGGAGGCGCAACTGCTTAGAGTGGTAACCCGCGCCTATTTGGAAGGCACAAGCGAAATGGGCGTTTTTAACCTGCTTGTCAGCGCTTATGAAAAAGAGAAAATGGGTTACATAACGCGGATCAACGAAGTGCAAAATCTAATCAATCTGGGCTGGATCACTTTAAGCGGTTTTCATCAAGGGCGAACTAACGAAATTATATCGCTTGAATTGCTGCATCAATCGGTTTGCCTTTCGGCGACTTTTATGAAGCTGCTAGAGGACGGAAACCTTGAAGTTCAGCTACCCGAAGTTAAACCATATAACGATCATCTCGAATATTTGCAAGACGAGTTTTTGCGCGTCGATCTCTACCAAAAGCTCGCGCTTATACGCCGAAGTTACGATCCGGCGACTCCAAGTTTTAGGCATATTAAAAGCCGAATCGCTCTGTTGGAAAATCAGATAAAAGCTCGCGTTTTAGCTTCTAAAGAAGCGCCAAAACTCGTGAAGTATTTTAAGGATCGGCGTTTTGACGAAAAGGAGCAAATTATTTTTTTAGCGCTATTAAAAGAGGAGTATAGCGGGGACGACGATAATCTACGGGATATGAACGCTTTAATCGAAATTATCAGCTTTGACGATTACGATAAGATCAAAAATCGAAGTTTGTTAGAAGAAAACTCGCCGCTGATTGAAAAGGGAGTGATCGATTACAATGAAGTTTTAACTCCATTCGGAGGTATTAGCCGATCGTTTTATATCGTTGAAGACGCGTTAAAAGAGATCATACGCCCTAATAGGACAAAGAAGCAAAAGGTTAAGCTCGATTCTTTGATCAAAGAACAAGAGATTTTTGAGCTTATCGATCCAAAAACTTCGTTAGACGACGTCGTTTTACATAAAGAAACGCGATCGGTATTAGATAATATCGTTAGACAGATGGACGGCGCGGCGGCGCGGCGGTTAAAAGAGTGGGGAATCAAGAGTAAATCTCGCGGAATCGACGCAAAGATTATCTTCCACGGAGCACCCGGCACGGGTAAGACGCTAACCGCGCTTTCGATCGCCAAAACGCTGAAAAAAAGAGTGATTAGCTTCGACTGCTCTAAAATACTATCGATGTATGTCGGCGAAAGCGAAAAAAATACGCGCAATATCTTCGACGCGTATAAAGAGATTTCCGCTAAAGCGAAAATTGAGCCGATCCTACTTTTAAACGAAGCCGATCAGTTTTTATCGGGGCGCGTTTCAAGCGTAAGCGGTAGCGCGGAAAAGATGCATAATCAAATGCAAAATATCTTTTTAGAACAGATCGAGCGCTTTGAGGGGATATTGATCGCCACGACCAATTTGATCGACAATATCGATCCGGCTTTTTCGCGCAGATTCGACTATAAGATAAAGTTTGAAAAACCAAGCGAATCCGAAAGGTTAGAGATATGGAAAAAACTCTTTCCGAAAAACGCGCCGATCGCGCGGGAATTAAGCCTTGAAGCGTTGGCTAAATATCAGCTAACGGGCGCGCAGATTTCGCTTGCGATCAAAAACGCCGCAATGCTTGTGGCGGCGGATAACAACGGCGAATTTAATACGGAGATTTTTACGGCGGTCATTAAAAAAGAGTTAAGCGGCGCGTTTGGCGACGAAAAAACGCTAGGCTTTTTATCGTGATCGACAAAAAAACATATAGCGCGCCGCAAAACCGCGCGCCTGTTTTAGATAAAAACGAAACAAAACCTTTGCGATCAAAGCTCTTATATGTCTTGAATTCAGACGCATTGTCGCTAAGCTACAAAAACCGTTACGAATACCCGCAAAAATGATTTGGTAAATAAGTGCTTAGCGAGATCGTTAATTTTATCGTGGATTTAGTCGCCGATATGGGTTATATCGGAATCGTCGCTATGATGTTTCTTGAAAGCAGTTTTTTTCCTTTTCCAAGCGAAGCGGTTATGATTCCCGCGGGTTATCTTGCAAGCAAAGGCAAAATGAGTATATATATTGCGATTTTGTGCGGCGTTTTGGGTAGTTTATTGGGATCGTTATTTAACTACTATTTAGCCGCTACCTTAGGGCGCAAAGCTCTTATTCGCTACGGACATTACGTTTTCTTTACCGAAGAGGCGATGAAAAAGGTCGAAAACTATTTCAAAGCGCACGGGCATATCTCCACCTTTAGCGGTCGTTTGATCCCCGTAGTCAGGCAGTATATCTCTCTACCCGCTGGACTCGCCAGAATGCCGATCGCGCTCTTTGCTTTTTGGACGGGTTTAGGCGCGGGAATATGGGTGATCGTTTTGACGCTTCTGGGCTATTTTATCGGCGCAAACGAGGAGGCGATCAGTCCATATATAAACGGCGCGATCGCTTTGGCTCTGATCTTTATTACGACTCTTGCGATCTGCTATCTCGCTTGGCATAAACGACGTAAAAAAAGAGCGTTAAATGAGCGTTAAAATTAAACTTAAAGTTTCGCTCGGCGAAAAGACGTTGATAGATATTGCGCTGTCGCTAGAATCCTCTTTAGGGCTTGTGGGAAGGAGCGGTAGCGGTAAAAGTTTAACTCTTAAGGCGCTGATCGATATGCTTCCGCGAACTATGAGCGTCGAAAAAACGATCGACGCGCCGTATGCGATCGAACGCGGCAAGAGCGTCGCTTTTATCCCGCAAAATCCTTTTACCGCGCTTAGCCCTATGAGCAAAATAAAAGCGCAATTTAGAGATAAAAACGCGGCGGAATATCTGGATAAAACGGGGCTTGGCGAATGGGCGCTGGAACGTTTTCCCGCCGAACTTAGCGGCGGGCAGCTTCAGCGGGTTATCTGCGCGATCGCGCTTGCGAGTCAGCCGCGACTATTGTTGCTTGACGAGCCGACGACCGCGCTGGATTACAAAAGCAAAGGCGAAATTATCGATCTGCTTAATAAAATCAAGCGAGAGGGAGCGCAAATCCTCTTTGTTTCGCACGACTTTTCAAGCGTAGCGGCGATTTGCGATAAAATTGCGGTTATCGATCGGGGCGAAATTATAGAAACGGGTTTGGCAAACGAACTTTTACGCGCTCCAAAGAGCGAAGAAACCAAAAAACTCGTGGAATCGGGCTTTGAAAATAGGGAGTTTAGAAAATGACAAAAACAAAAAAGATTCTTTTAGCGCTATGCGTTTTGATATTGGTCGGCATAGTAAGCGCAATATCGTTTGGCGCCGTTAATATCGCGCGCGGTTTGAAAGTAGATACCGATCCGCTGGTCTATTACAATCCGCAGCTGACGACGCAGGTTTTCGATCGCAACGGCGAGTTGATCGCCAATCTTTTTACCGACGAAAACCGCATATACGTTCCGTTCGACAAGATTCCTTCAAGGCTTGTAGAGGCGATCGTGGCTATCGAGGATACCGCTTTTTTTGAGCATCGCGGCGTTAATTTCGAGGCGATTTTTCGCGCCGCGTATAAGATGATCAAAGCGGGCGAAGCGGTCGAGGGAGCAAGCACAATCACGCAGCAGCTTGTCAAAAATATCCTCTTGACTTCCGAAAAAAAGTTTAGCCGCAAGATCGTAGAAGCCGTTGTGGCTACAAGAATCGAGCTTGCTCTAAACAAAGAGCAGATTTTGGAGCGTTACGTCAATGCGGTCTTTTTCGGACACGGTTACTACGGAGCGCGCACCGCTTCGCTAGGGTATTTTCGCAAAGAGCTTAACGAATTAAGTCTAAAAGAGATCGCCATTTTGGCGGGTATTCCGCAGTCGCCCACTAATTTCGATCCGACAAAACGCTTATCCGCGGCATTATCGCGGGCAAATTTGGTGATCAGGCGAATGTATGATCTTGGCTGGATTAGCGACGCAGAATATCAAGCGGCGACTATGGAAGTCCCGAAGATTTATAACGACACGCTAACGCGAAACCGCGCCCCATACGCGATCGACGCGATTGTCGCCGCGCTTAAAACCGACTACCCCGATCTTAAAAGCGGCGGCTACGTCGTTTATTCTACGCTAGATATTGAAATGCAGAAAGCCGCCGAAAGCGCGCTCGCGCGGGGCTATCAGGCGAACGTCAATCGAATCGAAAGCTACTACCGCAACGAAACGAAGCGTTACAACGAGTTGCTTAAACTTAGTTCCGTCCGCGATCCGAACAGAACGCCGGAAGATACGGCAAAACTTAAAAGCGAAATAGAGGGGATCTGGAAATCCCAAGCGGTTCTGATGACAAAAATAACGCCCAACGCGGAAAATAACTATTCAAACTGGGATATTAACGAAGAATCTCTAGCCGCTAAACTCGCGCAGTTAAACGGCGCGTTGGTAACGATCGAGCCGCAAACGGGCGATCTTTTGGCGATCGTAGGCGGCGTCGATTACCAAAAGAGCGTTTTTAACCGCGCTTTTCAGGCTAGAAGACAGCTAGGAAGCGCTTTTAAGCCCTTTATCTATCTAGCCGCTTTCGATCTGGGCTATTCGCCGGCAAGTAAAATCGCCGATATTTCGCGCACTTACAGATACGCCGGCGGAGAGGACGAAGAGGATAAGATTTGGCGTCCGACAAACTACGAAAATAACGTAGTGGGGATTATGACCGCGCGCGACGCCGTCGTTAATTCGCGCAACCTTGCGACGATCAATCTAATCGACTCGATTGGCATAAATATGCTTTTTGATCGGGTAAATGTTTATCTGCCAAAACCTTTAGCGCACGATATGTCGTTCGCTTTGGGCGCGCACGATCTGAATCTTGTGGAGTTTTCCGAATACTACACGGTTATCTCGAACTACGGCGAACGGATCAAAGCGCGCGCGGCGAGCGAAGTCGTCGATCGCTTCGGCGAAAAGCGCGAATTTGAGATCAACTCCACCGTCGTTACAAAACCCGAACAGGCGTATCTGATGATCAACATTTTGCAAGACGTGGTTCGTCGCGGCACGGGCAGAAGAGCGAAAGTAGCGGGGATTGAGATCGCGGGCAAAACGGGGACTACCAACGATTCCCGCGACGCGTGGTTTGTGGGCATTTCGCCCGATACGCAAACTATTATATGGTTTGGCAACGACGACGATTCGCCAATGGGCGCGGCGGCGACGGGCGGCGGTTTTAGCGCGGCGGTTTTTGCGGATTACTACAAAGAGTTAAACAGCGTACGACCGGAGCGAAAACGCCGCTTCGACATTCCCGCCGGAGTGCGCGAGATGACTCTAGGCGACAAACGTAAAGAGATATTTACCGAAATTAGCAAGCCGCCAAAAGATGTTCAAAACTCTCCAAGCGGTAACGACGAGATTTTGTTTTAGCTAGAAGGTTTAATCGGCGCGACGATCTAAGAGAGCGGGGGGGGGGGGGGGGGGTTGCGGACGGACGGGAGCGAAAACGATTATAGTCCCAGATATATTGAGCTAAATCGAGGCGAATACAGGTTTCGATCAAGCGATTAAGGGTGGTTGCGGCGGTTCGCTCGTCGGGATCGTAGATTTTTGGATCGGCTTCAAGAAAACATAGCCTAAAACCATTTGGCGATCGCATAGCCGCGCCGCATATTACGATCGCGCCCGTTTTTTGCGCCGCCTTTTGCAAAAATGTCGGCGTAAGCGCTTCGATCCCAAAAAACGGCGCGAAAATCCCGCCTGCTTTTTTAGACGGTCGCGTATCGGGCAAGATCGCGGTAACCGCGCCTTTTCCAAGCTCTCTGAAAAGTTTTGCGATCCCGCGCTGATTCGCCGGCGCGGAGATCATTCCAACCTTGTCGCGCATTTTTATCATTAGCGGTTCTAGCTCGGCGATTTTCGGCGGATCGTATAGCGCGATAAAGGTTGATTTTGAGGCTAAAAAATGCCTCATCATCTCCCAGTTTCCAAGATGCGGCGCAAGCAAGATCACCCCTTTTTTAGCGGCGATCGCCTCGTCTAAAAGCGCCTCGTTTTCCACGCTTTCTACTAAAGCCAGACAGCGCTTGTGATCCCACAGAGCCAAAGCGCCCATTTCGGCGGCCGTTTTAGTTGATTCTATTAAACTTTTTTTAGCTAATTTTCTGCGTTCGTTAACGTTTAGATCGGGGAAACATATTTCAAGATTTTTCAGCGTAATCTTTTTATGGATTGTAGGAAAAAACCAACCTATTGAGGCGACAAAAACGGCAAGTCTTCTAGCGTTTTTAAGCGATAATAAAGCCAAAAAACGCAAAAGCCAAACGATGGCAAAAATCTGATAGCGGTATTTGCGCGAGTTACTCTTCTTCATCGTCTTCCGCGTTTTCGATTTTCTCGTCGCCCACCTCTTCGATCTTTATTGATAGATAGAGCAGTTGCGCGCACTCTATTAACGATTTGCTTGCATTGACTACGGCGCGGTTGATCGATATAAAAGTGGGCGAAACGGATTGTTCTATATCGCCGCTTTTGATCGCTTTTGTCATTGTGTTTAACGTGTTGCGATCCTCGTTTTGAATCTCCGTTAATATATCGAAAAGTTTAGCGGATAAACGCTTTTCGTTTTCGCCGTCCGAACGCATAGACAGATGCAGATATTTAACGAGCCGCGCCACTCTTATTCGCGCTTGATTGTAGTGATCGAGCATAAAATCGTCGTCGCTGGCGGCAAACTCGTCTAAGTTGCGTTTAATATCCTTGAAAAGCTTCGCCGCGTAGGTCGCCTCTCTAGCCGCCGCAAGCGATCGGTTAAGCAGCGTTTCGTCTTCGGGCGATCGTTCGCCGATTTTGGTCGAATATTCTAACATCGCCGCTTCGATCTTTTTTAGCTTTTCGTAGTTGGAATCGACGTCGTATTCGATAATATGCGGGCGCGAATAGACGACGGCGGTAATTTTGCGTTTGCGCAGAAAAATATCTCTTGGCGGGAGATTGAGCATATTAAGAGAAAAATTAAGCGCCTCTTCTAAAAGATGTCCCGCTTCGTTTTTAAGAGCCTCCGCTCCTACCTCCGCCATTTGCGGAGAGATCGACCCGATATGGCGCGTGATTTTCGCTTCGTTTTTGGCGAAACGTTTTGATAAAAACGAGGCGATTCGCCGCGTAAGAAAACCGAAAATAATTAAGCCCGTCGCGTTAAAGATCGTATGGAATATAGTTAGCGCTAGAACAAGATCGTTTTTAAGCCCGAATATATCCATAATAAGATAACCGATCGGCGTTAAAAGCAAAAAGATCAATGCGGCGGTTCCAACGTTAAAAATTACGTGCGCCGCCGCAAGCCGTTTCGTATCCGACGATCCGGCGGCGGCAAGCAAAAGAATCGTTCCCGTAGTGCCGACGTTCGCGCCGATCGTAAGCGCGGCGGCAATGTTAAAATCGATAACGCCCGCGCCGATCGCCGCCAAAAAGATCGCCATACTCGCCGCGCTCGAATTAAGAACGATCGTTAGAACAAAGCCGATCGCGACGTAGGCAAACGCGCCGTAGCCGTGATATTGGCTTATATCCACGGCGTTTGCCAAGCTATCCATACTATCTTTAAGCAGATCAAGCCCGTAAAATAGAAGCCCGAAACCCATAGTTAAGGTAAAAAAAGCGCGAAGTTTCTTTTTGTTTCCCGTTAAAAGCAAAGCCAAGCCAGAAACGCCGATCATAGGCGTAGCGATACTAGAAACGCTGAACTTAAAGCCGAGCATAGCGACGATCCAGCTTGTGGCGACGCTACCAAAATTAGCGCCAAATATAACGCCAACGCCGCCAATCAGACTCATCATACCAGCGCCGACAAAGGCTAAAGTCATCAACGAAACAAGAGTGGAGCTTTGCAAAACGGCGGCGCTGATCACTCCCGTCGCCAACGATTTGGGCGTGGTAACGACGGCTTTTTTAAGCAGGGTTTTGAAGTGCGCGCCCGCCGCCGTTTTGATCGCGCTTTCTATCAACGACATTCCAAATAAAAACATACCCAAGCCCGCTAGCGCGAGCTGCCAATTAACGCCGTCGATTTCCAACAATGATCCTATTTCAAGGCAATAAAGCTAGAATACTATCAAATATGCTATTTAGCGAGAAAGTACGTCAATGACGCGCCATTTACAACCGCAACATTTCATCAATCGCGAGCTTAGCTGGCTTCGTTTCAATACGCGGGTTTTGGAAGAGGCTTCCAACCCGCGCAATCCTCCGCTGGAGCAGCTTAAATACGTCGCCATTTACGGCACGAACCTAGACGAGTTTTATATGATTCGCGTCGCGGGGTTGAAGGTGATGGAAAAAGCCCGCGTCAGTCCGGGCAGTCCAGACGGATTAAGCGCTTACGAACAGCTAACGCTGATTCGCGATTACGTTTCTAAAGAGGTGCCAATCCTAGAAAAAAGGGTATTGGAGCTATTTGCGATCTTGGAAAAAAGCGGGATCAAAATCAGGGGTTACGGCGATCTTAACCAACAGCAGAAGCGCAAGGCAAACGCCTATTTTGAGAGTCATATTTATCCCGTTGTGATCCCAATCGCGGTCGATGCGACGCACCCGTTTCCCCACTTAAACAACCTTAGCTTTGCTATGGCGGTCAAGTTAGAGGCGGGCGAAACCGAGCCGATTAGATATGGGCTGATCCGTCTGCCCCGCGTCCTTCCGCGCTTTGTGGAGATCGATTCCGTAACCTTTACTCCTATCGAATCGATCGTCTATCACCATATAGGAGATATGTTTTCCGGTTTTACGCCCATTAGCCACGCGCCGTTTAGGGTAACGCGCAACGCCGATATTTCGATCGAGGAGGAGGAAGCCGACGACTTTCTGGACGTTTTGGAGGAGGGCTTGCGCCTAAGACAGAAGGGCGAGATTGTCCGCCTTGAGATCGCCTCTAATTGCGATCCCGATCTGTTGGCGTTTTTGACGACGCACCTTAAAGTTAGTCCAAACGACACGTACTCCAGAAATACGCCGCTAAATCTCGGCGCGTATTGGCAGCTGATCGGCTCTAAACGCTGGACGCATCTTCTTTTGGATACCCAACCGCCGCGCAATCTGCCGCCGTTCGACACAAAAGAGCCGATCGCCAGCGTGATCGACAAACAGGACGCGGTCGTTTTGCTACCTTTCGAAAGTTTTAATCCGATCGAGCGGTTTATATCGGAAGCGGCGAACGATCCAAATGTGCTGTCGATCAGAATGACGCTCTACCGCGTCGGCGCAAATAGCCCGATCGTAAGAGCGCTGATCGAAGCCGCCGAAGCGGGCAAAATGGTAACGGCGGTCGTAGAGTTAAAGGCGCGTTTCGACGAGGAGAACAACCTAAAATGGGCGCGGGCTTTGGAAAACGCGGGCGCGCACGTGATCTACGGCGTGGTAGGGCTGAAAATCCACGCGAAAATCGCGCATATTATACGCCGCGAGCCAAACGGCGATCTGAAGCATTTTGTTCATCTAGCCACGGGCAACTATAACTCCGGCACGGCTAGGATTTATACGGACGTTAGCTTTTTCACCGCAAGTCAAAAGATCGGCGAAGACGCGGTGCGGTTTTTTCATCATATCACGGGCTTTGCAAGAAATACCGAGTTGCATAGTTTGGCGATGGCGCCCACGCAGATCAAGCCGCGCCTTTTAGAGCTGATCGCCGCCGAAACCAAGATGAAAGGCGAGGGCGAGATAATCGCCAAAGTTAATTCGCTTGTCGATAAGGACGTGATCGCCGCTTTATACCGCGCTTCGCAAGCGGGCGTAAAAATCTTTCTGATTGTTCGCGGGATTTGTTGCCTGTTACCAAACGTGAAGGGCGTAAGCGAAAATATCCGCGTCGCGTCGATTGTGGGCAAGTTTCTTGAACACGGACGGATTTTATACTTTAAGCATAGCGAGCCGCAGGTATTTTTCAGTAGCGCCGATTGGATGCCGCGCAACCTTACGCGCAGGATCGAGATGATGACGCCTATCGACGATCCTGAAATCGCGAGGCTTTTGATCGCGGTTTTGCGCCTGCAACAGAATGACGGCAAGCAGGCGAAAGAGCTAAGATCGGACGGGATTTACGCGCCGAGAAACGAAAACGGCTACGACGCGCAGAGCGTTTTGGAAGCGATTGTCGATCGTTTGCATAAAGACGGAGAATCGCACAACAAAATCGCTCCCGCGATCGAGGAGTTTTTGAAAAAGGCGAGGGGTTTAATTTGATCGCCTCTTTTAACGGCTGGTCGCCGTTGATCGGCAAAGGGGTTTTTATCGCTCCAAGCGCGGATACGATCGGGCGCGCCGTTATCGGCGACGATAGTTCCGTTTGGTTTGGCGCGGTGATTCGCGCGGACGTGCATTGGGTCAAGATTGGAGCGCGAACGAGCGTTCAGGACGGCGCGATCATTCACGTAACCCACTGCAAAAAAACGGACGAAAGCGACGGATTTGCCTCGATCGTAGGCGACGACGTTACGATCGGACACCGCGCCGTTTTGCACGGGTGTTTCGTGGATAACGCCTGCCTGATTGGAATGGGCGCGATCGTATTGGACGGAGCGAAGATCGGCGCGGAGTCGATCGTAGGGGCGGGCGCGCTTGTAACGCAAGGCAAGATTTTTCCGCCGCGATCGCTGATTTTAGGCGCGCCCGCGAAAGTCGTTAGAACGTTAAACGACGACGAGGTTAGCGAGCTTTACGCAAGCGCAAAACGCTACGTCGCTCTGAAAAATGAATATCTGTCGATCGATAAGCGCCCGCTTAACTAATCGCGGGCGGCGTAACAGATTGTCTGGCTAGAAGGACGACTATTTACAGGATAACAATATCTTTTTGACGATCGGAGCGTCAATATTATTATTGTCTCCGAAAACAGATTTACGTTCTAAAAATCGATCAACGATTTTATCGATTGTATTTTCATCGACTCCATATTCAAAAAGTCGCGTTTTTAACCCCAGCGATCTAAAAAAGGATTCCGTCGCGGCGATCGCTTTTTCTATAACGATCTCTTCCGATTCGCCGCTAATATGCAATACGCGATCGGCATACTGCAAAATCTTATCTCTTTTTTGTTCCTTTTGAGCCCTTAAGAGCGCGGGATAGATCACGGCTAAAGTCGCGCCGTGCGCTATGTCCGTAAAAGCGGTCAATTCGTGTCCTATCATATGCGTCGCCCAATCTTGAGTAACGCCCATAGCGATCATACCGTTTAACGCAAGAGACGCGCTTAACATATAATCGCTTCTGATCGCGTAATCACATTTATTATTAAGAACTTTCGGCGCGATCTCTATCAGCGTTTGCAATATGCCTTCAGCCCAGCGATCCATAATGCGCGATTGGTTAATTGTCGTCATATACTGTTCTAAAACATGAACAAAAATATCGCTTAATCCGTTAGCTAACTGATCAAGCGGAATCGAATATGTAGTTTCTGGATCGAGAATAGAAAAAATCGGATATTTGCTTGTGAAAAACGCAAACTTTTCGCCGCTTTTCTCGCAGGATATAACCGCGCCGTTATTCATCTCTGATCCGGTGGCGCTTATAGTAATAACGCAAGCGTAATCAAGCGAATCTTTCGCCTTACCGTCCAAAACGATATCCCACGGATCTCCGTCGTATCGAGCGGCGGCGGCAACCAATTTAACCCCGTCTAAAACCGATCCGCCGCCAACCGCTAAAAAGAAGTCGATTTTGTATTTCTTAGCCTGCGCGGTAGCCCTGCGCAAAGTTTCTACTTTTGGATTTGGTTCTATTCCCCAAAACTCGACGGTATTATGATTTTTTAACGCGGCTTTTACCTGATCATAGACGCCGTTTTTCTTAACGCTTCCGCCGCCGAATAAAAGCATAACTTTACGCTTTTTGTCGATCAGATCGCCTAGTTTTGCTATCGAACCTTTCCCAAAAACCAATTGCGTTGGATTACAGTAAATAAAGTTTTGCATAATCTATCCTTATATTAACGTTTAACTAAACGCGTCGTCGATCGTCTTTACCCACGTTTCGATCCGCGTTTTTGTCTTGTCCGGCTCGTTTACTTCGTCTAAAGCAAGCCCCACAAATCTGCTCTCTCTTAGCGCCAGAGAGGATTTGAACTTATATCCCTCCGCGTTCGTTTCGCCGACAATTTTGCCTCCTTTCTCGACGATCTTATCGTACAAAACGCCCAACGCGCTTGCGAAATGTTCGCCGTGTTTTTCGCTATCGCCCGCGCCAAAAAGCGCGACAATTTTGCCCGAAAAGTCCGCGTCGTCCATTTCGGAAAACGGATCGCGCCAGTCGTTTTGCAGATCGCCTTGCCCCCACGTGGAGCTGCCCAAAATCAGATTGTCGTATTCGAGCAGATCGTCCAAAGAGGAGATGTCCTCCATATTGACGATCGTTACGTCGTGGTTGGCGCTCAATAAGTCGCCGATTGTTTGCGCCGCTTTTGCCGTGTGTCCCGATGTGCTTCCGTAGAAGACGCCGATTTTTGCCATTGTTTGCCTTTTGTTAATTTCACGCATAGCGTAGTCGATTTTTTATAAATATGCCGCACAATTTTTGGGCGCTTAGCTTAATTTTTGCTAAAGCCTGATTTCGTCGATCAGTCTATCCGCCAACTCAAAATGGTTGGCGCTCATAATATGAACGGGCGTTTTATCCCTGCGAATCGACCGCAAAAGCTCCGCGCTCATCTCGTAACCAACCTTCGCTTCCTCCTGCGCGCCTTTGCGGTTCGCCTCAAAAAGCGCGTCGATCCAGCGATCCGACACGCGAATACCCGGAACGCGAGATTGCAAAAACTGCGCGGTTTTCAAGCGCGAGAGCGGGAAAACGCCCAAAATTAACCTAGCGTTTTTGCGATCGTCTTCAAATTCGCAAGCGACCTCGTTAAACAAACGTTGAAGCGCTCTAGCGTCCTCGAGCGAAAAAACGGGCTGACTAATCACGCCAATCGCGCCCGCGCCGATCTTTTGCGCGAACTTTCGCTTTAACGTCGCCGCATTTTTTGCGCGGCTATTGCAAACGGCGAAGGGATAGATCGGCTTTGGCGCGGGAAAAATCGTCTTGCCCGCGTAGTCGATCCCGCGATTGAAAAAGTGCGCGATCTTCAAAAACTCGACGCTGTTCGCTTCAAAAACCCCTTTTGCGCGGGGCTGATCGCTCAAACTCGCGGGATCGCCCGTAACCGCCAGAAAAGCGCGAACGCCCGCCTCGTTGCAGCCGAGAATATCCGATTGAATGGCGATCAGATTGCGATCGCGCATACCGATCGTGGCGATTGCGGGCTTGTTAAACGCCGCTTGCAGCCTGATTGCGGCAAAGATCGAACCGTAACGCAACTGCGCCAGCGGATTATCCGTAACGCTCCAGCCGTCGACTTTCTTATCCAGCCCAAGCGCGGCGATCTTGTCGATAATCGGTTGAAAACTCGCGCTCTTAGACGGACTGGTTTCTAATGTGAGCCAGCTACCGTCTTGTAGTTTTTCTATCAGTTTTTCAAACACGTTTTTCCTTCGCGGCGATAATAAAGCTCTGATTTTACCGCTTAACGTATAACGCAAATCGGCTTTTACGCGGATTTAAGCCGTATTTGTTTGCGGCGGGCGCGTCGTAAAATAAAAGGCTCGCTAATATGCTTATAAAAATCGCGCTAAAGTTTTCGCCGTACGACGGAAGCGATCGCGTCGGGACAAAAAGGAGCAAGAATGGAAGAATCGATCCGCTTTAGCGTATCGCTACCAAAAGAGCTGTTAGAAACGCTCGATCGGCAGATCATAAACAAAGGCTACGACTCGCGCAGCGAGTTTGTGCGCGATTTAATCCGCGAACAGATCACCGCCGAGCGGTGGGAGAGCGGCGAGGAAGCGGTCTATGGAAATCTGACGCTTATCTACGACCACCATTCTCGGGAGCTAAACGCGAAGATGATCGATCTAGCGCACCAGAACGCGGCGATCGTGTTATGTTCTACGCACGTTCATATCGATCACAATAATTGTATGGAGTCGATTATATTAAAGGGCAAACCAAACGAGATCGAATCCGTCGCGGCGCATATCGGCGGTTTGCGCGGCGTTTTGTTCGCCAAACTTACCCGCGCTAGCCGCTTAGAAGGTTAAAGGTAAAATCTCGATTATTTTTTAAGGAAAATTATGGATTCGCTTGAAAACGTCGAAAACAATCCGAACCTGAACAGCCCAAAAACGATCGCGATTATGAAACGGGTGTTGGAATCAAACGATCAAAACGCAATCGCCAATCAGCGCGAGTTTGACGCGAAAGGGATCTTGGCGATCAACCTTATGAGCAGCCCGGGTAGCGGCAAAACGACGCTTTTAGAGGCTACGGCAAAGAGGGCGGATTTCAAGTTTGCCGTGATCGAAGGCGATATGCAGACCAACCGCGATTCGGATCGGCTGATTAAACTCGGCGTTCAAGCGCGTCAGATCACGACGGGGACGGCTTGTCATCTGGAAGCCGATATGGTGCGCGGCGCGATGGATAATATGGATTTAGACGGCTTGGACGTAGTTTTTATTGAGAACGTCGGCAATCTTGTCTGCCCCGCAAGCTACGAGCTTGGCGCGCATATTAACGTCGTTTTACTATCGACTCCCGAAGGCGACGACAAGGTTTTGAAATACCCCGTGATGTTCCGCGCCGCCGATCTGGCGCTGATTACAAAGATCGAGTTAGCGCCGCTTTTTGAGTTTAGCGCCGATCGGGTCGAAAGCGAAATACGGCGGCTAAAACCCGAAGTCGAAACGATCGCCTTGAGCGCTAAGAGCGGCGAGGGGCTGGATAGTTGGCTGAACTTCCTTAAAAGTCGCTTGAGGTGAGCGGCGTTATATCGCTTGCGCACGGCGCGGGCGGGCTGGAAACGAGAGAGCTAATCGATCGCGTTTTTACCCGCGTTCTTGGCAACGACTACCTTGCCGAAAGCGAAGACGCGGCGATCATACCCGTCGGCGCATACGCCGTGTCGATCGACGGCTTTACCGTAGAACCGATCGTATTTAACGGCGGCAATATCGGCAAATTAGCCGTAGCGGGCAGCTGTAACGACGTCGCGATGCGCGGTGCAAAGCCGAAGTTTTTAGCCGCTTCGTTTATTATCGAAGAGGGTTTGAGCCTTGACGTTTTGGAGGAGATCGTCGCCTCTTTTGGCGCGGAGCTGCGCGTTAATAACGCCTTGCTGATCGCCGCCGATACAAAAGTAACTCCCAGAAATCAGGGCGTTAGCGGTATATTTATCTCCACGACGGCTTTTGGCGAGGTTATTTTGGAGGGTTTGGCGGCGAAAAATCTGCGCGTCGGCGATTTGATTATCGCAAGCGGATCGATTGGCGATCACGGCGCGGCGATCTTTGCGGCGCGGGAGGGCATAGAGCTTGAAAGCGGTTTGAAAAGCGATTGCGCTTCGCTTTGGAGTTTGGTTTCGCCGCTGATCGACGCGAAACTGCCGATCGTCTGTATGCGCGACGCGACGCGGGGAGGTTTAGCCGCCGTAACAAACGAATGGGCGATCGCCGCAAACGCGACGCTAACGCTTAACGAATCGGCGATCGCTGTGAAAAACGAGGTCAAAGGGGCGTGCGAGCTTTTAGGATTCGAGCCTTACTCGCTGGCAAACGAAGGAGTAGCGATCGTCGCGGTTCGCGGCGAAGAGTCGGCTAAAAAAGCGATCGAGATTATGCGATCGAGCGAGTTGGGAAAAAACGCGGCGATTATCGGCTATGTCGGCGGCGATTATAAAGCTCGCGTCGTCTTGAAAACGCCGCATAAAACTTCGCGCTTTTTAGATATGCCAAGCGGCGAATTATTACCGAGAATCTGTTAGGTTTTTTATGCACGAATATTCAGTCGTTCAGGCGCTGTTGGATCAGTGCGAACGCGAAGCGAAAAAAGCGGGCGCGAACATGATTATAAATATCGTCGTTAAGGTAGGCAAATTAAGCGGTATTGACCCTGCGCTATTAAAGAGCGCTTTTTATTTTTTCAACGAGGATAGTTTTTGCAAAGGCGCGGCGCTTAATTTAATTTTGCAGAAGGTTGCGATCGAGTGTAAAAAATGCGGACAAATATCCGAACTAGACGAGTTAGATTTTTGTTGCCCAAAATGTAAAAGCGAAGAGATAACAATTATAGACGGCGAAGATTTAACGCTTATGAGTTTGGAGATGGAGTAATCTTTTATCTAAACTTTTTCTCAAATGATAGAGCGGCAGTTTGCGAAAGAGAGATTCCACCTTTTAGCGCGATCGTATATGAGCGGCAGAGCGGTTTCGGCTTTGTCGTAAATATCGTGAAAAAGAACGATTCCTTTTCGCCAGACAAGCATAAGCGTTAAAACGCGATCGGCGGCGGCTTTCGCGCTAACCGTTTTTTGCCAATCTTGCGAATCGATATTCCATAAAACGATCTTTGCCTTATCGTGAAAAGAGGGATCGCGTCGTCCATACGGCGGGCGAAAAGCGGCGATATATGAGTTATGCGCGTAAGCGTTTAACAGATTCGCGCTTTGCTCGATCGATTTTAACGCCTCTTTAGCGTTTTTTGCGTGCGAAGTATGAATCCAGCCATGACTTGCCAAACACTGATTTTTATAGAGATCGGCTAGATCGTTTTCGCGTTTTTGCGCCGCCGATCCCAGCGCGAAAAAAACCGCGTTTATATTACGATCGTTTAACGCTTTTATCAGCCGATCCGTAGAGGAGTTTTGATCGCTTGGTCCGTCGTCGTAGGTTAGATAAAAAACGCGATCGTTAAACTCCGTTCCCAAGATTTCGCTATCGTTAAAACGATCGATCTCGCTGCTAATTTTAGGAAAGAGCGCCGCAAGGCGCGACTGCTCGTAAAAATAGGCGCGATAAAACTTTTCTTTTGCGCTATCTACGGTAAAGTTTTGCGTTAATCGTTTTAACTGCGCTTCGGGCGTAGAACGCGAAAGTTCTCCGTTTTGATCGCCGATCGCCGCTTGATAGTTGATAAGCAGATTTTTCAGCGTTCTAAAGCGAATTTTATTAACGCTTTCAAGATTGATCTGATCGGCTTTTAGATCAAGCTTTGGCGCTAAATATTCCCGCGTTAAAAACGGCTCGGAAAGGATCGTTTTGGCAAACGATAGAATCTCGATTTTAGAGGCTTCGTCAAACGATAGATTATCGTCGCCGCGCTCGATTAACGCGGGCGGTAAAACGGCAAAACAACAGACGGCGATCGCGCTTGCGATCGCCGATACGCGAAGCGCGGGCATTAAAGTTTGGCTTTTACTCTCGCAATCGCTTTATCGTAAGCCTGTTTCGGATTTTCCCTGTTGGCTAACTGATAATAGTTTAGCGCGTCTAAGAAAGCTCCGTTTTGTTCGTAAAGCCTTGCGATTTCGTAGTAGGAGTTTGCGCGCACTATGTTTGCGTCTTCGCCGCTTGCGATCGATATGGCGTTTCGGTTTGCCCACATCGATTCGGAAAATAGGTTTAGCTTGCGATATGAAAGCCCCATATTGCTATACGCTTGCGCGTAACGCGGATCGGCTTCAACCGCCAATTGGTAGTAAGAGATACTATCCTGAAAATTACCGGCGCGGTAAAGCCTTTCGCCTTTGTTATTTAACTCTACGGCTTCAGACGCGATCGGAGCGCTAGCTATTTGAACGCCTGCGGCGGCATTAGCCCCCGACGCTTTCTCGGCAAAACGTTTTATATACTCGGTAGGGAGCTGACCATTATATATATGCTCGTCAATCGCGTTAAGATCGATAATCTGCCCGTTAGCGTCGATCTTAAATACCGTCCAAACGTTGCCCGCTATCTTTTGGGGGACGTTATAGGTTTTTACGAGCGACTGCCCCGCATATACAAAAACTTTCGCGCCGCTTTTGCTAAGAGCGTCGGTATGCGCGTTTTTGCCGCTGTAATTATGCACGGTATAGATATAGGTTTCGTTTGGCTCGAGTTTTTGAATGGTGATCGTTTCAGGCCCGTAGCTACTAATGTCGTCTACGTCAAGATAAGCTAAGCCGCTTCCTTTTTTATCAAAATAAATATGTTTATTGGCATAAAGCAAATGCGAATCGAGGTCTGACGGAGTGGCGCCCCACGTAAGCACGATACGTAATCCGTCCAAACTCTTCATCACGGGGCTAAGCGCGTAGGTTAGCCCGTCGCACGGGCATTTGACCACAAGATCCGAAAACCCTTCCTTTTTAACGATCAGTATCGCGCTCGCGCCGATATTTTTTGGCGAGTTTATCGTCGCCTTGCCTTGCGCGTTCGTCGTCGCTCGCAGACTGGTTTCGCCCGTTTGTTGCAATATGACGGTCGCGCCGGAAACTCTTTTATCCTTGATTGTCGCGTCCAAAACGTCGATCGAAACGCTTTGCGCCCACGCGCCGATCGAAAACGCCGATAGCAATAGCCAGCGATTTAAGCCCATTGTTCGTTCCTTTTTGATAAGATCGCGCCAATTATACGCCGATTTTACTTAATTTTAGGAAGCTCTCGATCGGGTAAAATATAAAAACTTTTTTTTGGCTAGGATTTTATGAGAGAGATTTTTTCGTTTTTGCAAATTCGTCTGCTCGCCGCGTTCGCCGCGCTCGCTTTGATCGCGGGAACGATTTTGCGAATCGCGCTTTTTGCGAGTTTTAGCGAGGATTTTAATTGGCGGTTTTTCGCCTTTTTACGCGCGCTTATTTTGGGCGCGATCAACGATATATTTTCGCTTAGTTACTTGCTGATTATTCCCGCGATTTTTATTCTATATTTTAACGATTATTTCTACGTGAAAACGCGCGGAAAAATATATCTGTCGATCGTCGTTTTTTTATTCGTATTTTTCGTATTTTTTACGGCTGCCGCGGAGTTTTTGTTTTGGGGGGGTTTTCATAGTCGATTTAACTATATCGCGGTCGATTATATTTTTAACCGAAGCGCCGAAAACGGCGGGCTTTTCAATAACTATCGGATCGCCGCGTATGTAAGCGCGATCGCGGCGATCGGCGTTGGCTTTCTGATCGTTAAAACAAGCGTTTTTAGCCAATCGATACGCCGCGTTCTATGGACTGCGCGTTTAAGATTGGCGCTCTTTTGGATTCACGTCGCGATCGCCGTCTTGATCTTTTTTGTTTATTCGCCGATTTTAAGCGGAGATAGATTTTTTCAGGCGCTTGAGCGCAACGGTATTTACGAACTTCTTTCCGCGAAGCGATCGGGGAGAATCGACTATCGATCTTTTTATCCAAAAATACCTAGAGAACAGGCGTTTAAGATCGCTATCAACGAGGCGAAAGACGGAACCGCCGCTTTTTTATCCGAAGCAAATCGGGATTTTCGCAAAACAATTTCCGTCAAAGGCGATGAAAAAACCTTTAATGCGATCGTTATTATCGCCAAGAATCTAAATGCAAGCGCTATAGGAGAAAACACGCCGTATATCAATAAATTGCTTGAGGAGTCGTTTGAGTTTTCCAATATACGATCGACGGGCGAGGGCAGGGCGATCGAGGCGATCGCTTTAAGTATTCCCCCGATTGCGGGCGAACCTATAGCGCGTAGATTAAAAAACGGCGAAACCAATTCGTGGGCTAGAATGTTTGAAGCGCGAAATTACGCCAGATTATTTATCTACGGAGGTTACGGATTTTTCGATCATATCGATCGTTTCGTTTCGTTAAGCGGATACGAAAGTATCGATCGCGATCGCTTCGCGCCCGAAAATATAAACTTTGAGGTTAAGCAAAAACTCGCCGACGAAGATTTATTTAACGAAGCGATTATGCGCGCCGATCGTATCCACGCGCAAAACAAGCCTTTTCATCAGCTTTTATTAACCTCTTCAAACGACTTTCCATATCGTTTTCCGTCAGGGCGGTTAAACGACGCGAACTTCTCGAGAGAGGGCGCTTTGCGTTATTTTGATTACGCTATTGGACGTTACATAGAGAAAGCCAAAACAAAATCTTGGTTTAACAATACGATTTTTGTCGTCGTGGGCGATCCCGATTTAGAGGATAAAAACGCTATGCGGCGCGATTCTTTTAAGATCGTTTCTTTCTTTTACGCGCCAAAGTTAATAAGCGCGGGAAAATCCGATATTTTGTGTTCCGCGATCGACATTGCTCCGACGCTTTTTGGTTTGCTTGGCTGGAGTTATGAATCGCGCTTTTTCGGACGCGATATTTTTGCTATGAGCAAAGAAGAGGGCAGGGCTTGGATCGCGACTAAAACGTTTCTTGGATTTATCGCCGCAAACGGAGATTTTATCGTTTTGCGTCCTATGAAAGCGGCAAATACGGCAAACGAAAGCGTACGCAGAGCCGTCGCGACGTATCAAACCGCCTTCGATCTGTTCGACGAAGGCAGATTATGAACGTTTTAGGCTTTAGCTAAAAAACGGTTCGATAAAACTTTGCGTAAAGGAGCGGGCGTTGAAATCGATTAGATCGTCGGCGCTTTCTCCCGCGCCGATATATAAAATCGGTTTTTGTAGTTGGCGGGAGATCGAATAGATTGCGCCGCCTTTTGCCGTGCCGTCAAGTTTTGTAACGATCATCGCGTCTATGCCTACGATCTCGTTAAACTCTTTTGCTTGGTTGATAGCCGATCCGCCTTGCGTTCCGTCCAAAACAAGTAGCTTTCTATGCGGCGCGCCTTTATAGGCTTTGTCGCAAACGCGGACGATCTTTTTAAGCTCTTCGGCGAGATTTTTTTGCGTGTGCAACCTGCCCGCAGTGTCGATCAGAACGTGATCGACGCCTTTTGCCAGCGCGGAGCTGATCGTATCGTAAGCGAGCGCGGAAGGATCGCCGCCGCTAACGGCTGAAACGATCGGAACGTCCAGCTTTGCCGCCCACGATTTTAGCTGTTCTACGGCGGCGGCGCGAAAGGTGTCGCCCGCGCCTAACATAACGCCGCGACCCTCGCTTTTGTAGCGTTTGGCTAGTTTTGCGATCGTGGTGGTTTTGCCAGATCCGTTCACGCCGATCGCCAACTCCACAAACGGTTTTTGCGTAATTTCATAAGGCTCGAACGCGGGCAGAAGCTCTAAAAGCGCGAACTCCAGCCGATCGGCGGTAATTGGCAGAACCAACCGATCGATAAGCGCTTCGATCTCGTCGTAATCCATATCGGCTTCGTGTAGCGCCTCTTCTAAAAGCTCAGGCGAAACGCTTTGCGTTTTGGGGACGATCGAGCGGATCGCCTCCGCCGTTTTTCTTAAAAATCCGAGCATACTTAATTGATCTTTAACGCTTCGTTTATACGGGTTTCAAGCATCTCTTGCGGCGCAAGCCCGACAAAATGGGAAACATATTTGCCATCTTTGTCGTAGATATGTACCGCGGGGATCGATCGAACGCCGCCCACCGCGTCGGCAAGCCGAAACGCGCCCGCTCCGAGCGCTATAGAGTAGTTGATCTGATGAAACGCGGCAAAATCGCTAACTTCGTCCGCCGTTTTATTTTCAACCAATACGCCGATTAGCTCGATCTGATCGCCGTAGCGTCTTTTAATATCGATAAGATGCGGTATCTCTTTGGCGCATTCGGGGCAAACGGTGGTGAAAAAAGCGTAGAGGACGGGTTTGTCGCCGCCGCCTAAAACCACGTTGTTAAAGCGTCCTTCCGACGGTTCAATCCGCGCGTTTAGAAGCTCGCCGTTTAATAGCTTAAGCTCGAAGCCGTTTTTGGCGCTTGCGATTGAGGCGCGATTTTCCGTGCAACCAAGCGCAAAAAAGGCGATTGTAAAGATAAAAATAAAGGTTCGTGCTAACATAGTTGGCTCCAAAAGAAAAATTATATCTTAAAACGGCTAGAAGCTATGGACAAAAACGATATTAGAACGATAGCGCTGGAAAAACTAAAGTCGCGATCGAAAGCGCAATGCGCGGCGCAAAGCGCAAAAACGCGCAAAAACCTCGCGAAATTACTTAAAAAGCTACGTTTCAAAAGCGTAATTATCTACTTGCCGCTCTGGTTTGAAGCCGATCTACGCCCGCTTTTTCGGGCGCTTCGCGGGAAAGCTAAACTTTACGCGCCATTCGCGCAAGGCGTTAGCTTCAAAGCGCTACCATATCGACTGCCTTTGAGTCGTCAGTCATTAGGTATATTTGCCCCCGCTAATAGTTTGCGGGAGATTAAAAAAACCGACGTTTTGATCGCGCCTACCGTTGCCGTCGACGCTAGTTTTGCTCGCATCGGATTTGGCAAAGGTATGTATGATCGTTTTGTTTGCGGATTAGTTAAGAAACCGATAGTGATTTTTGTGCAACCATTTTTTCTAGGCGCGCCGAAAGTAAGCGACGCTTGGGATTTGCGAGGGGATTATCTGGCGAGCGGCAATAGGGTGATTTGCAATTTAGGGAACAGATATGATAGTCGAATATATTGTCGTAGGATTAGTTTCAGGAGCTGTTTGCGGGGTGGTCGCTTGGTTGGCTACGAGCAAACTTAACGCGGCGCGGCACGCCGTTCGCGTGTCGCAGGCAAAAGCCAAAGCTAAGGCGATCGAGAACGAAGCGCGTATGATCTTGGAACGCGCCAAAGTCGAACTCGGCGCAAAAGAGCTGGAACTAAAAAAGCGCGTGGAACAGGAGTTTAGCGCGGCTTTACGCGAACAGGAGCGCAAAACCCGTCTTATCTCTCAAAAAGAAGAGGCGATCGAGGAAAAACGCCGCGCGATCGACAGATTGCATAAAGAAGCCGCAAAACTCCAAAAAGACGCGGAGGATCACAAAAAGCGTAACGAACAGAAATTTTTAGAGGCGCAGAGCGCGATCGAAAAAGCGGCGGGAATGAGCGCGCAAGAGGCGGAGCGCGTATTGTTGGCGCAGGTAGAGGAAAAGGCGCGTTTGGATTCCGCGAATATCGTTCGCAGAGCCGAAACGGAGGCGAAAAACGAGGCTAGAAGGCGGGCGAATTTTATCATCGCGCAGGCGACGACTCGTTACGCGAGCGAGTTTGCCAACGAACGGCTGATCAACACTGTGGCGATCAGTAACGACGAGTATAAGGGGCGTATTATCGGCAAAGAGGGGCGCAATATAAAGGCGCTAGAAAACCTTCTTGGCGTAGATATTGTGATTGACGATACGCCCGGCGCGATCATCATTAGTAGTTTTAATCTCTACCGCCGCGCGATCGCCACGCGCACGATCGAGCTTCTTTTGGAAGACGGGCGAATCCAACCCGCGAGGATCGAGGAGATTCATAACAGCGTTAAAACGCAGTTTGAAGAGAGCCTATTAGAAGACGGGCAAAACGTGGCGCTTGATCTTGGCGTGAGCGATCTACACCCCGAACTCGTGAAGCTTATCGGACGGTTAAAGTACCGCGCAAGTTACGGGCAAAACGCGCTTTCGCACTCGCTGGAAGTGGCGTATTTGGCTGGAATTATCGCCGCCGAACTCGACGGCAACGAAAAACTCGCCAAAAGAGCGGGGCTTTTGCACGACATTGGCAAAGCGATGACGCAGGATCGCGACGGAAGCCACGTAACGCTCGGTATGGATATATGCAAGCGCTACGGCGAGGGCGACGTCGTGTTAAACGCGATCAATTCACATCACGGACACGAAGATCCGCTAAGTATAGAAGCCGCCGCCGTATGCGCCGCCGACGCGCTTTCAGCCGCCAGACCCGGGGCGCGGCGCGAGGTTCTGGAGGGTTATTTGAAGCGCGTGGAAGAGCTTGAAAATATCGCCGCGAACAAAAAGGGCGTTTTGCAAACCTACGCGATCGCCGCGGGGCGCGAACTTCGCGTGATCGTTAACGCCAGCGATATAGACGATCGGGAAACGGCGCTTTTAAGCAAAGAAATCGCGAATGAAATCGAACAAAAACTGCAATATCCGGGCGAAATTAAAGTTAATGTGATCCGCGAGCTTCGCGCGGTAGAGATGGCAAGATGAGCGCAAAACTTTGGGGCGACGGCGGCGAAGAGAACGTTAGCAAACTTTTAGAGGAGTTTAACGCTTCGATCGGCTTTGATCGCGCATTGTATAAAGAGGATATAGAAGGATCGATCGCGCACGCCGAAATGTTGCAAAAACAGGGAATTATCGACGCGAACGATTTACAAGCGATTCGATCGGGATTAGAGCAAATTAAAGGCGAGATCGAGCGCGGAGAGTTTGAGTTTAAGATCGCCGACGAAGATATTCATATGGCGATCGAAACGCGCTTAACGGCGCTTATAGGCGACGCGGGAAAAAGGCTTCATACCGCGCGTAGCAGAAACGATCAGGTCGCGCTGGATTTTCGCCTATGGACTTTGCGGCAAAACGCGGCGATTAACGCTCTTTTGATTAAACTTGTCAAAACGGCGCTTACGATCGCAAAAGATCATACAAAAACGTTAATACCCGGCTATACACATTTACAACACGCGCAACCGATCAGTTTAGCGCATCATTTATTAGCTTATTGCGCGATGTTTATGCGCGATTTTGAACGTTTCGATAGCAGTTACGTTCGTAATAATTTTTCGCCTTTAGGCAGCGCGGCGCTGGCGGGAACTCCGCATAATATCGATCGCGCGGCGGCAGCAAAAGCTCTTGGCTTTGAACGCGCTACTTTGAACGCGGCGGATAGCGTAAGCGATCGCGATTTTGCTTTAGAGATTTTATTTAACGCGAGCGTTGCGCAAACGCACCTTAGCCGTTTGTGCGAGGAGCTTATTATCTGGTCGTCAAGCGAGTTTGGTTTTATCAGAATAAGCGATCGCTTTACTACGGGCAGCTCTATTATGCCGCAGAAACGAAACCCCGACGCGGCTGAATTGATACGCGGTAAAACGGGTAGGATTTTTGGCGATCTGATCGGATTATTAACGGTTATGAAAGGTTTGCCGTTAGCTTACAATAAAGACTTGCAAGAGGATAAAGAGGGCGTTTTCGACGCGGTTAAAACATTAAAAGATTCCCTTAAAATTACAATCGAAATGATCGGCGATAAAGAAACGAAGTTTAACGTTAATAATATGCGCGCCGCTTGCCAAAAAGGGCATTTAACCGCAACCGATCTTGCCGACGCGGCGACGCGAAAAGGAATTGCCTTTAGAGAGGCGCATCATTTGGCAAGAAAAGTCGTAGCGCTCGCCGATCAAAAAGGTTTAGATTTAAGCGAGCTTAACGCGGCGGATCTAGCGCAAATAGACGAGCGTTTAAGCGATCTTGCCCCCTCTTTAGATCTGTTTGCCTCTATGAACGCCAGAAAAAGCGAAGGCGGAACGGCGCAAAGCGCGGTTTTAGAGCAGATCCAAAAGGTTGAAAATTGGCTTGCGGTTTTTGGAGAGGTGTATGATAGTTAGCGTAACGCAAACAGAAGGATTAAAGTTAGAGGCGACGACAAATCGGGGCGTAAAATTTGAAATAGACAAAGAAATAATCAGCCCGCAAGAGTATTTTACAATCGGCGCGATCGCGTGTTCCGCGACGGATATTATTTTACTGCCCGAAAAACAGGGAAAAAGCGTTAAAAATCTATCCGTAAGCGGCGATTTTGAACGCGCAAAAACCGCGCCCTTTCGTTTTATCGCGGTTCATATTATCTACTCGTTTGATTCCGACGGAAGCGATTTAGAAGCGTCGCGTTGGGTTCTTTCGTCGATCGAGAGTTATTGCACTACGCTAAACACATTGCGCGGCGTCGCAAAAATCTACTATTCCATAACCCACAACGGCAAATCGATCGCCGATCGAAATAGCGTCGTTAGCGGCGAAACCTCCGCGCTTGGATCGGAGGCTGAAAACCTATCGATCGACGCGTGTCCAAACTGAATTGAACGCTTATCGAGTTAGCGACGGATTAAATTAAAGCGTACTTTCAACAATCGTTGTTCTTTTCGTTTGTTTGGCAAACCCGCCGCTTCGCTAGAATAACGAATAGAGCGGATAGGATTTTCCTATCCGCCTTTATAAGCGCGAAGTAACCTTCGACAACCTTAGCCGATAACTTTGGCTACTTCTACCAATAAAGATACGGATAGCCGTTGTTTTTGCGTCGATC
>JAISOU010000026.1 GCA_031275395.1 Helicobacteraceae bacterium | reverse complement strand
ATCGTTTGGATCGAGTTTAAGCGCTTCACCGTATAGCCTTATGGCTTCTTGATAGTTTTCATTACCCAATGCCGCCTTTGCGCGATCTAATATTTCGCTTACATTTGGCTGATTATAGTTTGGCATAACCTAGCTCCTTGTCTAATTTCAAGTTCAGGCTAAATGCGGATTATATCAATCTTTAACCAATCCCAACAAATCCTTGCCAAACGCCGCAAAAATCAATAAAATCGGGCTTCTCTCCCGTCGTTCCCACGCCTTCTTGATAATGACGAGAAAAGGGCGCGCTAAAAAGGTCGTTTCTGGGAGGCGGCGAAAGATACGCTAAGAATGGCGAATTACATTGCGCGATCGGCTATACGTCGTTTGCGGCGCGAATGGGTTAGATAGATAGCGCAGAGCGCGAAGCCAAAGGCGAAGATCGCGGAGCTTACATAGCCGATATGATCTATGCCCGCGTATCGCAGCACGATTGAGCCTACAAAAGCGCCGCCGCCAATTCCAACGTTAAAAATGCCCGAATAAATCGAGTTTGCCACGTCCGTCGCGTCTTTTGCCGCTGAGAGCAAACGCGATTGCATACTCATAAAGACCATAACGCACAACGTTCCCCACGCGAGGCATAAAATAAACGCCGCGTAAAAATTAGACGCGCTCGGTTCTAAAAGCGCCAAAGCGACGCTTGTCAAGCCGAGCGGAACGATCAAGATCGCGTTGGCGAAGCGATCGCCCCATAATCCGAAAAAAAACGCGCCTATAAACCCCGCGCCGCCCATAGCAAAAAGTAGCCAAACTATATCGGACGACTCGTAGTTTTTGCTCTCAAAAAACGCGCTAAAATATGTATAAGCGGAGAAATCGCCCGTGATGATAACGGCGGTTAAAACGTAGATCCAAACGACGCTCGATCGGGTCAGAAGAAAAGGCAAACTCTTAAAATTGCCCGCGTTTTTGCTAGGCGTATTCGGCAACGCTTTAATCAGCGCGAGAAGCGCCAGCGCCGCGCCAAAGGCTATCAGAAAAAACGTAACGCGCCAGCCAAAAGCCTTTCCGATCAGCGTTCCTAGCGGAACCCCCATAACCATAGCGAGCGAACTACCCGTAACCAACGCGCCGAGCGCTTTGCTTTTGCTACCTTCGGGAGCAACGCGCACGGCGAGCGGCGCGGCGATAGACCAAAAAATCGCGTGGGCGCAAGCGACGCCAATCCGCCCGATCGCCAAAACCCAAAAGCTCTGCGCCGCGCCGATAATCAAATGCGAAACGATAAAGACGCAAAAAAGCGCGATTAAAAGTTTTTTGCGATCGAGCTTCGCCGTCCAAACGGTAAGCGGCAACGATAAAACCGCCACCGTCCAAGCGTAGATCGTAACGATATAGCCCGTACTCGCGGCGCTCATATCAAAGCTATTGCCGATCGCCGTCAAAAGCCCGACGGGCGCCATTTCGGTCGTATTAAACACAAACGCGGAAAACGCTAGGCTCGCCACCGCGAGCCACGACGAAACTTTATCCCTCATTAAATCGCTAACATTCGATCGAGCGCGATTTTTGCCCATTCGCGCTCCTCTTCGTCAATCGTAATTTCGTTGATAAAAGTTTCGTTTTCGATACTTTGCAAAACGCCCAAAACGTCGCGCAACGTCGTTTCGTTCATCGACGGACATTCGGGCTTTTGCCTCGACAAAACAAAGGTATTTTTTTCGCGCAGGCGATTAACCAGATTAAACTCCGTGCCGACGGCGATCGGCGTTTCGATCGGAAGCTCTTTTACCCGCTTGATAATTTGGCTCGTCGATCCGACAAAATCGGCGCAATCGACGACCGACGGATCGCATTCGGGATGAACGGCAATGATAATATCGGGATATTTCGCGCGGTAAAAATCGATATCGTCGGTCGTAAAAATCTGATGCACCGAACAGAATCCGTCGAAGGCGATCATCTCTTTACTAGCAAAATCCTCGTCGCGCCCTAGCGTAGCCGCGCTAATCCCGATTCGTTTGGCGAGATTTAGCCCAAGGCAACGATCGGGCAGAAAAAATATCTTTTTGCCGTTTTTCAGCGCGGCGCGGATAATCGCCTCCGCGTTTGCGCTCGTGCATACCATTCCGCCCATTTTGGCGACCCGCGCTTTGATCTCGGCTTGCGAGTTGATATAGACGATCGGCATAACGTTTTGACGCTCGATACCAGCGCGTTCCATCAGCGCGATACAGCGATCGTAACTTACGCCGTCGATCATACGCGCCATCGAGCAACAGGCGATTCGCGGCATTAAAACGCGCTTGTTCGGCGCTAAGGTTTTGACGCTCTGCGCCATAAATCCCACGCCGCAAAAGACAAGATTTGGATTTGGATCGCCCGCGCATTTTTTCGCTAGATCCAAACTATCGCCGATCACGTCCGCTACGGCTATAACCTCGTCGCGCTGGTAGTAATGCGCCGCGATCGTAACGTTATGGCGGCTTTTTAATCGCGCTATACTCTCTTTTATTTCCAACGTAAAATAACCTTTAGCTTTGCTTTGTTATGATGATTATAACCTACCAAATCGGAGCGTCTATGGATTTTCTATTTAACATCAACATTCAGTTTTACCTTGCGGGCTATCTGATCGGCGCGATTCCTTTCGGCGTCGCGTTAGCCAAGCTGTTCGGCAAGGTTAATATCCGCGAAAGCGGCAGCGGCAGCATAGGCGCGACAAACGTTTTGCGCGTCGTTAAAGAGCGCGATCCCGCTTTGGCGAAAAAACTCGCGATCGCTACGTTTGTTTGCGACGCGCTCAAAGGCCCCGTCGTGATGATCGCCGCTATGATCGCGGGGCTAGACGAATATACGCTATGGACGATCGCGGTTCTTGCCGTGATCGGGCATTGCTTTAGCCCGTATCTGCTTTTCGAGGGCGGAAAGGGCGTGGCTACGGGCGTTGGCGTAGTGGCGGTTTTACTGCCAATCGAGGCGGCTTTGGGCTTGGTCGCGTGGTATGCCGTTGGAAAAACGCTTAAAATCTCCTCTATCGCTTCGCTTGCGGGTATGATGACGGCGGTCGCTTTGAGCTTCGTTATTCACCCCGAACTTCCCGTAATCGGCACGCACGCGCCGATCGTAATCTGCGGATTTATTATTTTTTACAAGCATATCCCCAATATATTGCGGCTTTTCAAACGAGAGGAAGCGCGAGTGGTATGACGATCCTGATCGAAAACCTGACGATCGACGCGATAATCGGGATTTTGCCAAACGAGCGCGAAAAACCGCAGCGTTTGGTCGCCTCCGCCGCGATCGACTACGACTATAAAAATAGCGCGGAGTTTGTCGATTACGCGCTTGTAGCCGATCTGATCGCCTCAAGACTCGTAAGCGGGCGTTTTGGACTGCTCGAAGAGGCGATCGAGGCGATCGCGCCCGAGATTTTGCGGTTAAATCCGTCGATTCAAAAGTTGCGCCTTTGCATTGAAAAACCGGATATTTCGCCAAGTTTTCGCGCTAAAGTTTTTGGCGATTATTCAGGACGCGATCGGCTATAATTCTTTAGATTTTTTTAAGAAAAGGGTAAAAATGCGAATACTGATTGTGGAAGACGAAAGTACTCTCAATAAAACGCTTTCGGAAGGCTTGCGCGAGCTTGGCTTTCAAACCGACGAAGCCGAAAGCCTTAAAGACGCTCTCTACTACGTCGGTATTCGCAACTACGATCTGGTGCTTACCGATTGGATGTTGCCCGACGGCGACGGGCTAGAGGTGATCCCCGAAGTCAAGCGCAAAAGCCAGCGCGCCGCGTGTATGGTTATCAGTGCCAGAGACGACCGCGAAAGCGCGATCGAGGCTTTAAGAAGAGGCGCGGACGACTATATCTGCAAACCCTTTGAGTTTGACGTGCTGGTAGCCAGAATCGAGGCGCGGCTTAGATTTGGCAACACAAATCAGATCGAGATTGGCGATATGCTTATCGACCCCGACGAAGAGCTGGTTACTTTTAGGGGCAAAGATATGGATCTCAAAGGCAAACCTTTCGAGGTCTTAGCCCATCTTGCCCGCCACCGCGATATGATCGTCAGCAAAGAGCAACTTTTAGACGCGATATGGGAAGAGCCGGAGCTAGTAACGCCAAACGTGATCGAAGTGGCGATCAACCAGATTCGCCAAAAGATCGACAAGCCGCTTAAAGTCGATACGATCGAAACGGTTAGAAGGCGCGGATACCGATTTTGTTACCCCAAAAAAGCCTAAGAAGCGAATTCGCCTTTAAGCTACTGCCGATCTTCGCGGGGCTGGTTTTTGGCTTTTCGTATCTCGTCTATTCGATGATCGAACGCGGTATCTACGGCGAAATTGAACGCGCTATGATCGACGAGGCGGATAAAATCGCCGCAACCGAAAACGGCGGCGCTCGTATCGACGCGGATCTTCGCTTCAGCCAGCGCGAGGAAAACGGGCGTTTTTTCTACCGACTAGAGGCGTCGATCGGCGCAAGCGAGATCGAGCTAGAACGCGACATCACCAGCCAAGCGGAAACCTTCGACGAGATACAAAACGTCGTCTTTGCGGCGAATATGATCTCGCTCGTTTTAATCCCTATTATCGCGGGGCTTTACTCCTTCTTTTTAGCGCACCCGATTCGCGCTTTGACCGAAGAGCTTGCGAAAATGAACGAACGCTCCGTAACGCCGATCGCCGAAAACCGTCTTGTTCCCGTCGAGCTAAAGCCGCTCACAAAGGCGCTTAACCGCCTTTTGGCGCGGATCGAAGGGCATATCGCCTATCAGCGCGAACTGTTTGTGGGCATAGCGCACGAGCTAAAAACGCCGTTAGCCGTGATCCGCGCCAAAAACGACGTTACGCTTCTTAAAGAGCGAAACGCCGAAAAGTATCAAGAAACCTTGCGCGAAACCAACCGCGTGATCGACGAGATGAACAAGATGACCGAAAGCGTGCTTTATATCGGTCGCGCCGAATACGCGCAGTTTGATCCGCTTGAAACGATCGACGTCGTCAAGTTTCTGCGCGACAAGGCAAACGATTTCGCCCTGCTCGCCAAAGAGCGCGGACGCGAGCTTGTCGTTAATATCGCGCCAAAAAAACTGACGATCCAAACGCGCCCGACGCTGATCAGCCATATCTTGCAAAATCTTTTTGGCAACGCGCTGAAATTCACGCCCGAAGGCAAAAAGATCGCCTTTCAAAGCCGTTTAGAAAACAAAAAACTGATCGTCGAAACGATCGACGAAGGAAGCGGCATTATGGAAGGCTTTGATCTTTTCGCGCCGTTTGCGGGCAAAGGCAAGCAAAAAGGAACTGGGCTTGGGCTTTATCTAGCCAAAAACGCGGCGACCGCGCTCGGAGCGGATTTAAGCGTTAAAAACCGCGAAGACAAACAGGGAGCGATCGCCGTTTTAGCCCTAGATCTAACCCCTTGCGAAAATTAACTTTTTTGCAAAGTCGGATAATTTTTTAAGCGTCGCTCGCGGAGGAAAGCGGGAAATTTCCAATCCTGCGCTTAGAGCGTTAAAGAGCTCGTATTTTTCGCCGTTCGCCGTTCCGCTGGCAATTAACTGTTTTAATCGCAGATTTATGCCCTTGTCAAACTCTACGTTAATAGCGATTTTTTTAGCGCTCATTTAAGCCGCCGCAGGCTCTATCGCCTCAAGTTTTGGGACGATGCGGAAGCTATCTTTAATAGTCCGCTTCAAGCCAAGTTTCACGAGCGCCGCGTCTTCAAGCTCTACGATCATCTCTTTGTTGATCGTCTCTTCGGCGGCTACGCACTCGCCGTAGCCGTAAGCCTTAATGCTTTTGATCAGCGCCGCGATCTTTTCCCTTACACGCGGGAGCGCGACCGATTTAACTAGTCTGTAGCCGACTTCGCCAAAGTTAAATTGCTTTGAGCGTTTGTCGGCAAATTCCGACTTATTACCTTCGCAAAAAAGCGTTACCAGCTTTTCTAAATGCTCTTTTTTTGCCGCAAACGGCGCGATTTTAGGCTTAGCCGCCTCCTTAATTTCGTTGATCGCAATTGTCGCTTCGCCTTCGATATTTGCGATTTTGATCTCGCATTCGCCGATCTCTTTTAACGCAATATCCACGTCGTTCCAACTACTCACTCTTTCCATTTTCTACTCCTTCTTTTTCGTTTTCGCGCTCCTCAAACGCATAAAACTCGTCGCAATCGCGTATATAAGCCGATACGATCGCGTTGATCTGGGCGTTGTTTAAATCCGCGCCTCTGTCTATCTTTTCGCGTTTGCAAAGCGCATAGATATAAGTCGCGCGCGCCTTTAGCGATTTCGCTAATTCTTTAGCTGTCATCTCTCCTCCTTCTTAGACGTCTATATTCTCACGATGCCGAGTTCAACGCCGGCGGCTTTCCACTCTTTTAACGTTGCCGATTTTCTGCCGTTGGTTTCGCACCAGTTTTCAAGCCGTAGAAACATCACTTTGATCTGGCGAAAATTGGGATATTTTTGCGCCAAATAATCAACAACCTCTTGCGAGATTGCAATCTTGCTTAACTTAGCAAATCGCGCGATATCGTCAATTTTCGCCGGGCTAAAAACTACTCGCTCGACAATGCGCGAGTAAAAATGTTGGTGGCGCTTTAGTTTACCATCGCAACTTTCCATACCGATTAACAAAAGCGGCGATGGCGTCTCGTCGTGTATATCGCGCAGTATCTCTAATATAGAGATTTTGTCGCTACGCAAGAGCGCGTCAATCTCGTCAATTATGATCGTTTTTGGCTCAAGATTGAGATGATCGACCGCCCTCTTGTATTTAATCGACGCGCTATCGCTAACGTCTAAGCCTAACTTTTCGCAGAGCGAGGTTAAAAACGCGCTTTTGCTCCAAGTGGAGCTTGCGCGAAACAACAGCGCGCCTTCCATCGCGGCAATGCGCGCTATAGACATCGTTTTGCCTAAGCCAAAATTGCCGTATCCGATCCCCATTCGGGGCGCGTCTTGCGGCAACAATTTAAGCCTTGCCGCCGCTTCCAATAACCTATTATGGTTATCTGTTACAATAAACTCTTCAGTCATCGTTTGTCCTTTAAGTTGAGATTTCTGGGGATTTTTGGTATGACGCGGGCGTTTTTTCGGTTGTAAACAACCCGCCGAATCGCTTGAAACTTTTTCGGCGGGTATCTGCTAGCCGATGGCTTCGACTATCTCGTTGTACAACTGTTGGTACTTTTTGATGATTTCGCGATCGTGCTTCCTGATACGATCGGGGTTTTTAACCAGCCATTCAAAATGCCCGATAAGAGACCTAAATACGAGTCTCTTTTTCTTTGTTTTTTTCGCCTTCCGCTTTGCTCCTTTTTTTGTTTTACGCGACGTAACGCTCTAGCTCGTTGAACAAGTTTTGATATTGTTCTATCATGGCTTGATCGCTTGGCGTTATCTTGTCTTTGTTAGCGATTAGCCACAAAAATAATTCGCGTCGATCCTTAAAATACGGTCTGCCGTTTTCATTCAACTCTGGTTCGTTTTCCTCCTCCTTTTTTGTTAAGTTTTGGTTGTTAGCCGCTCGCGCTTCTAGCCCTATGCCAGCCGCGATAATCGCGGCGGTTTCGTGCACGCGTTTTGGCGCGATTGGCGTTTGCGAGGTTAAGATGTCTATAACCTCCGCTTCGCGCGGACTCATAACCGTTTCTATAAGCGACGACGGATATTTTTTGTTAAATTCCGTCGCGGCTTCTCTCGCTCGCTCAAATTGCCTAAACAGCTTTTTGCTTACCTTTTTAGCCTGTGCGTTTTCCTCTCGACTTTGCCCTGTAGCGCTTAGATCGACGGCAATGCCAATAAACTGCATATTTGGCGTGTAAACATAGATTTCGCTTAACTCCGGCGGCAACAAAATAAATACTTGTTCGCCTACATGCTCCGCGAGTTCTACGCCTGTGTATATGCGGTTATCCGAGCGAATTCCGCTCTTCTGCACCGTTTTCACTTCGGGTTTCATAAGCAATAAATCAAGCGTTCTTGGATCTTCGATCATCGCTGGCGGCGTGGGCGATTGCGACCATTTTTCAAGGGGCGTAAGGTTCATATTTCGCCCGGTGTGTATGCGCGTTTCGTAGATTTTCTCGATCCAATTATCAATCGCGTCTTGTAGCTGTTGCATAGTTAACCCAACGTTTACTATCAAACCTTTATTTTCGCGTTTGATAAGCAGTTTCTCTGCCTCGTCTTTACCGAGTTTCGCAAGGCGTTTTTGCTCTCGCCATCGCTTAATTGCCTCAAGTTGTCTCGGAAAGTCTTCGCGTTCTTTGATCGCCTGTTTTTCGGCTACGCTGTGCCCAATATAATTAGGCAACTCCTCAAAAACTTCCCTTGTAAGCGTCCCAAAAAGTCGCTCTACATGCGCCTTTTGATCGCCGCTATACGGCTCAACTTGCATAAGGTTAATACCTAACAATAGGCACGTTTCCGAGAAGTGGTTACTCGTGTAATCCCTGCCGTTATCTGTAATAATATTCTCGGCTACGCCACGCTTTAACGTATAATCTCGCAGGGTTCGTGAAATCGCAAAAGAGTTCGACGATTCCTCTACTCGTATTACGCACCTTCGGCTAAATATATCTATAGCCGCGATTATCGTGCAACGTTTGCCGTCGGCAGTTAATACGTCTGCGGGCGAGCTATCGTATTCCACGTAGTGATTAACGTATTTCGCTTTTTCGCTGGCGTTGCCTTGCGCCGCCATATATTTACCCTTGGCTTTAGTAGGGTTTTCATTATAGGCGGCTTGTATAGCGTTTTCATCTTTCCACGCTTTTACAAATCTGGCGATAGCGCTTGAGCTTGGCGCGTCGCTCTCAAAATACTTTAGCGTATCTCGCGCTATGGCTTTCAAGCGGAATCTCACCTTTTTGTCGCATACGCGATTAATGATAAACGCTTGTATCTCTGGCTTAATTTTATAATCGCCCTTGCGGTGTTTGCCTCGCTCGTCTATAGGCGCGTCTAAAGGCGTGAGCTTACGCAGGATCGCCTCTTTGATTAAGCCAAACCACCGCTTACAATTAGCCTCTGTGATTTTGGAAGCGATCGGCGCGTATTGCGGATCGTTGAGCCACCTCATTATCATTTGCGGCAATGTTTTGGGACCGCGATTTTTGTAGTCCAAAAACAAATTAAGCTTTAGTTGCGCCTCGTTTTGCTTGTTAGTTGGCGCAATCTCATATTTGCCAAACATCTTATTGCCTTTTATCAGCGTATTCGCCGTTGTTTTTTGCCCAACCTCTCGCGCTTTTTGCGGCGTTACAACGTTTTTTTTTCGCGTTGTTAATCTGCGGTTGCGGCGGGTTGATAATACAGCGTAGCCGTGAGTATTTTGTATTATCATAATCCGATCGCCTACTTGAACGCCGTAAGTCTTGGTTTGGATTTCCGCTTTCGCGAGAATGACATGGTACGGCGGTTTCGCGGGTAAATGAGTAAGATTTCCGAATATGTAGGTTTTGAATAGGCGCGGTTACGCCGTATTGCGCTTAATTTTTTTAAGAACGGTTCTTAAAAGCGAGCGCTACAATTTTGCGTAACTTTAGTTGAAATGATTCTGATGCGTAAGTTTATGTCGGCTTTGTTTGCCTTCTGGCTATTATTTGCGGCTAATTTAGCCGCTAGCGAGGTTACGATCTGCTATGCGGACGGTTGGTAGATATAGGAGATCCGTCCGATAAGGTTACGCGCAACGGCGATAAGCTATCCGGAAGAACGGCGTTTAAGGACGTTTTCGCCAAAGGCTGGACGTTAGCGGGCGTTCAAGCCAACACGAAAGTCGTCTTTGTGCGGAGGGGTGACGAATATAAGGAACTAATCGCCAACTTCTTTTTTATTTTTACGAAGTAGTTACGCCCCGCGAAGGGCGCGAGCGACGATCTAAGCGGCGCAAAGCTCCGCCGATCGTCGCTAACAGATACGATCGGCGGCGTTTAGGCTTGTTTTGCGGCGGTTTTTTGCGCCTCGACCTCTTTTGCGATCTGGATAGCGGCGAGCAACGCCAAGTGATAGCCAAAAGGTCCAAAGCCCGCGATCACTCCGGCGGCGACAGGCGAAACGTAGGAGTTGTGTCGAAACTCTTCGCGTCTGGCGATATTGGTAATATGCACCTCCACGACGGGAATCGCCACCGCGCTAATCGCGTCGCGTATAGCGATCGAGGTGTGGCTGTAAGCGGCGGGATTAAGGATAATCGCGTCCGTTTCGCCGTAACACTCCTGAATACGATCGATGATCTCGCCCTCTAAGTTGCTCTGATAAAACTCGATTTGCGCGCCGTTTTGCTCGGCGATCTTGCGCATTTCGTTATGGATCGCGTCCATTGTCATCGCGCCGTAGAGCGATCGCTCCCGCACGCCGATCATATTGATATTTGGCCCTTGAATTACCGTGATTTTCACCATTTGCTCCGTTGTTGATTTTGAATTAGGATTATATCATTCCTGCCGATCAATTTCTAATATAGCCCATTTTCTCAATTAAAGCCGTCAAACGCCGCTGTTGCGAGTTATCAACAAAGCTAGGAGCGACAAGCGTTCCTTAGCGCTGAAGGCGTTCAATGTTTGATAACAGAGGTTTTGAAACAGAAATCACGAAATTGCACAAAAGTTGCGCGCCGTGCAACTTTGTCGGAAGGCTAATCGCAACCAGCTTGGTCGTTCAACTGAGGTTTGAGCGTCGAAGGCTATGGCAATGAGTAGCGTAGCGTTCGCAAGGGCCGCTTACGGCCAACACAGACAATCGCAACATCAATCAAGATACGTTAACCCCAGAGAGCTTATGGCGTTAGTCCCATATTGGTCTATAACGGAAGCCGAAGAGTGCGCTAAAGTTGTAAGTTACTTTTGTTCCAAGTATTCAAAGATGTGCCGCGATCCAATGTATGATTTTGGAGACTTTGTAACGCTCTCATACATCAGCATACTGCTTGCCAAGAAAAACTGCGAAAGTAAAGGCGGTAGGCTAACCCCTTATCAGTCAAGAGGCTATATCAAAGCCTATACGCGCAGAGAGGTTAGAAAGCAAGAGACGTTAAAGAGGCTTAACGTCCTATTAGCCAACGGAGAGTTTGACTGGGCTGCCATCTTCGCTAAAATAGAACCCTATCTGTCTGTTTA
>JAISOU010000014.1 GCA_031275395.1 Helicobacteraceae bacterium | reverse complement strand
AACAAGATTTACAAGGTTAAGTTCCGTTTCGCTTACGTAAGGTTGGGTAGAGCGTCTTTTCTCTTTAGCTTGTTCGTATTCCTCGACTTAAGTCTCTTTATTCGTTCTATATCAGCTTGTTAGAGAATTTAGAGGCTATGTCTTTATACTTCAAAAGCAAGTTTTGGAGAACCTCTCCTTTACTCCTCTTTTTCTAGGAAGCAAGGAGTTTTCTTGCTATAGTTCCTTGTATCTATGGTAATACTTGAAGAAGTTCTGCTTCTTTATTCCTCTTCTCTTGAACAATTCGGAAACAAACTTGATTGCAGGATGTCTCTTCTCTTTAACAAGATTTACAAGGTTAAGTTCCGTTTCGCTTACGTAAGGTTGGGTAGAGCGTCTTTTCTCTTTAGCTTGTTCGTATTCCTCGACTTAAGTCTCTTTATTCGTTCTATATGAACGGTATTGTCGCTTTTGGCGTTGAACATGTCAATCCTTTCTTTTAAATTGATCAAAGAGATCCTTGATTTTCTGTTCAATCGATCAAAGCAATCCTTTATTTTGTTTTAGATTGATCAAAGAGATCAATCTTTTATCGTTTTTTTTAGATTAACGCTTTTATCTTGTCGATACTACGTATCGCCTCATATCGCTTTGAATACGATCAATGTATGACTCTGATATACGATTAACGTATGGCTTTGATAAAAGCGTCAATGAAGTGATTGGGTTGCGCAATTCCCCGCGAAGCGATAGCGCGTTACGGCGGGGATACGCTAAAGTCGCGGGAATAACGGCGGTTGTGGGATTTGCGGATAACGGCGGCGCTACGACAGCGCGGTAAAACGCGGCTTTTCGCAGGGTAGCTAAAAGCTCATATAATTCGCTTTAGTTTGCCCTTTGGGAGAAAGTATGCGTTTTCGTTCGATTCTGTTTTCGTTAATTTATTTTCCAACCTTAGCGGTTATTTTTATCGCGGGATCGCTCGCGGGTATTTTTATACCCTACAAATGGCGTTTTTTCGTGCCGATATGCGTTTTTAATATCGCGTCGTTTCTGCTTCGCGTCATTTGCGGCGTAAAATATCGTATCGAAGGGCGCGAAAATCTGCCGAAAGATAGAACCTTTATCGCGGTAAGCAACCACCAAAGCACTTGGGAAACCTACGCTATCCAAACGCTGATCGTGCCGATATGCACGCTGCTTAAACGCCAACTTTTATGGATACCGTTCGTTGGCTGGTCTATAGGATTTTTGCGTCCGATCGCCATTGAGCGTTCAAATCCGATCGCCGCTTCGAGAAAGGTGTTAAAAGTAGGCGCCGAGCGGCTAAAAAACGGCGTTAGTTTGCTGATCTTTCCCGAAGGGACAAGAATGCCCGTCGGCGAGATAAAAGAGTTCAAAAAAAGCGCGGCGGTTTTAGCCGCAAAGACGGGCGTTCCTATCCTGCCGATCGCGCATAACGCGGGCGGTTGCTGGGCTGCGAGAACGTATCTGAAACGAAGCGGCGAAATCGTTATGAGAATCGGCGCCCTGATCGAAACGCGGGGCAAAAGCGCCGATCAGATTCACGACGAATATACGGCGTGGATACGAAAAGCTATGAGCGAATTATGATCGTTTTTTCTCGTCGTTTTCTTTAAGATAATCGGAAAGTTTGACGCTATTAGCGCGAAGCAAAGCCTCAAAAGCGTCCTCGTCGATCTCCGGCGCAACAATGCCGCTAGAATCCAGTAAAAGATTGCTCTGTCCGACGAGCAAAAGAAACTCTTTATCCCGAAAACGCGCCAAAATAAAACGATTTTTGGCGTCGATAGGTTTTTGCCAAACGATCGAGATTATATCGCTATTCTTGCCGCGAAGTAGCCATGAACCGCCGCCGCCGCGCACAAGGCGAGCCATAATCCACAAAAGCAGAAGCCCCGCGAGGAAAATCCCCGCTATCATATAGCTCTGCGTCAGTTGAACGCCTACGATCGGCTCGTCTAGGTTAGTCGCGTTGGAATCTCTCGTAAGACGGATCAGAAGCGTCTTGCCGTCGCCGATCGCTCTTGCGTCGGCGACAACGCGCGTTCTTGGCGCAATTCGTACGATTGTTTGGCGATCTCTGGGCGAAATACGCGCGGTAGAAACGAGCGCGCCTTGTTTTGGCGTGAAAACGTAGGGCGTAGAGGTTTGCAGATTGTCGATCGTCAGTACGATTTGCGAATCCTCCCGCGTTTCGGAGATTTTGCCGTTAAAAGCCGAATCGAGATATAAAGTCAGCTCTACGCCGCTATTGACAAAATCGACCCTAGCGTCTTTAAGAGTCGCGCCAAATAGACTCAAAGCGCATAAAAACCATATAAAAGTAGCGCGTTTCAACTGTTCTCTTTTGCAAAATAGTAAAGCACGGCGTTTGCGTCCAACACCTCATTGACGCGAATCGCCAAGTTTTTTTCATACACCATCACTTCGCCGCGCCCGATAATTCGCCCATTGACGTAGATTTCGACCGATTCGCCCGCGGGCTTGCCTAAATCGATCACCGATCCGCGCTCAAGATTAAGAATCTCGCGTAGCGGCAAGGTAGTCTGCCCTAGATCTGAAACCAGCTCGATTTCCATAGCCAAAAGCTCGGAAAAATCTGGGATCAGCTTATCGGCGGTTTTATGCTCCGTTTCTTCCGAGTTTATCATAGTTCCGCCCCGACTACGCAGACGCTAAAACAATCTCCCGCGAAAGCGTAATGTAAAATAAACGTCGCGCCTTTGCCGATCGCCTTTGCCTTACCTTCAAAACGCGGCGCGGATATATCAAACTTTAACCCGCGATCGGAGGCGAGCGCTTTTGCTTTGCCTACGATCGAATTGGCTATTTCGCCGATCAGATCGCGTAAAATCTCGTCGTTTGGCGTTTCTTCGTTTAGAAAAAGTTTCGCCATCTTAGCGAGGCTTGGGCGCGAAATATAGACGCAGACCCGCCGTTTTTCGTCGTTTGTCGCATCGACGCTTGCCGCCCAGGCGCGTTTGCGCCGCGTCGATCGCGCCCGTTTCGCGTCGCCGCCTAGCGTTTGACTGGCAAAGTAATCGGCGGATTCGACTAGAGCTTCCTGCAAAGACGTCATTCGCGCTCCTTATCTCTACCGCATTTTAGCCGCGTTCGCCTAAAATATGCGTATAGCGTAAATAAATCGGCGCTTCAAAGCGCGTTTGGCATTGTTTGGCGCTCTAGCTTACCGCCGTTTTTGCGACAAAAATCCTCGCGCATTCAATTTGCTATGCGTTAAAACTTCGATCGACGGATGATCTCGGATCGGTATTATAATCGATTGCATAAACCTTTATAATACCGATGAGGCTTTATTCCAAACGGCGAGCGCTTCGCAGTTGCAACCCGCTAAACCCCAAATAAGCGCGGTTTTACCGTTAAACGAATATCGCTCGAAAGCGTCGTAAAAAGCGTTTATTTCCTTGCCGTAATACTTAAACTGTATGTTTCCGCGCTATTATGAACGCTCCCGTCGCCGACGGCTTCGTTAAAATACATATATTGAACGGGGATTTTATTTTCAAGCGTATTGGATTAGGTATTTTTGAATCGAATTGCGCTTCAACGCTTTTTTTATGAACTTTATAGTAATTTTTTGAGCGAGTTTTTGTATTACTCCCATAATTCGTCTTTTGTTAAATGGTGGGCGCGTAGGGACTCGAACCCTAGACCCGCTGATTAAGAGTCAGCTGCTCTACCAACTGAGCTACGCACCCGAAAAAAAGAAGGCGAATTGTAACCTTTTTTGCCTATGCCGCAAAAAAGCCGTCTGGCTAGATCGGCAAACGCCCGCCGCGCAAATTACGAACTTACCGTGCAGGTTTTACATTCGCCTTCCATTTCCACGCTTCCCTCCTGCAAAGAAAACCCAAGCTGATCAAGTCTTGCGCGCATTGATTGATTTAACGCGTCGTCGTCGATCTCTTCGACCTTTTTACATTTAGAACAGACAAACATCACCAAACTATGCCGCCCGCCGTTTTGCGGATTCGCGCAGGGCGCATAAGCGCTAAGGGCGTTGATTCTGTGTACCAAACCGCTATCCAACAAAAACTCTAAAACGCGATAGATCGTCGCGGGCGTAACGCGTTTGCCCTCGTCTCGCATAAGTTCGATAATATCGTACGCCTTAAGCGGCGTTTTGGCGTTTAGCAAAATTTCCAGCGCTTTGCGACGCAAAAGCGTAAGGCGCGTTTTATTATCCGCGCATAGATTTTCCGCTAAACGCAGACGTTGCGATTTTTTCAAGGCGCTCTTTTTCATACGTTATTCCGTATATAGATCGACTCTATCGGCGATCATACTATAGCCCGAAGTCCCCATACTGCCCGAATCATTCGTTTCGATCAGGATTTCGCCGTATATCCAGACCGTATCCATTGCAAAAACGTCTTTAAGCGGTTTTCGCGGTTTGACATAAACGATCTGATTGGGCGGCGGAGGCGGAACGTGGATACACGCGCCAAAATACGGCACAAGCAAAAATTCGGTTAATTTTGTATCGTCTTCCCAATCCAGCGGTACGACATAGCCGGGCAGTTTTATACGCTTGCCTGCGATTTTTGGGTTGATGGGCGATTTTTTCCACTCTTTCATAAAAGCGTCCATAACGCTTTTGACGCGGGGGTCGTCGTCGGAGAGATCGTCGATATTGAGGCTGTTAAATATCCTCTCGGGATGCCAATCTTCGGGGACGAGATCGTCCCAAGTCGCATTATTATAAGAGGGCGCGGCGCAGGCAAACGCATAGCAAAACAAAAAGACCCATAAAAATCGAAACGTCATCTAAGCTCCTTTATGTTACGACGGCAAGCCCGTCGGAAAGGCTCATACGATATGCGCGAATAGCGGGAATCATACTCGTCAAAAATCCAGCCAGCACAATCGCGGCAAGTAGCGCCAACTCAATAGCGCTCGGCGCCGATAGATAAATCGCTATACCATAACTATCGGCTACAATAGGGCTAAAAATCGCTATCAACAAAGCCAATGCCGCCGCGCCCAAACCGGCGCCGCACACGACCAACAAAACGCCCTCGCACGATAACAACGCGACGATATCCATAGGTCTAGCGCCCGCCGCTCGCAATATCGCAAGCTCGCGCCGCCGCTCTCCCAACCCTGCCAAAATAGCGGAAGCCAAGCCGAATAACCCCGCAATTGTAACCAGCGCCGATATAAACGTCAACGCCCTTTCGCCGACGTTGATCGTCCGCCATATACGATCCATAGTCACGCCCGGCATAACCCCAATCAGCGCTTCGCTCTGCCATTCGTTGATTTGGCGTTGCACGGCGAACACTTTTGAGCGTTTTTTCAGCCCCACAAGAAGCGACGTGATACTTTTGGGCTCCAGGTCAAACTTTCGCGCCATTTCGGGCGAAACGCTTAGTCCCGCAATCGGCGCCCCACCCTGCCAATCGATATGAATCGCCTCCATTGCCTCCAGCGAGATATAAAGCGATCGGTCGATCACCGTTCCAGTGGGAGCCAGAATCCCCACGACGCTAAAGGGTTTGTCGCTATGTTCGGCTAAATTTGTCCGCCCCTCGCCGTGGCTTAAAACTATCTGATCGCCAATTTTATAACCTAAATTTTTAGCCGCTTCAGAGCCTATCGTTACGTCGAAAATATCGCTAAAAGGCTTGCCTGAAGCGATTGCGATGCGTTTGCCGCCGCGAAACTTATAGTGGTCGAAAAAATCGGCATTTGTCGCCGTGACAGGATAGCCTTTGTGCGAATCGCCCAAAGAGATGGGTATCGTCCAAGCTATGTCGTCTAACGCGGCTATCTCTTTGGCGCTTTTCCAGCTCATATTGTTGGCGGCCGAACCCAAGTGAAAAATCGCGTAAAGCGTAAGCTCTATATCGCCGCCTCTTGTGCCTACGACAAGGTCAACGCCGGATATCGTTTGCGTAAAACTCTCTTTAACTTGCGTTCTGATTCTCTCCACGCCAAGCAAAAGCGCGGTTGAGAGCGCCACCGAAAATATCGCCAACACCAAAGAGCCGCGCCTATTCCACGCGCTCTTTTTCGCCAGCGAAAAGAGGTAAAAGATTTTCATACGCGCTCCTTTTGCGGCGCGGTGCGGTTTAATTCGTCCAGCGCTTCGACGCGGTCGAAATTTGTCGCCAAACTACGGTCGTGGCTGACAAAAATCAGGCTTTGTCCGCTCTCCTCGCACGCTTTCAAAAGCAGCTTCAGAAAGTATTCGCGTCTTTGTTCGTCCAGCGAAGAGGTCGGTTCGTCCGCGATGAGTATCGGCGGCGACCCTATCAAAGCTCTAGCCGCCGCGACGCGCTGTTGTTGCCCGACGGATAGACGCGCCGCTTGTCTGTCCCACAGCTCTGGCGCTAAGTCTAAGTATGAGAGCAAGTTTTTCGCAGCCTCTTTTATATCGCCGAAACTCTCTCTTGCCCTATCGCGGCGAACACGCGACAAACGGCAAGGAATCAGCGCGTTATCGATAACGGATAGATACGGGATTAGATTAAATTGTTGAAAAATATAGCCGATTTTATCGCCGCGAAACGAATCGCGCTTTGCGCCGCTAAAATCGTTCAGACAAACGCCCTCAACTTCAACCTCGCCCTCTTGCGGCTGCAAAACGCCGGCGATTAAGCTCAATAACGTACTCTTTCCGCCGCCGCTAGCGCCGTGAATAAATACACGGCTTCCGCGCTCTATGGCAAAAAACGGGATATCCAACACCGCTTGTTCGCCTTTTTTATAGGCGAATTTTATGCCCTTTAGACAAACGGCATTTTTGCCTTCGAGCGTTTTTGTTTCGCCGAGCGATCGCGTCTTTTCGTTCATAGCGCCTTCTTAAAGCAAAGTAATACGCAATGATATATCATTGCGTATTAAGCCGAATCAGCGCCGTATCAAAATATGAAGCTAGATCGCCGCCGTTTTAGGCGGCGTAAAGCGTTATATCGCTTTGCTTAAAATCCTCGATAGACGCTCTCCAAACGCGGCGGGATCTTTTAAGGTCATACCCGCGACTAGCTGCGCCTGTTCAAATAGCAAAAAGCTAACGTCGCTAGCAAGGTTTTCGTCGTCGATCGCGCCGATCTTCTGGACGATCTCGTGCGAAGGGTTAAGCTCCAAAATCGGCTTAATGTCCGGCAAAGGCATATCGCCCATCATCTTATACATCTGCCGCATTTGAACGCTCGGATCGTTTTCGTCGAGAACTAAACACGCCGGCGAACTTGCTAAACGCGAACTTATCTTAACCTCTTTGACCTCTTCGCCTAACGCTTTTTTAACCTTTTGCGCGATCGGTTCCGCCGCTTTGATTATATCGTCGTTTTGCGTTTTGGGCAGATCGTCGTTAGCCCCCGATTTGTTGATCGCTTTGAGCGGCAGATCTTTATATTCGTTAATCTGCGAAATCGCAAACTCGTCGATCTCGTCGTCCATAATCAGAACTTCTATATTTTGCGCCTTGAAACTTTCTAAAAGCGGCGAATTTCTTAATAGGGATTCGTTTAATCCCGCTATATAATATATCGCCTTTTGATCGGGTTTCATTCGCGCTTTATACTCCGCGAAACCCATCAAGCCCTCGCTTGCCGTCGTTTTGAAACGCGCCAATTCTAAAAGCTCCTCTCGGTTTGCGTAGTCGCTATAAAGCCCCTCTTTTACGCACCGTCCGAACTCTTTATGAAACGCCGCGTATTTTTCTTTATCTTCGCTAAGTTTTTTGATCTCGCTTAATATCTTTTTAACCGAAGCGTTTTTAATGTTTGCGAGTATCTTATTTTGCTGCAAAATCTCGCGGCTGACGTTTAAGGGCAGATCTTCGCTGTCGATCACGCCGCGAACAAACCGCAAATAGGAGGGCAGAAGCTCTTTGTCGTCGTCGGTAATAAAGACGCGCTTAACGTAAAGTTTAACGCCTGATCGATAGTCCATTCTGTAAAGATCAAACGGCGCGGCGGCGGGAATAAAAAAGAGCGTCGTGTATTCCAACGCGCCTTCGGCTTGCGTATGGATTGTGGCTATCGTTTCGCCGCTATCGTGGCTAATCGTTTTATAAAACTCCTGATACTCTTCCGGTTTTATGGAGTTTTTGGGGCGTTTCCATAACGCGGTAGCGCTTCCAATTTGATCGTTTTTTTTCGTCTTACCTTTCTCTTTGCCCTGATCGTCGTATTCGCTTTGTTCGTATTCCAAAAATATCGGAAATGGAATATGATTAGAATACTTTTTAATAGCGCTTTCTAGCGTCCAGCGATTGGCAAACTCTTTAGCGTCCTCTTTAAGATTTAGGCGAATCGTAGCGCCAAAACTTTCGCGGTTGGACTCTTCGATCGTATATTCGCCTTTGCCGTCGCTAGTCCATTTCCACGCCTTATCTTCGCCCGCCTTTTTTGCGATAACCTCTATAGAGTCGCTAACCATAAACGCCGAATAAAAACCCACTCCGAATTGTCCGATTAAGTTTGAATCTTTTTTGCGATCGCCCGTTAGCTGCGAAACAAAGTTTTTAGTGCCGCTTTTTGCGATCGTGCCAAGATTTTCTACTAAATCCTGATCGTTCATTCCGATCCCGTTATCTTCGATCTCTAGCCATTTGCGATCTTTGGTATCAAAACGGATTTGGATCTTCGGATCGAACGCGATCTGCTTATAGCAATCGTCGCTGACGTTAAGAAACTTCAACTTGTCCAAAGCGTCGCTTGCGTTGCTGATGAGTTCGCGCAAGAAAATCTCGCGGTTGGAGTAGAGCGAATGGATCATCAGATCGAGCAACTGATTGACCTCCGCCTGAAAACTATGTTTTGACATTTTTGCCCCTTTTTGAAAAATTTCGTAAATTATAGCGCAAACTTGATAAGAATGGACTAAAGTTTGCCGATAGCTTTAGCGCTCGCTTTATAAGAGCGCCAAACGTAGCCTTTCAAAACGCCTAAGAACGCCAATGAGCTCGCTTGAACGCGGCTATTGCGAGATAATATCCCACCCTTTGGGGATCGCGGGCGCGAAAAAGCTATCGTCGATCGGCTCGTTTCGCTTTGGCGCGCTCAAAATAATCTCGACAAAATTATCAAGATCGTCGGTATAATAGACCCTTGTTATGTTCGCGCCTTTGTGTTCTAGCGAAATCTTTTGATTTTTTACGATCGCCTCGCGCTTGCCCTCGCCAACGGCGCGACTTTGTTTCCACAGATCGATGATATTTAACGCAATTTCGCTTGTAAATTTGGTCGCCTGTTCCAATTCAGGCTCCAACATCAAAACCCGATCGCCGCTAACGGCAATCGTTTTTTGAAGCGGTTTTTCATAGTCGTAACGCGCAAAATTGGGCTGTTTTAGCCGCACGACTCCCGAAAAGGTTAGCGTCTGGTTTAGCTCGTTCGTAACGCGCTGGACAAAATCCTGCTTTAGCGTCTTAAAGTCTATCGGCGTATCCGCGCTTAAAGCGCTCGCAATAAAACAAAATACGATCAAAACGCGCCGCACTCCGTCTCCTTAATTTTTGACGTATTATCGCCAAAGTTTGCATAAAGGCTACAAAAGTATAATTGCCGATCGTTTTGGGAGGTTGAAATGAAAGCGGGAGATTTTGATAGCGAGGCTTACAAAAAAAAAGAGCGATCGATATGATCGACAAAGTTATTTTTAGGCTTAAAAACAAAGCGCCTAATTTTAAGATATTTACGGCAAGTATTCGGACGGACGCGCAAGCGGCGGCAAACTCTATCGGTTTTGACGACAAAGAAAACTCGCTCAAACGCGTCAAGATCCGCAATAAATGGAGTAAAAAATATTACGACAGGTATATGGCAAGAACGTTCAAACCGATCGAAGACTCCAGAATACGCGATCTAGCCTTTGTAGATATTAGCAAACGTTAGTAAAAAAAGTTGGTAGAATAGGATATGGAAAATATGATCAACAGCGAACTATTGAAAGAGCTAAAAGAAAGCAAAAATCTGTTAGCTTTTTCGGCTGGAATCGATTCAACCGCGCTTTTTTATATTCTTATAGATGGCGCGATCGATTTTGATTGCGCGATCGTTAATTATCATACAAGAAAAAATAGCGATAAAGAGATGATATACGCCAAAGAACTATGCGAAAAATATCATAAAAAACTTTTTATTAAAGACGCTAAAATAGAGCAAAATAATTTTGAAGCGAACGCAAGAAAAATAAGATACGATTTTTTTGAAAAGATCATCAAAGATCATAGCTATGACGCGCTATTAACCGCGCACCAATTAAACGATTGGGCGGAATGGTTTTTAATGCAGTTTTGCAAAGGCGCGGGTTTTTTCGAGTTGAACGGAACGCGCTATGTCGAACGGCGCGACAACTATAAACTGATTCGTCCGCTTCTAAAAACTAGCAAAGAGGAGCTACAAAGCTACTTAAACGATCGCAAAATCGTAGCTTTTTACGACGAGAGCAACACGGATCGCCGCTTTTTGCGCAACCGCTTTCGCGCCGATTTTACCGATCGGCTATTAGCGGAACATAAAGAAGGAATTAGACGAACTTTTAACGCCCTTCAAAACGATAGGGAACGTTTTGAAACAAAAGAATTCATAAAACGTTTAGCGAAATTAACGCTCGTCGATCAAAACGCGATCGACGCGATTCATCAAGTCGATATTGCGATCAAAAAACTTGGACGTTTAACGACAAAAAACGAACGCGCTAAAATTGAAAAAGGCGAAGATTTTATCGCCGCTAGAAAGATTGCGGTTTGCTTTACCGATAAGGCGATCTGGATCGCTCCGTTTGAAAGAGCGATAACTCCGAAAAAGTTTAGGGAGGAGTGCAGAAAACTAAAAATCCCAGCCAAAATCCGCGCCTATATTTTTAACGCAAAGATCACTCCCGAGTCGATCGATATACCTTAATGCCAAAGCTCCAATTGAGTTGATAATCCGAGTCGGCTTTAACCGAGATCGGAAGCGATATTTCTACCGCGTTTTTATAGTTGTTTATAAACTCGATAAAATCGTAAAAATCGGTTGGTTCTTTTAGCGCGACGCTAACGTTGTACTCGTCGATAGTTACCCTTGATAGCCGCGTTGAAGACGAGGGATCGATCTTAATTGTCGCAAAATCTGATTTTGAAAAAAAACGCGTCGCGTCTTGATAAAATCTTTCGATAGTAAATTCGTTTTTAAGAACCGCCAAATCCTCGTTACGGTTTTCGATCATATTGATAAGGTTCGAGCGTTGTAATTCCAGCTCCGTTTGCGTTTGACGCAAAGTTATGTCGGCGCGATCTCTGCCCATTACGGCAAGTTTTAATCGGCGCATATCGGGGATAAAAGTAAAATAGATCAGCGCCAAAGAAACAAAAAATATCGCCAAAATGAAAATCGTCGCCTTTGTAATATCTATATCGCGCGGTTTGCTATTTATCATAAAATAATCTTTCCTGTTCGTCCATAACGCTTAAACTATCGAAGGCAAAGCCGCCTTTACCCGTCGGTATAAAAGAGATAGCGGTTTTGGCAAAGATCGATTCGAGCGGCGGTTTTAGAAGATAGTTATAAACCTCTTTGCTCGGCGTATAGCCTTTAATTTTTAAGGTCGAGGCGGAAGCCTCTAGCTCGGTAATATATATCTGATCTGGAACGAGATTCAAAAGATTGGTTAAGCTGTCTTTGATCACCTTGTTTTTAGCGATCGCTCTTGGGGCGATCTCTATGTCTTGAACGGTTAATTGCGCCTTTCTTTCTACCTCTTCGATCTGCGCTTCGTATTGAATACGCGCGTTGCGCAAAGACGCTATTCCGACCTCTTGCGTGGCGATCAAAAGAATCAGCGCAATTTTAATCGCGCCGAATAGGAGAATAATCAATAAGAAAAAGGCGACCCATAGCTTGGTATCGCTATCTAATAACTGTTTTTGCCGCGCCGCGATCAACGAATATTTCACGATTTAGCCTCTTCGTAAGCCATATCGCATATTGTAGCGCCGACGTCGATCGGATAGATCGTCGCGTCTATACATAGCTCTTTTCTTAGAAACTCCGCCGCGCTTTTTGCGCCTTCGCTCGCCTCCAAGATCGCGGTATGATTTATAAAATCGCTGTCGTAGTTTTCGTTTTTATAAAAGACGTTAAACGAGTTTTTTAGAAAATTAAACAGTAGCATATCCCGTCGGATATTCGACTGCTGAATATCCTCGTTAAAATCCAATTCCGGCGCGCTTAGCGGGTTTTCGTCGATCTGGGGCAGGATCGCGTTATTTAGATCGGACGAATCGCTCGAAGTCATAGAATCCATATACGCGTCCAAATCCTCGATCGTATTAAAATCGTCGCTGATTGCGTCGGCTTGCGCGGCTTCGTCGCCGATCGCGTCCGAAGCTAAAGCGTCGTCAAAAATATCGGATATGTCGTTTTGAGAGCGCGTTTCGGCGCTATCGTCGTCGTCAAAAATAATATGCGAACTATAAACGAGCAGATCGTCTTGGTAGATCGCCAGCGTAGCGCTTGCTTTGCCGTAAAGTAAAAAAGCGAACGCGCCGCGCCTATCGATCGAAATATGCATACGCCGCCTTGCAAAATCGATCAGCGCTTCGGTGGGAAAAATATAGTCGATCCCGTCGATAGATATATATTTTTTTTGTATCTCTTCTACGTCGAAAACGCTTGCGTAGATCGACCATCTATTATCGATATTTACGGTTAAAATGTTATCGGTATCTATACGCATTTTATGAAAAAAATCCGAATCGCAACTTGGAAGCGCGCCCTGATTGATACTTGCTAAAATCGTAGCGATATAGAGGCAAGCGTTGCGTTTTTCCAGCTTTTGCAGATATTCGAACATCATAGCGCTTGGAACGCCGTTTGGCGCTTCAAATTCGCGTTTTTCCTCTTTGATCAGCCGTTTATTTTGATATACGCGAATCGTTAAATTCGCCTTTTTTCCATTTAAACTTACGCCCGCAAAAGCGATCCGCAAAAGAGGATATAACGCCGCCTGAAAGATTCCGCCCTTCACCGTCCGGTTTCCTTGCAAAGCGGGTGAGCCGCGATATAGCTTTTTAACTTCATGGAGGTCGAAAGTTTTGTATATATTTCGGTTGTCGCAAGCTGCGAATGTCCCAAAATCTCGCTCACGTCGGCGATCCTAGCTCCCCCGTTTAGCATTTCGGTTGCGAAAGAGTGGCGTAATTGATGCGGCGCGATCTTCAGACCAATCTCCTTAAACGACCTAGCAACCTTGTATCTTAATTGATTATCGCTTAACGGCTTGCCTTTTTCCTCGAAAAAAAAGCGGGCGGGCGCTTTTTGCGCCAAGTAGCGATCGATTTTATCTTTGAGCGAATCAAAGATCGGAATCTCGCGGGTTTTGTTTCCTTTGCCCTTAACGCGCAAGAAGTTCGCGCCGATATTTTCCACGCGCAAGCTCGCCGCTTCGGAGATCCTTAAACCTAGCCCGTAGAGTAGCTCGATTAAAATCGCGTTTTCGCCGCTAGCCGCGTCCAGCGCCTCCACAATCTGCTTATGCGCGGCGGGTTTCGGAAGGCTTTTTGGGACTTTCACGGATTCGAGCGCGTAGGCGTGAAAACGCCAACCCATCGCTTCAAGGTAGCTTAAAAACGATCTGATCGCGCTTAGGTTTTTGGCGATCGTCTTTGGCGCCTGATTTTCGATCGTTTCGCGGTAAGGCATAAAGTCGATCGTCTTTAATTTTTCATCGACAATCGCAACCTTTAACGCCGCTTTTAACGCCGCTTTATAAACCTTGATCGTCAAAGCGCCGCGCCCGCGATTTTTTTGCAGATAGTCCAAAAACTTATCGATCAGCGCCGTTAAAGAACCGTTTGTAAATGATCGCGAACTCTCGGTAATACTCATCTGCTTCCTTGACAAGATTTTGATCCCACATTACGCTTGCTTCGCCAAGCCTTTCGTAATCGTGAAACGCCGTTTCTAGCATCATTTTCGTCAGAATCATATCGGCCGGATCGATCTCTTTTTGCGCCTCGATCAGACGAATGCGCCGCGAATAGCCTTCGCAGTCGCTGATAAACCTCCGCCAGCGAACGGCTTTTTTAGACTGCTCGACCACCGAATAGGCAAGCACGTTGTACGGATTGTCCAGATAGATCGCTTGGGCTTTTGTCAGCGCCTCGTCAAACTTGCCCTGATTGTAAAGCGCTCTCGCCTCCCGCGCCGCTCCGTGAGAGGGGCTAAAAACGTAGTAGCAAAACAGGCAAAGCGCGACAAAACACGCCGCGCCGATCGCGTATAAATTAAGTTTCCAAACGCTCCAGCGCCGCTTTGATTCGTTCTCTTGCGACATCGGTCGGCTCTCCTTTCACCTCTATTAGCTTGTTGGCGGTAAAGGTAATGACGCCAAACGGCTTTGGAATGATAAACCGATCCCAGCTTTTTAAGCGCCAAAATCGGCTTGCCTCGTAACGCATTGGTAGTATAGCCGCTCCGCTCT
>JAISOU010000009.1 GCA_031275395.1 Helicobacteraceae bacterium | reverse complement strand
AAAGAGGCTATAAGGTATCTAAACGAGAACAAACGTAAGACGACAAAATCCGATTATTTTATAACAAATAATTACGCCCCAAAAAATAATAACGATATTAAGGCTGGGGAACGAGTTTTTTACACACGCGAAAACGCCGAGATTATAGATAACGTCAGATACATGATAGAGCGCGATATAGACGAAAAGCATAGGCTGTATTGTCTTGCCAATTTAATCGTTCAGGCGTCGATTCATAACAACACCTCCGGCGTATTTAAGGGCTTCCACAAAAAAGATGGTATCGGTCATTTTGGCGGCGCTGGCGAAAATGCCTTAACTCGTATTTTGGGCGAGATAACACTTGAAGTGCCGTTATTTTCCGAAGTGGAAAATACAACATTTGTTTATTGTAGAGATATTAACGAATTAGTAAAAGAAATTGAACCTGTTGATTTAGCATATTTTGACCCACCATACAACCAGCACCCTTACGGTTCAAATTATTTTATGCTAAATATAATAAATGGCGGAAAGCCTATTGCCATACAAAACGGAGTTAGCGGTATAGCAAAAAATTGGCAAAAGTCCGATTACAACAAGAAAATACCCGCGGAACAGGCGATGAACGATTTGATAAAAAATACAAAAGCGAAATATATTCTAATTTCATACAACGACGAGGGCATCATATCCATTGAAAAATTTGAAAAAATTGTGTCAAAACACGGTGCTTGGGAATTATTAGAACAAGAATATAATACTTATCGTGGTTCTCGCAATTTACGAGATAGAAGCAACAAGATCAAAGAATTATTATGGCTTATTAAGAAAAACTAAACAAATTTGTAATTTATTGCTTGCTCGGCAACATCTAACATAATGCGTGCCATTTCGTCTATCGTCCAAACGTCATATCTAAAAAGCATAGATGCTGGCTCAAATGGTAAGAAATCTTTTTTAACTATAATTTTATTAAGGGAGAAAAAGTCATTCATTGTCAAAACTCTATCACGAATTGGCGAGCCTTCCTTGAAGTCGTCGCCATTTCCGAAACATACAAAAGGCAAAACCCCTTCGTTCTTAAATAATGCCTTTATTCCGATAAGATTTTTACCAAGTCGCTCGATAGCATTACCTTTTGCCTGTTTTGGTAGTCCTTCTTTTTTTCGTTTGTCATTTGTGCCTTGGTGTTTAACTTCTGACACAAGAACAATACGGCGTTCGCCTTGTTTGTTGGTGGCAAAAATAAAACCACCGTCAGGCGTTATAAAACTTGTTTCAAGTGGTTTTCCAAAATATCCCGAATACCCTGGATATTGTTGCGAAAGCATCACGATAATATTGGTGAGCATCATTTTCTTTTGATGGACAAAAGAAAGTTGTGGATATTTCTCTGACAGAGTTTTAAGAACTACACTAACCGCAATATCTATCTCTTTATCCATTTTTTTTGGATTTAGAGTTTTTGACTGCATGTTGGTTGATATTCTTTCTTAAAAAATCTGAGTTTGCCATATTCAAATTATAGCATACATTTATTAAAAGTGCCATAATGTAAGCGTTATGAGTGATGAAACACGTTTAATTTCACAAGCCACAAGCGATACCTATGCTAATTCAGTTGGTAACAAAATTGCCGTGATAAAAATTGAAAAATAATGTGATAATGACTGCCAAAGAAATTGCTAAATTATAGGGGATAAGTCGTATTTACATTCCACAGAGGTTAAAGAAGTTTTACGCTGACAAGGTGTTAGAGAAAAAACGAGTTCACATCAAGCCGACGACGGCAAACTCTGCGGAACACGCTACTATAACGCCGACGCCATAGCTGCCATTGGACTTTCTATCAAGTTGCCCGAAGCCGTCGCTTTTCGGCAATGGTTCAGTGTTTTAGATACTAAAAGTATCATGGAGTAATTGGCAAAGCCTATTCGTTTTAATTGTGCTTCGTCCACATTTTTTTATCCACTGTCCGAAAAATTGTCAAAGGCAACGCCCGAAGGGCATATCTGAAAAATCGCAATTGTTTGTATTTTACGCTAAAATAGGTTCGGGCGACACTTCCATAAAAAATCCGTTATTGGTGGAGCCGAGGGGGATCGAACCCCTGTCCAAAAAAGCAAAACCTTAGGCGTCTACATGTTTAGTTCCCGTTGTGTATCTTTACCTTTGGAGAAACAGCGGGGCAAACCCTTCCAAAGACGCAGGCTAATCTCGACGCGAATATGCCGCAATCGCGCCAAAGCCGCTATTGGTTGAAGGCGTCTTAAGTCGCGCGGCAAAACTTAAGAGCCTGTCCTTTACGCCGCTAAAGCGTAAGCGGGACGATAACTTGCGTTATTTGCGTTTATATTTTGCGGGTAGTTTTACGGCTGTTCCCACGCCGACATGCAACCTAACATCACGCTTTCCCGTCGAAGCCAAGTCGGCCCCACAAAAAAGAGGCGGTATTCTAGCGCGCTTTTGTAAGTTTGTCAAGAAGCGGCGAAAACCGCGCTAGGGCTTGGCGTTCTGCAATGCGGCAAATAGAAAGGGCGCAAACCAAAACGAGTGATATTTGGCGATCGGCTTGTAAAGCAGATTTATAAACGCCAACGACAACCGCAAACCTCTTAAAATGCAAAAGATTTTTTCGATCAAAGAGGCGAGATCAAGAGGCGTTAATTGGTTTTCTTAAAAAACTATACGGCGGGAGAGGCGCGGGAAGCAAAACGGGATTTTGGTTGCCGGAGTGAATTGCCTCTAACGCTTTGTCGTTTGCCGTAATAATTTGCGAAAATCGCAAAAAGTAACGATCGCCTTGTTTATATATTATCCCGCGATCGCCGCGATCGACAAGAGTTATTTGCGCGTTAAGCGGCGCGAGAATCTCTAGCTCTTCGCCGATTCTAATCGTCCCCAACGCGCGAAGCGTTTCGCCGTTTTCGCCGATCATAGCTACAACCTGATGCGTTCCGTCGCTCTGGCTTGTCGCAAGATTTTGATCGCCGTTTTTTTCATAGGGACGCTTAAACAAAAAACCGTCGGAAAATCCGCGATTTTTTGTCGTATTTAGTTCGGCTTCATATTTTGAAGGCTCAAAACAGCCGTTTTCAATATCGTTTAACGCCGCTCTGTAGGCGCGGGTTGCGCACGCGGCGTAATAGCCGCTTTTTGTGCGCCCTTCGATCTTTATACTATCGATCGCGCCGCTTTCGACAATCTCCTTAATATATGCGATTAGATTCAAATCTTTCGCGTTAAAAATATAGCTTCCCTTGTCGCTTTCTTCAACTTTCATTAACACTTTTGTGTCAGGATTTTCGACGTAGATATTATACAAAAAGCGACAGTCGTTCGCGCAACTTCCGCGATTTGCCACGCGCCCCGTTTGCAAACTGGATATTAAACAGCGACCGCTATATGCAAAGCACATCGATCCATGCACGAATACTTCAAGTTCTATATCGGGTATCGCCGCTTTGATCGCCTTTAGATCCTTTAGGCTCGCCTCTCTTGCGGCGATAATTCTTTTTACTCCCAAATCAAAATAGACTTGCGCGTCGAGAACGTTTAATACGTTTGCCTGCGTGGATAGATGAATCGGGATATTTGGCGCGATTTTTTTAACCAACCTAACCGCTCCGACGCTGGAAACGATAAACGCGTCGGGGTTAAGATCGCGCATTTGCGCGATATGATTTTCAAAGAGTTTTATCTGCGTATTAAACGGAAATCCGTTCGCGGCAACATAGATCTTTTTACCAAGCGAATGCGCGTATTTTATCCCCTCGTCAAACTCCTGAATAGAAAACTCTTTGGAGCTTCGCGTCCGCAAAGAAAAATGGCTAACGCCGCAATATAGCGCGTCGGCTCCAAAGGCGATCGCGATCTTTAGTTTAAGCGGATCGCCCGCAGGAGATAATAACTCCGTCTTTTGCCGCATATTACAAACAAACCGCGCCGATTAAAATCCGCTTTTTATCAGACAAAAGCGCGCGCCTATCATAATAAGAATTAGTATAGACGTAAACTTTTCTCCCGCGTTTTATTTCTTTCCTCCGAAAGCGGCAATCAGCGCCTCTATATCCTCTTCATCTACGACGTCTTCCGTCGCGTCCCCCGCGATATGAACCGCCGAGCTTACGCGTTTATCGTCCGCTATATTTGTGTCGAAAAGCGAATTCATATAACGCGAAAGAGCGCGCATAACGTTGATCACTCGCTCGATCTTTTGGCGGTGAATATCCTGAAATTGCATAACGTCCATAGCCGCCATCGACTGATCGCCGATCTTTTGCGCGATCTCCTTAAGCCGGTCGCCGTGTGATCGAAGCTCTTTTGCGCGATCGACGTGTTCGGCAAAGGCTTTGATCTGCGGAAAACGCGCTTTTAGCTTTTCAAAGGTCGCTTCAAAGGCGGACAATCCGCTTAAAAATTTGTTTGTCAAGTCGTCCGCTTCGGAAGCGACCGCGCCGATTGCGTCTAAAATGTCAAAAATCTGCGTCGATTTTTCTTCGCCTTCTCGCGCCACGTCGTCTAACTGATGTACGACGCGATGTTCCGCCGACGGCGGCGGAGGCCAAGGCGCGTTCGCTTTTGGGCGGTAGTTGTTTTGATCAAATTGTTCCGCGCTCCCCGTTTCGGACGCGGCGGTTAAATCCTCGTTCATAAGGGCGTCAAGTTCTTCTTGCGTCATTCTGGTTTCCTTAGTAAAACGTCGCTTATTAGCTATAATCCTAGCCAATCGACAATTAAAGAGCGTTAAATGAAACTCGATCTACACAATCATACCTCGCGTTGCAATCACGCGCAAGGCTCTATGGAAGACTACGTTTTGGAAGCGATCAAGGAGGGCGTGGAGGTTTTTGGCTTTAGCGATCACGCGCCGCTTGGGTTCGACGAAGGCTACCGAATGGGCGAAAGCGAGATGGACTCTTACGAAAAAGAGTTTTTCGCGCTGAAAGAAAAATACGCCGATCAAATCGCGTTAAGGCTTGGCTACGAGGCGGATTACCTGCCTACAAAGACGATCGAAAGCGTTTTTGCGCGCAAGGTCGATTTTTTGATAGGTTCAGTGCATTTTTTGGGCGAATGGGGCTTTGACAATCCCGAAAGCGTTTTTACGGGCTTCGATGGCGACGAGTTTGATAGGCGCGGGTTGGAGAACGTCTGGCGGGCGTATTTTGCCGCGATGGCGGATATGGCAAAAAGCGGGCGTTTTAATATCGTAGGGCATTTTGACCTTATCAAATTGCCCGGTCGTTACAAAGGCAAAAAGCCCGACGAAGCCGTAATCGTCGCGCTAGAGGCGATCAAAGAGTCCGATATGGCGATCGAGATCAACGCTTCCGGTTGGCGAAAAAGCATAGGCGAGCAGTATCCGTCGATCGAAATCTTAAAAATAGCTTACGAGCTAAAGATCCCACTCACCTTTGGAAGCGATTCCCATTCGCCGTCGCACGTGGCGAAAGAGTTAGGTAGAGCCTACGATCTGGCGCGATCAATAGGCTACAAAGAGGCGGCGCTTTTTGAGGACAAAAAAATGCGTATGGTTAAAATATAAGCGCCGAATCTAATCTATATTGGGTTATGATTGCGCCTTTAATTCAATAAAGGAAGGAGAAGCCCAAATGAGCTTTACCGTCAAGGCAGAGGATTTTGCCAAGTTTCAAAAGGTCGTCAAAGACAACAAGATCGAGTTTGTCGATTTTCGTTTCACAGATATTAAAGGCGTATGGCACCACGTGTCGTTTACGATCAAGTCTGTAGGCGAAGAGGTTTTCAAAAACGGTCTTCCGTTCGACGGCAGCTCGATCCCAAACTGGCAGCCAATCAACCGATCGGATATGTTGCTAGTCCCCGACGCAAGCACGGTTTTTGTCGATCCGTTCACGGCGGATCCGACTGCGGTCGTTATCTGCGATATTTGGGATATTTATAAAAACCAGCCCTATGAACACGATCCGCGTTCTATCGCTAAAAAAGCGCTTGAATACCTTAAATCGACGGGTATCGGCGACGCGGCTTATTTCGGCCCCGAAAACGAGTTTTTCGTTTTCGACAAAATCTTAATCCGCGACGACGCCAACTGTCAGTATTACGAGATTGACAGCGAAGAGGGCAACTGGAACGGCGGCGTGGATTTTGAAGATCGCCCCAACACGGGACACCGCCCCGCGGTAAAAGGCGGCTATTTCCCCGTTCAGCCCGTCGATAGTATGGTCGATCTGCGCGCGGAGATGGTTAAAACGCTTGAAAGCGTGGGCTTGGATATCAATATCAACCACCACGAGGTCGCCGTAGCGCAAGGCGAAATCGGCGTGAAGTTCGCTTCGATCGTAGAGGCGGCGGACAACGTTCAAAAGCTAAAGTACGTCGTCAAAAACGTCGCCCATCTAAACGGCAAAACGGCTACCTTTATGCCCAAACCGCTTTTTGGCGACAACGGAAGCGGTATGCACTGCCACCAATCGATCTGGAAAGGCGACAAAAACGCCTTCGCGGGCGACAAATATCAGGGTTTAAGCGACGTGGCGCTTAACTATATCGGCGGCGTTTTGAAACACGCGCAGTCGATCGCCGCTTTTACCAACGCCTCCACAAACAGCTATAAGCGCCTAATTCCGGGCTTTGAAGCGCCTAGCATTCTGACCTATTCGGCGCAGAACAGATCGGCTTCCTGCCGTATTCCTTACGTTAACGGCGCAAGCGCGAAGCGCGCGGAATTTCGTTTTCCCGATAGTTCGGCAAACCCATATCTCGCCTTTACCGCTCAACTTTTGGCGGGTATCGATGGGATCAAAAACAAACTTAGCCCGGGCGAACCTATGGAGATGGACTTGTTCGAGCTTTCTTTGGACGAGATCCGCGAAAAAGGTATCCAACAGATGCCGCACACGTTACGCGAAGCGATCGAATGTATGCTTGCCGATCGCAACTATCTTAAAGAGGGCGGCGTGATGAGCGAAGCGTTTATCCAAAACTATCAGCACTACAAGTTTCAGTCTGAAATCTGGCCTTGGGAAGCCAGACCGCACCCATACGAGTTCAAAACTACCTATTCGTGCTGACAAAGTTCCGTCGCGCATAAAGCGCGGCGGATACGAAAGCGCAGGGCGCGCAATTCTTAAAGAGTATAACGGTTCAATTTCTATCGGCGAGATAGAAACCGCGTTTGACGACTAACAAAACAATTTATTAAGAAAAAACGCTACGATCGCCGCGCTTTTTTATAACTTCAAGGGTAAAAAATAAAAGTTATCAGCAGAGCGTTTGTAGTTTTGGTTTTAACGACGGTTTTGCGTTCGCCGACGCGCCGTAGCGGTTTATAATATCGCTATTATGGCGCGGTTTTTGCTTTGGATCGGTAAATTAAAGGCGAAAGTTGAACGAAACATATCTATCGCTTTTATTAATCGCGCTAAGTTTGGCGCTGATCGTAATGTTTATCGCCGTCCTTTGGCAGTTAAGGTCGCGTTTTGGCGCAGAGCGCAGAGCGCTGGAGGAGTATTCTCCCGCGCCGATAAAGCAAGAGCCAAAGACGGCAAAAAGCTTGCGCAAAAGAGGAACGATCGTCGTCGCTAAGGCGCGTTACGAGTTTGATTACGACGTCGCAGACGAAGAGAGCGTGCATAAACTGCTGGATTTGATTAAAAGCTCGCTGGCGCTTCTTAAAGAGAGCAAATACCCCGATATTATCGCCTCTCGCGCTAGAGAGTGCGAATCTTTGATCAAAAGGCTAAAGGAGCATACAAATCTACGCGGCGCGGCAATAGCCGAGATTGTCGAACGCTTCAAGCAGTACGCATCAAATATCGCCGACCTAAACCGTTCTTGATCGGGTATTTGCCCAAAAAATAGCGATTACGCTATAATAATCTTCGTTTAAGGACTAAAAGGAGGTTCTATGAGAGTTGCGTTGTTGTGCATATTGCTGACGTCGCTTGCGTTTGCAGACGCAAAGATGTTGTTTGTCAATTGTAAAACGTGTCATGGAAAATATGCGGAAAAACCAAAAGGCACAAAAACTGCGCCAGCAAATCTTACAGAGGATCAGATTGTATACGCCTTAACAAAATATAGGGATAGCTTTCAAACCGCTTCGGGCAACTCCAAAATTATGGCGACAAACGTTCGCCGTTTTACCGATCAGGATATAGCCGAGATAGCGGTCTATATTAAACAGGTGCAAGCCGAGCGCCAAGCGGAGATTGAGGCGTTGGCGGCGGAGCAAATGAAAGCCCTTGAATAGCTTTGGGGTTATCAAATTATTGGGAGCGCAAAACGCCAAAGTAACGCGACGGCGTTTTTACGCCGTTGGCGTCGCTAATATATCTTAAAAGTCGATCGTATTTATAAAACGCCGCAATCCTTAATGTTTGCTGAAACAGCCGCGCTCATTTTGTTTTATTTCGTTTGGTTTAAGCGGCGAGGTTTAAGGGAACGGTTTTTGTTTATCCTTCTAAAACAAGGAGGATACATTGAGCCGAGTCGCCGCCATACGAACGGATATTCCCGTAAGCGCAATTCGTAGAACCATTAAAAACGCCTCTGATAGCGCGTTTCGCCTACGCTTGATGATTATTGAAAAGCTATTAAGCGAACCCGATTTAAGCCTTCAAGCCGTAGCGGAATCGCTAATTGTCAATCGAGAAACCGTTACAAAATGTTTGCGCCTGTTCAATCAGGGCGGGCTTGATCTCTTAAAACCCAAACGGGCGGGGCGCAAAGAGGGCAATCCGAAATACGACGGAGAGATCTTTTTAGAGCTTGTTAAAACGCTGAAAAAAACAAAAGAGGATTGGTCAGTTTATCGTATGCAGGATTATATCCGCGAGCAACACGAGGTAACCGTGCCGGAATCGACTATCTATTATCGCATCGCCAAACTCGGCTTTGGCAAACGATCGCGCAGGAGCGCGTAAGGATCGGCAATGCGATTACCCATTTTTATTCTTTCGATTTTGGCGGCGCTTTTTACGTGCGGTTGCCAAGAGGATAGAACTTTATCCGGCGGCGCGATCGCGGGCGGCGAAACGGCGGCTAATAGCGAAAACCCGCCGACGCCCGCTACGCCAAGCGAACCGCCTCCAGGCGACGATCTGATCGGCGCGGCGGAAGACGAAAGCGATCAGGGAAGTTTGATTTCGCAACTCGCCGTTAGCGACGCAAGCGCTTCTACGCCTCCGCCCCCTCCGGTCGTTCGGTAGTTTTACCGTTTTCGGCTAAAATTGCGCGGCTGAAAATTAAGAAAGGCTACGGGCGCAAAGTAAATGGTAAAAACGGCGCGTAAAACCGCTTTATTGATCGCGTTGTGTTTTGGCGCGAATATCGTTTATGCAAGCGATTCAAACGATACAAATAAATCGCAATCCGGTTTTGGAGGCTCGATTGGCTTTGGCGTTATGAACCGCGCAAAATACGAGGGATCGAAAAGCTATGGAGCGCAAGCACTACCCGTATTGATGTTGAATTATAAAATATTCTTTATTTCACCATTAGGAGGCATTGGATTCAATCTGCCTATTTCCAAAAAGTTAATAGTCGCTCCGGCGTTAAGTTTTCGTCCAAAACGCCCAAAGTGGCGGGAGGAAGACGAAGGGGCAATCAAAGGTTTTAAGAGCTTAGGAGCGACGGCGGGCGCAAACGTTATTTATAAAGCGAACGATTTTACGTTTTCCGCAAGAGTTTTTAGCGGATTTTCCAACAACAAAGGCGTAAGTACGGATATGAGCGTCGCTTATGCGAAAAAGATTAACGATAATTGGGGACTTAATTTTGCGCTTTCCGCCGCATACGCCGATAAAAACTACAACCAAATCTACTATGGAGTTACGCAAGAATATAGTCAAAAGTTTGGTTTTGATATTTACGAGGCAAAAGCCGGATTTAGAGATATAGGTTTTGGCGTAAATATCAATTACAATATAACAAAATCGCTTTCGATCGGCGTTCTTAGCGGCTATCGTCGCCTGATCGACGTCGCGGCGGATTCTCCGATCGTAAAAGCGGGAACGCCGGATCAATATATAATCGGCGCGCTCTTTGCCTATCGCTTCTAGAATCCTTCGTTCGCGCCGTAAAACCGCGATTGATTAGCGGCAAACTAATTTGCAAATAGCTATACTTCGCATAGCTACGACAAAAGCGGGGAACGTATGGAAAAAAGCGCTCTAAACATTACGGGAATGAGTTGCGCGGCGTGCGCGGCGCGGATCGAAAAAACTCTGAAAAAACAAAACGGAATAAAAAGCGCGAGGGTCAATTTGGCAAGCGAAAAACTTTTTGTGGAGTTCGATCCAAACGAGTTAAACCTAAGCGCGATTAAACAAAAGATAGAAACGATAGGTTTTGGCGCTTCCGAGATAGGCGCGGCGATCGAGCAAAAAGAGGGCGCTAAAATAACGAGGATCAAGTTTGTAGCCGCTCTTATATTTTCGATTCCGTTACTGTTTATTTCAATGTCGCCCATGATCGGCGTTTTTGATCCGACGGTCGCGCCGCGATCTTTTGCTTTGGCGCAAATGCTTCTCGCCGCGATCGTTATGGCGATTGGCTATCGTTTTTATGTCGTCGGTTTCAAGGCTTTGGCGCAGGCAAGCCCAAATATGGATAGTCTAATCGCTATCGGATCGGGCGCGGCGTTTATTTTCAGCGCCTATAACGTTTGGCGTATTTTTGGCGGCAATACGCATATAATTCATCAGCTATATTTTGAAACTTCCGCGTTAATTATAACCTTGATTTTACTGGGCAAATCTCTTGAAGCGCTATCCAAAGGAAGAACTAGCGAAGCGATCAAAAAACTTGCAAATCTGACGCCAAAAACCGCGCTTATAGAACGCGACAGAAACGAGATGGAGATCGCGATAGAAAACGTGGCGATCGGCGATATTATAATCGTTAAATCGGGCGCGAAGATTCCCGTCGACGGCGAGGTAATAGAAGCAAGCGCGGCGGTCGATGAATCGGCGCTAACGGGCGAAAGTATGCCGATCGATAAGAAAAAGGGCGATTTTGTCTATGCCGCCACGTTAAACGTTAGCGGATTTATTCGCTTCAAAGCGCTTAAAATTGGCGCGGACACGGCGTTTGCGCGAATAGTAAAACTTGTGGAGGATGCGCAAGGCTCAAAAGCGCCGATCGCAAAGCTTGCCGACGTGGTATCGGGCTATTTTGTCCCGATCGTTTGCGCGATCGCGGTCATTTCCGGCGCGGCGTGGTTTGCGGCGACGCAAGATTTCGGGCTTTCGCTAAAGATTTTTATCTCGGTTTTGGTTATCGCCTGCCCGTGCGCTTTGGGGCTTGCCACGCCGACCGCGATTATGGTCGCTACGGGTCAGGGCGCGCAGAACGGCATACTGATCAAGGGCGGCGAGGCGCTTGAAGCGGCGCGAAAGATCGACGCGGTCGTTTTTGACAAAACGGGAACGATCACCGAAGGCAGGCCGATCGTAACCGATCTACTTGCCGAGCGCGTTTCTAAGGAGCGCCTGCTACAAATCGCGGCGAGCGCCGAGAGAGGATCGGAACACCCGATCGCAAAGGCGATCGTTTCCGCCGCGCAAAACGACGGATTGGAACTTTTGCCTTTCGCCGATTTCAAAAACGCGATCGGGCGCGGGATCGAGGCGACAATCGACGGCAAAACCGCGCTGATTGGCAAGCGCGAAACCTTGCTTGAACGCGGCGCGGCTTTGCCAAACGGCGCGGCGGATTTGGCGGGCAAAACGACGATCTACGTCGCGTTCGGCGGCGTTTTTATCGGCAGAATCGCGATCGCCGACGCGCTCAAACCGACAAGCAAAGAGGCGATCGGGCGGCTACGCCAGATGGGGATTTTTACGATTATGATCACGGGCGACGGCGAAGAGAGCGCAAAGCCGATCGCCGCGGAAATTGGCGTGGATCAGGCGGCGTTTGGCGCTTCTCCGCAAGAGAAAGTCGATTGGGTAAAAAGGTTGCAAAGCGAGGGGCGAAAAGTGGCGATGGCGGGCGACGGCATAAACGACGCGCCCGCGTTGGCGCAGGCGGACTCCTCAATTGCGATCGGATCGGGAACGGACGTCGCGATCGACTGCGCGGATATCGTCTTAATGCGATCCGATCCGCTGGACGTTTGCAGGGCGATCTATCTTAGCCGCCAAACGATCCGCAACGTCAAACAGAATCTTTTTTGGGCGTTTGGATATAACGTTTTGGGAATCCCAATCGCCGCGTCGGGATTATTAAACCCGATGATCGCCGCCGCCGCGATGAGCCTTAGCTCGGTTTGCGTCGTTTTAAACGCGCTAAGATTAAAACGATTAAAATTAACGTAACGGGCGCGTAAAAAGAACGGCGAAAACGGACAGACGCTAATTACTAAAAGCGATCTGATAGAGTATTACAATTTATACAATAATTCGCGCGAAGCTAACTATAAAACGCCGTATGGGGATAGCGCGCAACCGTCGCTTACGGACAATTTTAACGCTTTCAAATGAATGGCTAGGACTAAGCGGGGTATGTTAGAGCTTGAACGCGAGTAAAAGTCGCCGAAGGGTTTTGTGATTTTCTTGGAGGGCTAGGCGCGTATAACGATCTACGCGATTGTTTTGAAAACGCGAGCGTTGAGCGGCGATCAAAGATCGACGATTATTTTGCGCGTTTTAATAGATCGTAATCGCGTAGAAAAATGGCTAAATACAGATTAAAATAGCGATCGTGTCTAGTATATGCTAACTACGATATTTTGCCCTTTTTCTAAGGTTTGTTTGTAAAAGGAAAGTATGGAGTTAAACGCGTCGAGCAGCTCTTCAAATAGCTCCTCTTTTTCGTCGTCGCTCCATATATCGGGATATATGTCGTTTTTTCTGAATTGCGCTAAATCCAAATTGGTTTTTAGCGCCTCTTGATCGACCTTTTGCATAGCGTCGATAATCTCTTTTAACTCCCCGTTTTTGGTATATGCGATAAAGTCCGCCTCTTCGTCCAAACTAAAGTTAGTTACGCCGACGATCGCCTCGCTTAATTTGTCGCGTTCTATCGGAGAGGAAGCCGAAACGCCCGTTAATAAAAAATGCAGTCCGTCCCACATTTTGTCGATATTGTAACCGTCGTTTTTCTCTTCTAATTCTTCCAATTCGTCGAGTAGCTCGTCGTTTTGCATACCGATAAGTTTTTTCAAATCTTTATCGCCAACCGCCATATAAACGCCGATCATTCCCATTTTAACCCCCCCTAATTTTTGCGCGTTAGTTTTGCTCTGACGTAATTTATCGCCAAAACAAAAGCCGCGATAAGCAAAAACCCTCCAAAAAGACTAAAAACGTAATGTAGTTGCATAAACTCTAAAAACGGATGCACAAACAGCGGCGAACAAAACTGCCCCAAAAAGAAACTACCCGTTAATATCCCCGATAATTTGGCGCGTTTTTGCGGCGCGGCAAGCTCTAAAAACCACGCGCTTGTATTTGCCATCGCAAGTCCGTTGCCAAGCCCAACCAACACAAACGGCGCGTAAAGCTTCCACACCACGTCGGCCAAACCCACTATGCCAAGCCCCGCGCCTTGCAATAGGCAGATTGCGAGGTAGATCTCCTTTAGAGAAAAGCGCTTGCGCAGATTGGCGTAACTTAACGCGCTGATCGCCGCGAAAAATGGCCCGATTCCCATAACGATTCCCACGTCGATCCCGTTGCCGTTCATAGATTCCACCACAAACGGTAGCTGCGTCGGCACAATGTAAAAGATCGCCATTGTGAAAAAGGCGACGGCGAAAGAGGGTAGGGCGTCAAAATAACCGCCCCTGCCAAAAAGCGAGGCGTTCTGATTAGGATCGACGCGCTCTTTTGGTTCGAAGAGCGTGATCGCCGTCAGCGGGATAAACAACAGCGAAACGAAATAAACGCCAAATGGCGCGCGCCAGCTAAAATCGGCTAGAAACCCGCCGCCCACAAGGAAAAACACGCCGCCAAGAGCAACGAACGCACCTTGCATGCTAATAAAGCGATCGCGTTCCGCGCCTCTGTAATAGTCGCCGACAAGCGTCGTTCCCGCCGTCATCAAAATCGCCACCGCCGCGCCAAGCCCCACGCGTCCGATCAGTAGTGCGCCGATCGAATTGGCGAACAAGCCCGAACAGCCCGCGAGCGCGTAAAGAACTAGCGAAAAGTAGATCGGCTTGATCTTGCCAAAATGGTGGATTACCCAACCGGCGAGCGGCGCGACGATCGCAATTGTTATGGCGGGTATCGTCAAAATCAGGCGCGAAATAATCTCGCTGTCGCCTCCAGCCTGAACGAAATGCGCCGAGATGCCCGGCAACGAAGCGGCGATTGTAGCTCCTGAGAGCATTGTTAGCGCCGCGATAAGCCATAAAATTAGCTTTACTTTGAGAGCGTGGGGATTTTTTTGCATAACTTGCTAAGATTAGCAAAAATATGCTTTTTTAAGCGCGCTTTTGGCGTTACTATAATGTATAATGCCCAATTTGTCGCAGAAAAAGGGACGTTGGGAATGGACGCAAGAGGATATATTAGAAGTTCGACGAGCTGGGCGTTCGCCGCGATAGGCGCAATCGCGATTATGATCAGCGCGATCTACGTCGTTTATTTCAGATCTCCTTTGCAAAAAAGCGTCGCGATCGATAGCTCCAGCATTTACGGCGCGGACGAAAACCTATCGCTCGAGCGGCGAAACGAGCCGATTTTGCCGATACAAAAACCGATCAACCTCGACAAAGAGAAGATCGAATTAGGACGCGCTTTATTCCACGATACAAGATTATCTAAAGACGACACGGTCTCCTGCGCGTCTTGCCACGATCTAGATAACGGAGGAGACGACGGACTGAAACGTTCGATCGGAGTAGAGAATAAAGAGGGCGAGATAAACGCGCCGACGGTTTATAATTCCTCGCTATTTTTTAGACAGTTTTGGGACGGCAGAGCGCAAAATCTACACGACCAAATTCCGGGACCTATTGAAAATCCTATCGAGATGGGGAGCGACTGGAAAGAGGTTCTGGCGAAGTTGAACGCCGACGGCGATTTGGTCAAGAGTTTTATGAAAATCTATAAATCGCCGCCGAACAAAGATAACGTAATCGACGCTCTCGCGTCGTTTGAAGCGTCGCTTATCACGCCTTCGCGCTTTGATCGCTGGCTTCTCGGAGAGGATTCGGCTCTTAGCGAAGCCGAGCTAGACGGCTATCGTCTTTTCGTTCAATACGGGTGCATAGCCTGCCATCAGGGCGAAGGCGTGGGCGGCAACCTTTTTCAGCGTTTTGGCGTGATTCGCGCATACGAAAAAAATAGCCCGTTTGAAAAAGCCGATTTTGGGCGTTTCAACGTAACGGGGCGCGAAGAGGATCGCTTTGTGTTCAAAGTGCCGACTTTGCGCAATATCGAGCTAACCGCCCCATACTTTCACGACGCAAGCTCCGAAACTCTCAAGGAGGCGATCAATAAAATGGGAATCTATCAGCTTGGCATATCCTTGCCGCCGGAGGATTTAGAGAGCATAAGGCAATTCTTGCGCGCGCTAACGGGAGAAGAGTTGCAGTGAGGTTAAGATTAACGCCGCGCTTTCTACTCCCTTGGATTTTACTGAGCGTTTTGGGCGCCATCTTGCTGACGCTTTATGTTCGTAGCACAAATATCAACGAGTTTAACCGCAATCAGGTCGAGTTAGATATTCGCCAAGCGCTTGCGCTAAACACGCAGATCGACCTCGACGTGCTTCGCTTGCGGCACCGCCAGCTTTTCAGTTACGATTCTTTGACGACGGGATCGCGCCATATCGACAATCTGATCGTTCAAATTGAAAACGAGTTTGGTTTGCTTAACGTAAAAGAGGCGCTAAAAAAGACGCAAGAGGAGTGGAGCGTAAAAAAGCGGCAGCTAGACGATTTCAAACGGCAAAACTCCGTGTTGGTCAATAGTATCTATCATTTTATCAATCTCTCCAACAGGTTGCGCGCTTCAGGCGATCAAAGAAGCTCCAAACAAAACGATATTATCAACGCGGCGACTTTGACGACGATGTTTTTTATATCCGATCAGCAAAAAGTTCGGCGCGACGACGCGCAAGCCGCCATCAACGCGATCGAGCGCGGCGGCGAAGTATGGAGCGACTCGGACGCGAGTTTAACCCAGCTTTTAGCCGCGCACGGCAGATTGATTTTAGCCAATTATGCGCCGGTTCAGCGCATTATGCAGGAGATGTCGCTTAGATCGTTTGCGCACGATCTTGGCGCGGCTTATTCGACCTATCTTGACGCGCATACCGCGGCGGTAAAAAAGACGGACGACTATCGCAAACTCATGACCATCTTTTCGCTTTTTATGATCATCGCCGTGATCGCGATTATTTTGAAGTTGCAGCAAACCGCCGAAGCGCTAATCGGCAGCAATAGACTTTTGCACAATATCAACGAACATTTAAGCGAAGGGATTTTGGGTTTTGACGACAACTCAACGCTAACCTTTATCAACAAGAAAGCCGAAACGCTGATCGGACGGGAGATAGAGGATCTATTAGGAAAGCCCAAAACGGAGGTTTTGCTTTTAACCGAAAATACTCAAAACGCCGTTTTCGACGAGGCTTTTTCAAAACGCCGGCCGTTTGTAGGCGAGGCGTGGTTGAATAAAGAGGGCGGTTTGCGTTACCCCGCGCTGTTTTTGGGAGGTCCTATGCCGCTTATCGACGGCGGGATTGGCTATGTCGTTTCGTTTCGAGATATTACGACGCAACACGAGGCGGAAGCGCGGTTAAGACTTGCCGCGAGAGTTTTTGACAACCTATCCGAAGCGATGATGATCGTCGATTCGAGAGGGCGGATTCAATCCGTCAACGCCGCGTTTAGCGCGATTACGGGATATAGCGAAAAGGAGGCGGTCGGTTCTACGCCCGGTCGTATTATGGGTTCGGGACAACACGACAAACAATTTTACCGCGATATATGGGGATCGCTTAAACGCGAAGGTAAGTGGCACGGCGAGATCATTAACCGCAGAAAAAACGGAGAGCTTTTCCCAGAATGGCTTTCGATCACCTCCGTCAAAAATCGATTTGACGTAGCGGAGCAATATATCGCGCTCTTTAGCGATATCTCTGATCGCAAACAGGCGGAAGCGCATATTCACCGCTTGGCTTACTACGATCCGCTTACGGGCTTGGCGAACCGCACTCTATTTAACGATCGCCTTGAAAACGCCATTTCGCAGTCGCGGCGATCGAACAAACCGCTTGTCGTTATGTATCTCGATCTCGATCGCTTTAAGTCGGTTAACGATTCGCTTGGGCACCACGCGGGCGACAAACTGCTAAAGCAGGTAGGCGCGAAACTTAAGCCGCTTCTGCGCGACGGCGACACCTTGAGCCGTTTCGGAGGCGACGAGTTTGCCATACTCGTAACCGATCTTGACGATCTGGGCGATAGCGCGCTACTTGCCAATAAGATACTGCATACCTTTGACAAACCCTTTGATCTTGACGGGCGCGAGATCTTTTGTTCTACTAGTATCGGCGTTACGATCTTTCCCGCCGACGCGGCGAACGCTCACGAATTGCTTAAAAACGCCGACGTCGCGCTATACAACGCTAAAAGCGCGGGACGCGCCGCTTTTCAATATTTTCAAGACGGCAAAAACGAGGACTTTTTGGCGCTATTGGAGTTTGAAACCGCTTTGCGCCACGCCGCCGATCGCGGCGAGTTACGCCTATATTATCAGCCGCAGGTCGATAG
>JAISOU010000048.1 GCA_031275395.1 Helicobacteraceae bacterium | reverse complement strand
GACGCTATTTGCAAGTTTATGCAAGTTTAAAACGCGCATAAAATGCGACTTTTTTGTAACATACCCATTCCGTAAGCGCCGCCATAAGCGATTCCTAAAAGTCTCATTCTTCGCGAACTTCTACAAAAGCGGCTGATATTCGTTCGACGATCGGCTTAATAAATAAGCTTTTCTAATAAAACAGATAACGCCTCTTTCAAGTATCGTCTCGCTCATAATCTTAGCGGCGTTCTTTCGCTTCGTATCGCAAAAAACGCCCTTTTATTACGAGCGATCGTTAAAAAGAGCGCCCTGATTTGGCGCGGCGGGAGCGGAGAGTTTTAGAGCTTCGTAACTTTTGATTGTGGCGATCCTACCCCGCGCCGTGCGCTCTAAATAGCCGTTTGCTAACAGATACGGTTCGATCACCTCTTCGATCGTCGCGCCGTCCTCGCTTAATTTCGCGCCAAGCGCGCTTAGACCAATCGCCCTGCCCCGCGCCTCCACAAGAAGCGCGAGCAACCGCAGATCAAGCTCGTCGAAGCCGTTTTCATTGACCCCCAAAGCGTCCAAAGCCGATTTCGCCCGTTCAAAACCGATTGTCGTTTCGCCTTCCACTTCGGCGTAATCGCGCACGCGGCGCAAAAGGCGAAGCGCGATCCTAGGCGTTCCCCTACTTCGTCTAGCTATCTCTTCGGCGGCGGCGTCCTCGATTGGTTTGCCCAATTTGTTCGCGGCGCGTTTTGCGATCGCGGCCAGATCGGCTACGTCGTAAAACTGCATTCTAAAGTGAGCGCCAAAGCGATCGCGCAAAGGATTGCCGATCATACCCGCTCTTGTCGTCGCGCCGATGAGCGTAAAACGCGGCAGATCGATTTTGACGGTTTGAGCCGCAGGCCCGCTTCCTATAATAATATCGAGGCGAAAATCTTCCATTGCGGGGTAAAGCACCTCTTCGATCGTATGGCTCATTCGGTGGATCTCGTCGATAAAAAGAATATCTCCCTCGTTAAGGTTGGTCAAAATCGCCGCCAGATCGCCGCTCTTTTCGATCATCGGTCCCGCCGTCGTCTTGATATTCGCGCCCATTTCGCGGGCGATCAGATATGCAAGCGTGGTTTTGCCAAGACCCGGGGGACCAAAAAACAAGAGATGATCGATTGGCTCGGCTCGTTTTCTAGCCGCGTCTATAAAAACGCGCAACTTATTTTTGATGGCGCTCTGCCCTATGTAATCCTCCCACGCGCTTGGGCGTAGGCTTGCGTCTTCGGCGCCGTCAAACGCGATTTTTTCGACCTCTATAATACGTTCCATAAGATACTTTCAGCCCTAGTTTGGCATTATTTTAGCAGAGTAGGTCAGAAAGGGACGTATGAAAGAGCCGACGCTTGGAAAAGCCGTACAAAAACAAATTGACGAAATCGTCAGATCGCTTGATCTGGCGCAAAGCGGCAGAACCGTTTTGCGCCTAAGCGGCACGAACGATCCCAATAAAAAGACGCTAGAGCTATTAAGCGGCGAATGGGACACAAAAAAGCCGTGGTTTATCGTCGATGAAAGCGGAACTATACACGCCTTGACAAGCGTGGAATCGTTTATGCAGTTTATTCACTCTTTACATAGCGTTACCAGCGAAAACTTCGGCTTAAAATTAGAAAAGGCGATCTGGCGCAATCTACCCGTAGATTTTGGCGACGTTTGGGCGGTGGCGATCGGCGAACTTGAAAGCCGCCTTGCCAAAAACCGCGATTCGCGCATTTTGGAGGTCGATATAGAATCGCTAGTCGATCGTATTCGCCGCGAACACCCCAATCTCTTTTACCACGTCAAAGAGAACGAGCTAGAACGCGGCGACTAAATTACAAATTGATTTATTATTTACCCGAATATTTTACGCGCGGCGACTAAAGAATTATGATCGCGGTTAATATCTGGCGCGTTAAATTAACGCTTTTAGCTTCTCTTCGATTTCGGTTAGTTTCTTAGTAGCCTCTTCCTGCGCGGTTTTGGTTTTATCCAGCGCCCCTTTTGGCGCGTTGGCTACAAAGTTGGCGTTGTTTAACATACCTTGCAGCTTTTCGCTCTCTTTAAGAATCTTGGCTTTTTGCGCTTCTAAACGGACGATTAAAGAGCTTAGATCGAGGTTATCGGTTGGGACGATCGTTTCAAGATTGTCGCTAATATCGCTTGCGCCTTTTTGCTTTTCGCCGGTAATCTCTACGCGCTCTACCCTAGAAAGTTTTTCTATAAAACTAAGCGGAAGTTTCGCGCCGCTTTTATACGGACGGATAAAGGCTTTTTCAATCGGCTTATTCGCCTGATCGATTAACGCTTTTGCCCTGCGAATCGACGCGATCGCCTCGATTGCGATATTGAAGCGCTCTTCCGCGTCCAGATCGCGATCGGCGGCTTTTGGAAACGGCGCGATTGTAACGCTTGTTTTTTTATGCGTTAGCTCGCTATAAAGCCTATCGCTTAAAAACGGCATAAACGGCGATAGAAGTTTTAACGCTTCTATAAAGATCGCGCCGATTTCGGGAACGCTTTTTTCGTCGGCTTTGCTTAACTCCACGCCCCAATCGCAAAACTCTGTCCATATAAAACGGTAAAGCGCGATCGCGGCGTCGTTAAAGCGATAAGCGTCCAGATTGCCGCGAACCTCCTCGATCGCCGCGTTTAGACGACTGAACATATAGCGCCCCAACTCGGTTTTTATCACAATCTTGCCAATCTCGGCATAAGAGGAGTTTTTCAGCAAAAGATATTTCGCCGCGTTATAAATCTTATTGGCGAAGTGTTTATAGGTTTCCAAAATCTTATGCGAAAGACGAATATCGCGCCCCTGAGCGCACAGCGCGGCGAGAGTAAAGCGCAACGTATCCGCTCCGTGCAGCTCGATCACCTCGATCGGATCGATCACGTTGCCTTTAGTTTTGCTCATCTTTTGCCCGCGTTCGTCGCGCACAAGCGCGTGTAGATAGACGTTTTTGAACGGAGTTTTACCCGTAAAATAGACGCTTGTCATCAACATTCGCGCAACCCAAAAGAACAGAATGTCAAAACCCGTTATCAGCAGATCGTTGGGGCTACGCCTAGCCAAATCGCCCTCTTGAACGTTCGGATCGTTTTCGTTGCCCCAACCGAGCGTGGAGATCGCCCAAAGCGCGGAGCTAAACCACGTATCCAACACGTCGGGATCTTGAAATATGTTTGTCGAATTGCAGTGCGGGCAACCGCTAGGTTCCTCTTCGATCGTAGCCCAGCGATTGTTGCACTCGACGCAATAAAAGACGGGAATACGATGTCCCCACCAAAGCTGGCGGGAGACGCACCAATCGCGTAGCTCTTTCATCCACGAATCAAAGTTGTTTTTCCAATGCGGCGGAAAAAACTTAGTTTCGCCCCGATCGACGCGCTTTATCGCCTCCGTAGCGATCTCTTTTTTCACAAACCATTGCATAGAGATATACGGCTCGACTATGTTTTGGCAACGGTAACACCGCCCTACCTGATGAATATGCTTCTCGATCTTTTCTATAAACCCGCCCGCTTGCAACGCCTCTACGATTTTGGGGCGCGCTTCAAGCCGCTCAAGCCCCTCGAAGTCGCCGCAACGCTCGTTTAATATCCCTTTTTCGTCGAATATCGTCAAAAACTCTAAGTTGTGCCGTTTGCCTACCTCGTAATCGTTCGGATCGTGCGCGGGCGTAACTTTAACCGCGCCCGAACCGAAACCGATATCGACGTGATCGTCGGCGATAATTTTAATCTCGCGGTTAATCAGCGGCAATATAACGCTTTTGCCCGCGAGATCCTTATAGCGCGGATCGTCGGGGCGAATCATTACGGCGGTATCGCCAAAGTAGGTTTCGGGGCGCGTCGTAGCTACGACAATCGCGCCTTGGCTATGCGCGAACGGATAGCGAATATGATAAAGCGCCCCTTCGGTTTGGCTATGCTCGACCTCTACGTCGCTTAACGCGCCGTCGTGGGTACACCAATTAACCATATAGTTATCTTGAACGATCAAACCGTCTTCGTAAAGTTTAACAAACGCCTTTTTGACCGCCTCTTTTAACCCCGCGTCCATCGTGAAGCGTTCGCGCCTCCAATCGGGGCTTGTTCCAAGACGGCGCAGTTGGCTGACGATCGTCCCGCCGCTTTGCTCTTTCCACTCCCACACGCGGCGGATAAACTCCTCGCGCCCGATCTCCTCTTTGGCGATCCCTTCGGCTAAAAGCCGTTTTTCAACGACGTTTTGCGTGGCGATCCCCGCGTGATCTAATCCTGACTGCCACAATACGTCGTAGCCGTCCATTCGTTTGTAGCGAACGATAATATCTTGAAGCGTATGGTTTAGCGCATGCCCGATATGAAGGCTTCCCGTAACGTTGGGCGGCGGCATCATAATCGTAAAAGGCGTTCCTCCGCCCTTATTCGATTCAAAAAGCCCATCTTTTTCCCACTCTTCGTAAAGTCCGCTCTCTATCTCCTTTGGATCGTAATTACTCCCTAACGACATAACGCCTCCCTACAATATGGCGCGGATTTTATCAAAAACGCTATTACTGCCGCTTCGTAGCGCGAAAGCCTCTGCGGACGGGTATTAGATCGCCAAATATTGATTCTAAAGGCGACGTAAAACCGCGTTTTCTCGTCATTTCAGCATACGCGGAAACGACGATGATTAAAATTGCGGCGCGCTAAAAAAGTTAAAAAGCGCTAAACTTTGCGCGTTCTTGCTAAATCCAAAGTTCAAAAGGATACGCAAAATGCGTAGAGAGCCAAAAGCG
>JAISOU010000047.1 GCA_031275395.1 Helicobacteraceae bacterium | reverse complement strand
TAGCGTTATATAAGCTAACGTTATAGGTTGAGTCGATAATTATTAGATTGTAACCGATTAAAGCGAAAGCTAAAGCGAATAAAAGAACAATGGGGGCTAAAAGCTTTTTTTAACGTTTTGAAACTCCTTTATTTGGACAAAAAATGATTTGGATTGTAGCGCAAAGCGTTTGAAAAGCTCCGAAACCTAGAAACTTTTATAAAAGTTTAGGGGTTTGGCGAGAGATTTTAACGTTTCTTGACGTTCTTTGGTCATTCTAGCGTAGCGCCTACGATCACTCTTTCTTTACGACAATGGCGCAAAACTAGTCGTCTTTGAAAAACGATTCGGTTTTGGCGTTTTTGATAGCGACGGAGAACATCAGCTTTATTCGGTTTAGCTGGTTGATCTCGGACGCGCCCGGATCGTAGTCGATCGCGGTGATATTCGCGTTTGGATAGCGCTCTTTTAGCGCTTTGATCACGCCCTTGCCCGTGATATGATTGGGCAGGCAGGCAAAAGGCTGCATACAAATAATGTTCGGCGTTCCCTCGCGGATCAACTCCACCATTTCGCCCGTAAGAAACCACCCTTCGCCTGTTTGATTGCCCCGCGACAAAAACGGCGCCGCGCCGAAAGCTATATCGTCGATCGTCGAAGGCGGCGTAAAACGTTCGCTTTTCGCTAGCGACTTTCTCATCTCTTTGCGGTAAAACTCCATAGCCCTGATCGCCGCGTTGCCCGCTAACGCCGCGAAACGACTGCGCGAAAGATGGCGGTGGTTGAAGTCGTAATCGTAAGCGCAATAGAGGAGAAAATCCATAAGCGGCGGCATAACCGCTTCGCCGCCCTCTTTTTCCACGATCGCAACCACGTCGTTATTTGCGCCCGGGTGAAACTTCACCAAAATCTCGCCCACAAGTCCGACGCGAGGCTTTCTTTCGCCCTCCAGCTCCAGCGCGTCAAAATCCCGCGTTATTTCGCGGATATTTTGCTTGAACTTTCGCATTTTGCCGTCGAAAACCGACTCTTTGCAACGCTCCGTCCATTTTTGATAAAGCGCGTTTGCCGATCCTTTGATCTTTTCATAAGGGCGCGTTCTAAACAAAACGTTCATTAGCAGATCGCCATAAACTACGCACATCATCAATCGGTGCAAGAACTTGCCGTTTATTTTGAAGCCCTCGTTTTTCTCCACGCCGACCGTATTAAACGACACTACGGGAACGTTTGGAAAGCCGCTATCGACGAGCGCTTTTCTTAGATAGCCGATATAGTTTGTAGCGCGGCAACCTCCGCCCGTTTGCGAGATCATAACGGCGGTTGAATTAGGATCGTATTCGCCCGATTTCAACGCTTCGATCACCTGCCCCACGACCATAATCGACGGATAGCAAGCGTCGTTATTAACAAAACGCAAGCCGTGTTCGACGGTGCGCGGCGTGATCTCTTCGAGTAGCTTAAAACGATAGCCGCACGCTCTAAACATCGGGTCTAAAAACTGAAAGTGTATAGGCGCCATCTGCGGCGCGATAATGGTATAGGTTTCGCGCATCTCTTTGGTGAAAGCGATTCGCTTATATTTGGATAGCGCGGAGATTTTTAACGCGTTTTTGCCGCCGCGTTTTTCTAGCGCGGCTTTTAACGATCGAATACGAATACGCGCCGCGCCCAAATTGCCGCCCTCGTCGATCTTTATGCCCGTGTAGATTCTGCCGCGCAAAGCGAGAATCTCATGCACCTGTTCCACGACGATCGAATCTAGCCCGCAACCAAAAGAGTTGAGATGAATAACGTCCAACGTTTCGTCTTGCGCGGCGAACGCGGCGGCGCGATAGAGTCTGGAGTGATACGTCCATTGATCGACGACGCGAAGCGGCTCTTCTAACTTGCCCAAATGCGAAACGGAATCTTCCGTCAAAACCGCCATTCCTAGCGAAGTTACGATCTGCGGAATACCGTGATGAATCTCCGGATCGATATGATACGGTCGCCCGCACAGAACGATCCCGCGCTTGCCGCTTTCTTTTAGGTAGGCTACCGTTTCCTCTCCGCGCTTTGCAATATCGGCTTTCATACGCTCCTGCTCCTCCCACGCCAGATCAAGGGCGCGGCGAATCGCGGAGGATTTAACGTCGGCGAAAATCTTTGTCAGTTGTTTGGTTAGCTTGCTTTTATCCTCTAACGATAAAAACGGCTGAATAAGCTCTACGCCTTTTTCTTTCAAAAGATCGACGTTGTTGCGTATCTGTTCGGGGTAGGAGGCGACTACGGGGCAGTTAAAGTTGTTGTCGCTGTCGGCAAACTCCTTTTTTTCGTATGGCACGCACGGATAAAAGATCATTTTAACGCCGCGATTGATCAGATCGACAATATGTCCATGCACTAGCTTCGCGGGGTAGCAAACCGTATCGGAGGGTAGCGTGTCCAGCCCCTGCTCTAGTAGCGCTTTGGACGAAGGCGAAGAGAGAACGACCTCGTAACCCAGTTCGCTCAAAAACGTATGCCAAAGCGGATAGTTTTCAAACATATTAAGCGCGCGCGGAATACCGATCGCCCCTTTTGGCGCGTCTTTGCGCGGTTCGTAATTAAAAACGCGCTCGTATTTATAGGCGTATAGATCGGGCAGATCGCTCGCCGCTTTGCCCTTGCCCGCGCCGCGTTCGCAACGATTGCCCGAAACAAATCGCCGCCCGTCGGAAAAACGATTGACCGTCAAAGCGCATGAGTTGGCGCACAAACCGCACCGCGCCGACGAATATTTGATCGAGAAGTCGCGCAGATCGTCGTCTTTTATCATAGCGCTGATCTCTTTGCCTTGCCATCGCTCTTTGGCGATAAGCGCCGAGCCAAACGCGCCCATCAATCCCGCAATATCTGGACGCGTCGCCTCTCGTCCCGAGATTAGCTCGAAGGCGCGTAAAACCGCGTCGTTATAAAACGCGCCGCCTTGAACGATAATTTTTTCGCCCATCTCTTCGGGGGTTTTTATCTTGATAACCTTGATCAGCGCGTTCTTGATCACCGCGTAAGAAAGCCCCGCCGAAATATCCGCGACCGACGCGCCCTCTTTTTGCGCCTGCTTTACGCTCGAGTTCATAAAGACCGTGCAACGCGATCCCAGATCGGAGGGAGCGCTAGAGGTTAGAGCCGCTTTAGCGAACTCCTCGATAGGCGTTTGAACGGACTGCGCGAAGGTTTCCAGAAACGATCCGCACCCCGACGAGCAGGCTTCGTTTAGCAAGATATTGTCGATCACGCCGTCCTTGACGCGCAAACATTTCATATCCTGCCCGCCTATATCGAGGATAAAATCCACGCCGCGCAAAAAGTATTCAGCCGCTTTGTAGTGCGCGATCGTTTCGACTTCGGAAAAATCGAGTTTGAAGGCTTCTCGAATCAACGCTTCGCCGTATCCCGTAACGGATGACGCGACAATTTTGACCTCTTTTGGCGCTTTAGAGTAAATATCCTCTAAAATCCTGCTTGCCGCCTTGATCGGTTCGCCCTCGTTGCCGCCGTAGCTAGAATACAAAATCTCGTCGTCGTCGCCGATCAAGACCGCTTTCGTCGTCGTCGATCCGCCGTCGATTCCCAAAAAAGCCGCGCCTTTATAGGTCGCCAGATCGCCCCGTTTTGCTTTCGCCTTTTCGTGCCGTTCGCAAAATACGCGCCGCTCTTCCTCGTTTGCAAAAAGCGGGCGCAACGTCGTCGCGCTAGATTGGGAGCTTTTGGCGAGCCTTTTGAAAGAGTCCAAAATCTCCTCGAACGATCGCGCCTCGTTTTTTTGGCAGTAAAGCGCCGCGCCGATCGCCACGAAAAGTTCGCTATTTTCGGTCTGAACGATATTGCTCGGCTCTAACTGTAACGCGTCGATAAAGCATTTTTTAAGTTCGGGCAGAAAGTTTAGAGGACCCCCCAAAAAAGCGACGTTTCCGCGTATTTTGCGCCCGCACGCCAAAGAACCGATCGTCTGTCGCGCTACGGCTTGAAGAACCGATTTCGCTATATCCTCCCGCGCCGCGCCTTCGTTTAGTAACGGCTGAACGTCCGTTTTGGCGAATACGCCGCACCGCGCCGCGATCGGATAGACGTTGTTTGCGCGGCTTGCCAATTCGTCCAAGCCGATCGCGTCGGTTTTAAGAAGCGTAGCCATCTGATCGATAAAAGCGCCCGTTCCGCCCGCGCACGATCCGTTCATACGCTGTTCCGCGCCGTTTGTAAAAAAGGTGATTTTCGCGTCTTCGCCGCCAAGCTCGATCGCCACGTCGGTATGCGGAGCGCGAACCTCGATCGCTTTCGCGCATGCGATCACCTCTTGAATAAAGGGGCGTTCCAAAATCTCGGCTACGCCCACGCCGCCCGATCCGCTGATGGTTACGGCTACGTTCGCGTTCGATCCTAAAACGCCGCTTTTGGCAAGCTCGTCTAAACGCCGCGCCGCCGTTTCCCGCGCTTCGGAGTAGTGACGGACGTAAGATTTGAATAGGAGATCGCCTCTATTATCCAGCGCGATCGTCTTTACCGTCGTCGAACCTATATCGACTCCGATACGAAATACGTTCTCGTTCATAAAAGGAATTAAGATACGTTTAGAGAGCGAAAACTCGCGTACTCTATTTGATCGGTTGAAAGACTTTGAAAACTCATCTAAAACCCCTTGCGTTTATTGCCTAATGACGGCGCTTGCCGTCAGCTTTTTGCTAATTCAGAAAAAATATCAATTGTATTTTACCAAATAAACGCGCTTGCAATTACGATTTTTTCGCCGAGCGAAACGGAGACGGTAGCGCTAACGCGAAACTCGCAAATCAGGTCGGCGAGTTTCGCGCGGTTTTATTTGAGCGGCTCTTCGGATTCGGAGTAGGGATCGCTCTGCCCGTACGCATCGTCTTCGTCCGCAGGCAGTTCGGGATCAACATGGGCGGAGTCGTTCGTAGAGTCGTAAGCGTCGTCGTCGTCGCTTTCCGTAGCGACTTGCGGTTCGCTTACCGTCGGCGGTTCGCTTGTCGTCGTTTGTTGGCGTTCCGCCGCCGGCGTCGTAGCCTTCTGCTCGACGGGATTAACGGCGCCGCTTCCGGTCGCGTTCGGGTTTTTGCCGTATAGCGAAACCCCCGCAATTCTTAAAGCCTCCTTGTCGATCGTAAGACCGCCCGAGGCGAAAGCGCCAATACATAGCGCAACGCAAAGAATAATAACGCGCATTTTTGCTCCTAAATGAAAAATATCGCGCATTATCGTCCTTACTTGCTTAAACGTCGCGCTTATTCGCTATGGATTTTCGTTTTTTGAACTCGTCTAGGAAGGCTTCAAGATTGTAACGATCCCGCGTCTTTTCGTTCATAATATGCACCAAAATATCGCCCAGATCAATCGCCGCCCACTCGTCGCTTACGTCGCTATGCAAAAACTCTTCGCCGATCGGCTTTAGCGCCTCCTTTAGGTAATCGATAAGCGCGGTTAAATGCCGATCGGCAAGCGCGGAGGCGACGACCACGCCGCTAACCATATAATCGCTGTTTTCTAAATTGAATTTCTCTATGCGCTCGGCTTTGTTTTGATCCAAAACCTTCGCGATCGCCTCTAATCTCTCGTCCAAGCCCAACGTTGCGTCCTTTTATAAGTTTGAAAGCGCGAAGTATAGCCAAATGCGCTACAATTCGCCCTTTTATTTTGGCGCGGAGGTATCTTTGGCGACGATCGCAATTAACGGATTTGGGCGAATTGGCAGGGCTTGCGCAAGAATGATTTTAAGCGAGCAAAAACATAAACTAATCGCCGTTAATGATCTCGCCGATCGCCAAACGTTAATCTATTTGTTCAAATACGATTCCGTTCATAGAGGATTTAACGCCGATCTAAGCGGCGTTCGTTTCTCGTCCGCGCCGTCGCCTAGCGAATGCGATTTTAGCGGCGCGGAGATCGTTTTGGATTGCTCGGGCGTTTTTACCCGACGCGCCGATCTAAAGCCCTATTTGGATCGCGGCGCGAAGCGCGTCGTTATCTCTACGCCGCCTTTAGACGATCAGATTGTTCTCGCGCCGCCGTTAAGCGCTCCGAACGATTCGATCGTCAGCGCGGGAAGTTGCACGGCAAACGCGCTCTATCTGCTATCGAACGTTCTTAACGATCGCTTTGGGGTTAAGGCGATATTGGCGACCTCGATTCATAGCTACACGACCGATCAGAAACTTTTAGACGCTAAAAACGACGATTGGCGCAGGGGAAGAGCGAGCGCGATCAATATCATACCCATTAAAACAAGCGCGGCGAAAAACCTGATGAGATACGATTCGCGCTATCAAAATAACGCGAAGGCGATCGGCATAAGAGTTCCCGTTCCCGACGTTTCGTTAATGTGCGCGACGTTTCTGCTTGAAAACCCCGTCGATCCCGAAGAGATCAACGCCGCTTACGAAAACGCGCAAAGCGCCGCGCTTGGCGTAACGAGATCTCCTAAAGTTTCTACGGATATAATAGGTCTTTGGGCAAGCGCGATTGTCGATACCGCTCTGACGCTCTGTTGCGGAAATCTTGCGAGCGTTAGCGCGTGGCACGACAACGAGAGCGGTTTTGCGGCGCGTATGCTTGAACTATGTTAATCTAAATTAAGGAGCGGATTATGACGCTAAGGACTATCAAAGACATTGATATAAGCGGCAAAAAGGTTTTTGTTCGTTGCGATTTCAACGTACCGCAAGACGAGTTTGGCAATATCACGGACGATCGCAGAATCCGTTCGGCGTTGGCGACGATAAATTATTGCGTCGATCACAACTGCGCCGTGATTCTGGCAAGCCACAACGGCAGACCAAAGGGCGAACCCGATCCCAAATACACCTTAGCCCCTATCGTCAAACGGCTTCAAACGCTTTTGAAGCGCAACGTTATTCTCGCTTCCGACGTGATTGGCGCCGACGCGGCTAAAAAAGCTAAAGGGCTAAAAGGCGGAGAGATACTGCTTTTGGAAAATCTCCGTTTTGAGGCGGGCGAAACGAAAAACGACGACGGTTTTGCCAAAAAACTAGCCGATATGGCGGAAATCTACATCAACGACGCTTTCGGCGTTAGCCACCGCGCCCACGCTTCCGTAGAGGCGATCACGAAGTTTTTCGCGGAGGATAGCAAGGCGGCGGGATTTTTGCTTAACAAAGAGATCAACTTCTTTGATCGTACCTTGCAACACCCTACGCGCCCTTTTATAGCGGTGATCGGCGGAAGCAAGGTTTCGGGCAAACTTCAAGCGCTAGAAAATCTGCTACAAAAGGTCGATAAAATTATCGTCGGCGGCGGTATGGCTTTCACTTTTCTTAAAGCGCTCGGCGAACAGGTGGGCGATTCGCTTGTGGAGGACGATCTAATCCCCGACGCGCTTCGCATTTTAGACGAGGCGAAAAAACGAAACGTTAAGTTTTATCTACCCGTAGACGTGGTTTGCGCGCAAACGATCGACGCGAACGCCGTAACCATCTATACGACGACAAAAGAGATTCCGCACGGTTGGAAAGGGTTGGATATCGGGCCTGCCACAACGCGCCTATTTAGAGAAGCGTTAGACGGAGCGCAAACGATCCTTTGGAACGGTCCTATGGGCGTTTTTGAGATCGATAAGTTCGCCAAAGGCAGTTTTAAGATTTCGCACAGAATCGCCGAGAGCCACGCGACAAAAATTGTAGGCGGCGGCGATACGGCGGACGTGGTTCAAAGAGCGGACGATTCCGACGAAATGACCTTTATATCTACAGGCGGCGGCGCGTCGCTGGAGCTTTTAGAGGGCAAGATTTTACCGGGCGTTAAAGCGCTAGAGATAAAGGATACCCCGTGATTTTGGCGGCTAATCTTAAAACCAACCATACCAGAGCGAGCGCGGCGAGCTATCTTGACGAGGTAAGCGATTTTATCGCGAAAAAAGAGATTGCGGATCAGATCGTGGTTTTCCCCCCCGCGACGGCGTTATGCCCCTCCAGAGAGAAAATTACGATCGGGGCGCAAAACGCTTGGAGCGTTGAAAACGGCTCTTTTACGGGCGAAATAGGCTCCGATCAGCTTGACGAGTTTGACGTTAAAACGATCCTAATCGGACATAGCGAACGCCGCCATATCTTGGGCGAAGGGTTAGATATTATTAAGCGCAAGTTTGATTTTTTCGCCTCTTTGGAATACGAGATATTCTTTTGCATAGGCGAGCCAATCGAGATCAAAGAGGCGGGATTTGAAGCGGTGATGACCTACGTCGAAAGACAGCTAGACGGCATAGATTTAAGCTATCCAAGCCTTGTTTTGGCGTACGAACCCGTTTGGGCGATCGGCTCTGGCAAAGCCGCTACAAGCGACGATATTTTATCCGTGCATAGCGCGATCAAACACATTTGCGACAAGCCTTTGCTCTACGGCGGCAGCGTTAAAAAAGAAAACGCGGGCAATATATTGTCGCTAGAGGGCGTAGACGGGGCTTTGATCGGTACGGCAAGTTGGCAAAGCGATCGTTTTTGCGAGATTATAGATATTGCGAAGAAAATCGAAAAACCAAAGGAATAAAACGATGATTATGAACGGTAAAAAAGGTTTGATAATAGGAGTGGCGAACAATAAATCGATCGCCTACGGAATCGCTAAGGCGATCAAAGATCAAGGCGGCGATTTTGCCTTAACCTTTTTGAACGAACAGCTAGAAAAGCGCGTGCGTCCGATCGCCGAAGAGTTGGGTTGTAAAAACGTTTATAAGTTAGACGTAGGCGCGATCGAGGAGATCGAGGCTCTAAAGAGTTCGATCGCTAAAGATTACGGCGCGATCGATTTTCTCGTTCACGCGGTTGCGTACGCTCCCAAAGAGGCTTTAGACGGACGTTTTGTCGATACGACCAAAGAGGCGTTTAATATCGCTATGCAAACGTCGGTTTATAGTTTAATAGAGGTCGTGCAAAAACTCCTTCCCGTTCTTAATAAAAACGCTTCTATTTTGACGCTAACCTATTTAGGCGCGATCGCGGTCGTGCCGCATTACAACGTGATGGGAGTAGCCAAAGCGGCGCTGGAGGCAAGCGTGAGATATTTAGCGGCGGATCTAGGCGCGGAGAGTATTAGAGTCAATGCGATCAGCGCGGGACCGATCCGCACTTTAGCCGCTTCGGGCATAGGCGATTTCAAAATGATTATGAAATGGAACGAAGCGAACGCGCCGCTTAGAGATAACGTAACGATCGAACAGGTTGGAAACTCCGCTATGTATCTTTTAAGCGATCTATCAAGCGGCGTTACGGGCGAAATACACTATGTCGATGCGGGCTATAACATTATCGGTATGGGCGCGATCGAGGAGATCGACGGTAAAACTTCGTTGGTGTGGGATCGCGTTAAAAACGGTTAAAAGTTTAGACGCTATCGCAACTTTCTTTTTAATAGGAATCCGACGATCGCGATCAAAAGCGCAAACGGAAACAAAAGCGCGCCTTCCGGAGAAAAAGCGCCGTTTTTCGCCGTTTGCGCAAGAGAGTATAACGCCCCCCACGCGACCAAAACAAGTAGCACGGACACGGAGCTAAAAAGCGCCATATTAAAAAAACGCGGGCTGATCGGCGCGTAAATAAAAACCATAGCGGTAAATATCGGCGCGAAAAGCGGAAAAACGATCGTGGCGTATAAAATACTGCGAATACGGGCGGTGTTAATATCCTGATCGGCAAACAATATCCAAGCTCTAAGAGAATCGACAAGGCTATAGGTAAACTTATGTTCGTAGATCGTATCCATAATATCGGGGCGAAAACCCTCTAACTCCTCGAGATACTCGCGCTCCTCTACCTCTATCCCGCGTTCGCCTAGCGCCAGCGCGGAAGGTTTTGTAACGATCGACACGTCGCTAAGAAGCCAAGCGCCGTTCCTGAACGTTCCTTTTTTTGCGCAGATAAAGCGCGTTAGATCGCCGTTTTTTACCTCTAAAATATCCAGTCCCCGCGCCTCGTTTTTAAGCGGCAGAAGCTCTCTAATATAGATAAAACGATTGTCGTAGCGAAGAAAAAGATCCTGCGTGATTGACGTAAAATCGCGTTTTTCTTTAATGGCGGCGGCTTTGTCGCTAAGATAGACAAACTGCGTCGAGCAAAGCGCGATATAGCCGCACGAGATCGCCAGCGCGACCAAAGCCAACGGTCTTAAAACTTTAGCTTTGGAGGCGCCAAGACTATAGACGGCGACAAGCTCGTTTGCGCGGATTAGCTGTATAATGGTAACGATCGCGCCAAAAACAAGCGAAAGCGGCAGAACCACGTCGAGCGCTCGCGTGGCGCGAAACAATCCAAAAAGCAGGATCAGGTTAGCCGAATCGGGTAGCTTGCTTACGTTGCCCATAATATCCATACCCACAAAAAACGCCGTCAGCGCCGAAACAATTAACGCCGTATAGCGAAGATATAGCCAAACGATATACCGATCTAACATTACCCGCCCAATTATTTCTCAAAATACTACCACAATTTGCATATTTGCCTATTTTTTAATCATCATCTTTCTCGCGGCTAGGTTAGCGCCAAACGTTCTAATTCAATTAACCTCTAAAGCATAATTAGCCTTAAAAACGCCAAAAAATCGCTGGCGCTTAAAAAATAAGCGCTTTTGTCGGACGAGCGCCTCATTTTGTCGTATAAAATGCGACTTACCTTAATTTTGAAAGGGGTTTCAATGGAATCATTCGGCGACGCGGGATATATCCTCAACGTGTTCCTGCTGATCATCGGCGGAGCGCTGGTATTTTGGATGGCGGCGGGCTTTGCAATGCTGGAATCAGGATTGGTTCGCAGTAAAAACGTTACGGTCATCTTGACCAAAAACGTAGGTATTATGGCGTTGGGTACGGTAGCTTATTTCTTGATCGGCTACGGCATAATGTTTGGCGGAGGAACGTTTGACGGGACGCTAGAGCTAATAGGAAAAATCCTTACCGGTAGCGGTGTAGCCACAGGAAGCGAAGGCGAAGGCTACGGCTTGCACACTTGGTTTTTCTTTCAGGTGATGTTTGCGGCTACGGCGGCTTCGATCGTTAGCGGAACGATGGCCGAAAGAGTCAAACTGATACCGTTCTTTATCTTTACGGCGATTATAGCGGCGGTTATCTACCCAATAGTCGGTCTTTGGACTTGGGGCGGCACGTTTTTAGGCGCGGGCGAGGAAGGGAGTTGGATTGTCGGCGTATTTGGAAATACGTTCAGCGACTTTGCGGGATCGACGATCGTCCATAGCACAGGCGGTTGGGCGGCTCTGGCGGGCGCGCTACTTTTGGGCGCTAGAATCGGCAAATATACGCCGGAAGGCAAGGTTCGCCCGATTCCGGGTAGCAGTATGCCGCTTGCCACGCTTGGCGTGTTTTGTCTGTGGCTTGGTTGGTTTGGCTTCAACGGCGCAAGCGGCGCGGCTTTGGCGGCTAAAGGGGACGCGGACTTGCTTGCTTTGGTGTGCGGTAGCACCCATTTGGGCGCAAGCGCCGGAGCGGTCGCGGCGGCGCTTTTAAGCAAGATTATCTATCGCAAGATCGATTTAACTTTCGTTCTTAACGGAGCTTTGGCGGGTCTTGTGGCGGTTACGGCGGGCCCTGATATCGCTCTGTGGGTAGGCGCGTTAGAGGGCGCGATCGGCGGCGTGTTGGTGGTGCTTGCCGTGCCGCTTTTTGATAAACTCAAAATCGACGATCCCGTCGGCGCGCTTTCGGTTCACCTTGTAGCGGGTATTTGGGGAACGCTTGCCGTCGGTATATTCAACGCGGAAGTTAGCCTCTTAGGGCAATTGTTCGGCGTCGTTGTAATCGGAGCGTTTGTTTTTGTCGTTTCGGGGATTGTGTGGTATATTCTCAAACTCACAACGGGTATTCGCGTTTCGCAAAAAGAGGAACACGAAGGCACAGACTTAAGCGAAACGGGGCTTGAGGCTTACCCAGAGTTTCTTAAAAATGCGAAGTAAAGGCTAATAAATGAAAAAGATTGACGCAATCATCAAACCGTTCAAACTTGAAGAGGTTAAAGAGGCGCTTCGCCAAGCGGGAATCACGGGTATGACCGTTAGCGAAGTCAAAGGCTACGGACGCCAACAAGGGCATACCGAGCTTTATCGCGGCGCGGAATACGTGGTGGATTTTCTGCCGAAGTTGAAGCTGGAAATTGTCGTTGGCGACGATCTGGTCGATAAAATTGTAGAAACCATTATCGGCGCGGCAAAAACGGGCAAAATCGGCGACGGCAAGATATTTGTATCCAACGTCGAAAAGGTAATCCGCGTCCGCACGGGCGAAACGGGCGACGAAGCGGTTTAATCCGCGATCGGTTTTAACGCGATCGGCAAGGCTTCAAAACCTTTTTGATCGCGTTTTATTTTTTAAAAGACAAGAGGAAAGAAGGTTATACTCAAATACGTGTCGATCAATTTGGAGCGCTACATAGTTTGTAGTATATTATGCGCTATAGTCGTTTCAATTGCGCGAATAGGCGATATTTTCCTGATGATAAATGATCGCTATCGCTCTGATCATTCCCGCGAAAGTATTCGCCAACGATCATAAAGAGCCGCCCACAACAAATCAGATAACCTCTTTTGCCGTTGGCGCTACTATTGTCGATGTAGGTTTTGGCATTGTGTCGTATATGTTATTTGATTATTCTCCGACGAAAGATCCCGGTTTTATAGCATTGTATATTTTTTTCGGAATCATTATTTCATACCTTATCGCCTATTGGATTTTCGGAACGTCTGCGAGAAAGTTTGCCAAACTGCTAAAAGAAAAAGAGGGGAATAACCGCGAAACGCCAGAACCCTAGCCGATCTTTTGGTTATCCAAAGAGCGATCGATTTGCTTTTATAGGTTATTCTTTATCGGCGACGGCAAGATATTTGTATCCAACGTCGATAAAGGTAATCAGCGATCAATTTTAACGCGATTTGAGTTTGTTTTTTTACGTTTGAAGATAAGCGCGATTTTGCGCCCCGCCAAAAGCGGCAAGGCGCGTAGGCGTTAGCCGATTGAATCGCGTCCCGCGGCGTATGGGATAAGAGCCATATGGCGGGCGCGCTTAATTGCAAGGCGCACAATATCCTGCGCGATCTTGCTATTGCCCGTTAAGCGGCGCGGCATAATTTTGAAACGCTCGCTTAACGAATGTTTAAGGAGATGAACGTCCTTATAGTCTATAAACTCGATCTTTGCTTCCGCGTATTTGCAACGCCTTTTGAAAAACTTGCCTTTTTCAGCCATTACTTTTCCTTATTAAAATGGTATCTCTTCGTCTTCGACGCTTATCGACTGCGGCGCTATCGGCGGCGGACTTTTTTGACCGTTAGATTGCGGTTGCGGCGGCGCGTAAGAGTTGTCGGCGCTTTGCTGATAACCGCCCTCGTAACGTTCGCCGCGATCGGCGTCGTTTCTGCTACCGATAAATTGCAGATTTTCGGCGGAAATCGTGTGTTTCGATCGCTTCTGTCCGTTTTGATCCGTCCATTGCTCAAGAACCAAACGCCCCTCGATCAAAACCTGCCGCCCTTTTGATAGGTACTGGTTTGCAATCTCGGCGCTTCTGCCAAAAACGTTAACGTCGATAAACATCGTTTCTTCTCGATCCTCGCCGCTGTTTTTATCTTTCCAACGGCGATTAACCGCCAAACCAAACTTTGCGATCGCAACGCCGCTACCTTGCGAATAGCGAATCTCCACATCGCGGGTTAGATTGCCAATCAATAAAACTTTATTCAGCAACTTTCGCTTCCTTATTCGCCTCTTCGGCGCTCTCTTCGCGGCGCGGCGCGCGTTCGCGTCGATCCTCGTCGTTAAAGCGTCGAGGCGATCGCGGACGATACTCGCGGACGGTTTCGCTGAGTTTATACTCTTTAAAAGGCAAGCCTTTAGCGCGATTAACCATATTTTCCCACGCTTCGATCTCGGTTTTCGATTCATATTTGATCACGATAAAGCGCAAAATATCTTCGGTGATACCATAGACGCGCTCTAACTCTTTATTGACTTTGCCGTCGGACGTAAAGTAAATCGCGACGTAATTTCCGCGCTCAAACTTCGCAATCTTGTAGGCAAGCCGTTTTACGCCTAGCTGTTCGACGGCGACGATCTCGCCGCCCTGCTTCGTAATGACTTCGCTAAAAAAGTCTATCTTTGCCTTCGCTTCCTCTTCGGTAAGCGTCGGTTTAAGGATAAACGCCGTTTCGTAGTGTTTGGACATATTGCTCCTTCTGGTCTTATGCCCCGTTTTTGTCCCAAAAAAACGAGGAAGGTAAAATGTAAGGCGGGATTTTACAATAAAGTCGTTTGAAGTTTGATTAAGAAGGCGTAAAGGAGCGCTTTTTTTTCTTGCGTCGCCGTCTGTTTGAAGCTTAGTTCAAGCTCGCTTAAAGCCTCGAAAATCTTTACCCAGCGCGAAGGCTTAAACCGCGAGGCAAGTTTTTTACGCGCCTCGTCGATATCCTTTGGCAAAAAGTAACCCAAAAAATCTTTGCTATCGTTTCCCATTCTCATAGCGCACGAAAACATAAAAAGCTGTCTAAACGCGCCGATAAGCTCCAAAAGAACGGACATTTCGGTCGCGTTCTGCAAAAAAAGCCGCTCTAATTCGGGATAAAAGGATTGGCGTTTTTCTACGAGCGTTTCGATCAGCCGATAACAATCGCCGTCGCTATGCCCCGCGCTGATCAGATCGATTAACGCCGAGTTGGTTTGATCATAAACCGCGATCTTGCCAAGATCCGCGATCGCGAAAGAGAGATTATTTTCGTTGATCTTTAATAGATGTTGCGCCTGCGCGTCGTTTAGCTCCGCGCCTATCTTTGCCGCCGCCTCTTTTAGGATTCTTTTCGCCTCTTCGAGTTTTGGGGCGAAAAATCTAACGATCGCGTAAAAATCCTCCTCCTTAAAATACGCGAGTTTTGCCTTCGCGTCGTCGGCTTCGTAGATAAAAAGCATATAAGACGCCGCGTTTTTGCCGATCACGTTTAATAGCGCGGTTAGGTTTTTCGACTCTATTTTTTTATCGATCCGAACGACAAGAAGATTGCCTTCATTAAATAAACCCGGCGAAGAAAGGTGCGTAAAAGCCGCGCTAAAATTAAACTCGTCGTAGTAGAGTTTAAGCGCGCTTAGATCGTTTGGAAGCGTTTTAAGATAGCGATCGGCGTAAATGTCGATCATAGACGGATCGCCCCAAAAGATCGCCGCTTTAAGAGGCGCGCCGTTTTTTAGCCGAGCGTCTAACTCGTACTGTTTCACGCCAAAGCGACCGTTATGCGAGCGGTCGCCAAATGCGCGGATTGGATCGAAACCTTTACGCGCCCAAACTTATGCAGATCGGATCGCTTGCGATCCAAAGGCAGATAGACGCGCATACCCTGAATCTGCGGATCGTCGATAATCACAACCGCCTCTTTGCCCTTGAGCGCCTCTTCCAAAACTTCGCCCTCTAAAACCAATCCGATACGTTTCGCAGCCCATCTAGCAAAAGCGCGATCGGCGTATTGCCACTCAATTTGCGCGACCTCCGTTTCCAAAAGCGTAACGATCGGCGCAAACCTTTGCAAACTGGATAAAATATAGCCCTTTTGCTTCTCGTTCTCGTTTATAATCGCCTTCAAAAGTCGGTGAAGCGCTAGATCGGGATAACGGCGAATCGGCGAAGTAAAGTGCGTATATTTTGAAAATCCAAGCCCGAAATGCCCGATATTGTCGTAAGTGTATTGGGCGCGTTTAAGCGATCTAATCAGCATACGATCGACCTGCTCCGCAAGCCCAAGCGCTATCGCCTCTTTTTGGATCGCCTCGAATGTGGAATGAACGCTTTTTGACCTTTTGACGATCACGCCAAGTTCGCTGAGGTTTGTTAAAAGCTCGTCTAAGGAGCGATCGTCGGGCGGTTCGTGCGTGCGAAAAACGCCGAATTGAAAATACTCCGCCGCCGCGCAATTTGCCAAAAGCATACACTCTTCTATTAACTTGTGCGAAAGCGTTTCTTTAGACTTCTTTGTAGCCGTTAGCGCAAGGTTTTTATCCAGTATTAGCTTAATCTCTGAATTTGAAAATCCGTAACCTTTTTTTAACCGCTTTTCGCGCAATGCGATAATCAATTCTTTTAACGGTAAAAGCCATTTAAGAATAGCGCGATCTTCGCTATCTCTTTTCGCGCCCTCGAAAAGCTCGTCGATTCGATCGTAATGGTAGCGGCGAACCGATTTAATAACGCTTTCAAAAAGATCGTATTTTTTAACGTTTAGATTTTCGTCCAACTCCAATTTGAAGGTAAAAGCCAAACGATCGACGTTTGGCTGAAGAGAACATAGATTTTCGCTTAGTTCTCTGGGCAACATCGGGATCGATTTATGCGGCAGATAGACCGAAAAACCGCGTTTTCTAGCCTCTTTGTCGATCTCGCCAAACTCGCTAACATACGCCGTAACGTCCGCGATCGCCACATATAAAACGCGCTTTTCATAATCGTAGTAGATCGAATCGTCAAAATCTTTCGCGTCGATCGGATCGATCGTGATAAAAGGCAGGGCGCTCAGATCGATTCGATCGGGATATAAAGAGCGATCTACGCTCTCGCCGCACGCCTTTGCTTCCAGAATCTGCTCGGCGCTAAAACAATCGACGCGATTGTAACGGGATAAAACGATTGTTTCATCTACTTTTGGATCGCTTAAAACGCCTAAAATATCCGCTATGTCGCCGTTTTTCGGATCGATCGAAACGACCGCGCCCTCCTCTAGCTCTTTTAACCTCTTTTGTTTTACGTTAGCCGTCAGAGGCATAGCGGTATTTATATCCAATATCTCGGCGCGATTATTTTTATAACTAACGTAGCCGATCGGCTTTTCGCCGCTCTCCTCCGCAATATAAATAATTTTTGCCGCCGCCCTGCCCCGCCGATTTCCAATCGTTTTCGCTATGGCTAGATCGCGGTGCGCCGCGTTTAAGCTATCGGCGCTTTGCACTAAATAGTCGCGTCCTTTAACGCCCAAAGGTTGCAAATAGCCCGCGCTTGCCCTGCCGCTTTTCATTATTTTGGGCTGTAGATAAACTCCGACGATCAGATCATGATCCAAACGCAAAAACGGACGATCGGCAAGAACCTTCGCCTTGATCAGATCGCGGACAAGTTTTAGCTCGCGCTTATCGAGCGAAGAGCTTGGAACGCCCGTTAAGAGTTTTTGCAGAAACTCTTTCATTTAACAAAGCCGTTCGCCGCCTTCAAAAAGACCTCTTTGGCGCCGCCGCCGCTCGCTACGGCTTCCGCCGCGTCCAAAACGCTCTGCTCGCTTACGCCGTTTGGTATCTCGACGGCGGTTTGCACAACCTTTAGCGCGAAAGCGTAAGGACTCATCGACGGACTAACCGACGAGGGATTAACCGAACCGCCGATCGCCTCCACCATTTCAGGCTCGAACAGCCAGTGGCTGAAAACCGAAGAGCTAACCTCTTGATAAGTTACGCCAAAAAGCTCCATTTCAGCCGCCGCCAATCCGTTGGTTACCGATTTGGATATAAATAGTTCGGTTTTTCCCGATTTGATAATCTCTTGAGAGATGATCAGCCGCCCTACTCCCGACAAAAACGCCGACGGCGATAAGACCTCTAACATATGACGGCTGACCTGCGAATACCAGCGCACCATCAGCGCGTTTTGTATCAGCGAAAGATCGGCGAATCGTTCCGGACTGATTCTATACGGCGACATATTGATTGGAATTGTGCTTTTGATAGCGCCCGCGAGCGCGAAACCGCGCACGGTGGACATTCCAAAAAGGCTTACCGCCTGCGCTAGCGTTTTGATGGCGCGAGAAAAGCCGTAAAGGGGCGAGTTTGCCGCTTTAAGGATATTGGCGGTTAGCATTGGATCAAGTTCGATCACTTTTGTTAAATCGGAAACGCTCGAGCTTGGATCGCTACAGATACGTTGTATTTTGACGACCGATTGGGGTAACGGCGGAAGGCTTTTGATATGAGCGTAAAGAGCGTCGTTTAGCATTCTATTTTCCTTTTTAGGGCGTTAATTATAGCCGCTATTCGTTTTTAGCTCTTCTAATATCGACCTTTACGCTAACGATTCAAAGTCTTTGCGACGTTTATAAACGCTTCCGAAGGCAAGCCGAAGCTCTCGGCGCATTTTGCGGCGCGTTCTATGCTCTTTTCGCTTAAGCCGTCTGGTATCTCCACAGCGATCTGAACGACTCTCAACGCTTTAGCGTGCGAGGCTAACGACTCGGGCGCTTTAAGCGGGTCTTTGGAATGGCGAATCACGTCTATGAGCGCGGGTTCAAAGTTCCAGTGGGTGAAAATCTCCGCGCTTACCTCTTGGTAATTTGTCTTTAAAAACTCCTCTTCAGCCTCTTCAAGCCCCTTTTCTTCGGCGCATTTTCTAAAATCCGCGACTAAATCCCTTCTAACAATCTCGTTAGCCATAATAAGCCTGCCGACGGAAAAAAGAAACGACGCGGGCGATAAAATCTCTAATTTCATCCGATCGAATATGCCATACCAACGGATCATCAAGGCGTTTTGCAACTGGCTAAAATCCACAAATCGCTCCGCGTTAATCTTGTAAGGCGATAAATCCGGATCGATCGTCCCGCGCACCGTCGCCGCGATCGCAAAGCCGCGCACCGTAGCGAACCCAAATAGCGAAACCGCCTGTCCAAGCGTTTTAATCTCTCTAGCAAAGCCGTAAAGGGGCGAATTTGCCGCTTTTAATAAATTAGCCGTAAGCATAGGATCTTTTTCGATTGTTTTTGTCAAATCCGCGATGCTCGCGTTCAGATCGGCGCATATCTCTTGCACCCTGAGCGCCGTCTTCGGCAATGGCGGCAAGGCTTTCACGCTCTTAATAATTATTTCGTCCACGTCGTCAAACTCCTACCAGCGAAACGCTTTTGTTATTATAGTTAATTTTCTTTCAGCCCTTCAAGCGTAAAATCCGATTTTACGAAAAAACTCAAAGGAAAACAATGGCGCTAACAGTTTATTACGACAAAGATTGCGATCTGTCGCTGATTCGTTCCAAAAAAACGGCGGTGATCGGTTTTGGCTCGCAAGGTCACGCGCACGCGGAAAATCTGCGCGATAGCGGAGTCGAGGTCGTTATCGGCTTGAAAAAGGACGGCGCGAGCTGGAAAAAAGCCGAAGCGAAAAACTTTAAGGTTTTCGAGGTCGGCGAAGCGGTTAAACAAGCCGATCTTGTCATGATCCTGCTTCCCGACGAACTTCAAAAGGCGGTATATGACGAGAGTATCGCGCCGAATCTGAAAAACGGCGCCACAATCGCGTTTGGACACGGCTTTAATATTCACTATAAACGTATCGTTCCCGCCTCTAATATCAACGTAACGATGATCGCGCCAAAAGCGCCCGGTCATACCGTGCGAAGCGAGTTTGTCAAGGGCGGCGGTATTCCCGATCTAATCGCGGTCGAACAAGACCCTTCGGGCAATACGCTAGAGGTCGCAAAAAGCTACGCGAGCGCCATTGGCGGCGGACGCACGGGCATTATCGTTACAACCTTCAAAGACGAAACCGAAACCGATCTTTTCGGCGAACAAGCGGTGCTTTGCGGCGGCGTAAGCGCTCTGGTTCAGTCCGGTTTTGAAACGCTTACCGAAGCGGGCTATCCGCCCGAAATGGCGTATTTCGAATGCCTTCACGAGCTTAAACTCATCGTCGATCTGATCTATCAGGGCGGACTTGCCGATATGCGCTATTCCGTATCGAATACCGCCGAATACGGCGATATGGTTAGCGGCCCCCGCGTTATTAACGAGGAGAGCCGCAAAGCGATGAAACAGATCTTAAAAGAGATTCAAAACGGGGCTTTCGCCAAAGATTTTATCGCCGAAGGCGAATTTGGTTATCCGAGAATGCAAGCCGAGCGGCGCAATCTCTTTAATAGTTCGATCGAGGTTACGGGGCGCAAACTGCGCGCTATGATGCCTTGGATCGCCGCAAGCAAACTTGTCGATCAAAGCAAAAACTAAGGCGTTAAAAGAGTGGGTCAAGTTCTAACAGTTACAAGCGGAAAAGGCGGCGTAGGCAAGAGTACCGCGACGGCGAATATCGCCACGGCGATCGCCGAAGCGGACAAAAGGGTCGTGGCGATCGATTTTGACGTGGGTTTAAGAAACCTAGATATGATTTTAGGACTTGAAAACCGCATTGTTTACGACTCGATCGACGTTATGGACGGGCGTTGCAATATAAATCAAGCGCTGATCAACGACAAGCGCGTAAAATCGCTATTTTTTCTGCCCGCTTCCCAAACGCGGGATAAAAGCGTTTTGGACGCGAAAAAAGTAGAGAAGTTGATTGTCGAGCTGAAAAAAGATTTTGAATACGTTCTGATCGATTCGCCCGCGGGAATAGAAACGGGCTTTGAACGCGCGATCTATCTTGCCGACACGGCGCTAATCATAACGACTCCAGAGGTTTCCGCGGTGCGCGACGCCGATCGCGTAATCGGCATTATCGACGCTAAAAGCAAAAAGGCGAAAGAGGGCGGCGAAGTCGTTAAAAAACTGATCATTAACCGCATTAAACCGGATATGGTAAAAAAGGGTCAAATGCTTAGTCCGGAAGACGTTTTGCAAATACTCGCGATCGATCTGATAGGACTTGTTCCCGACGACGAAATGGTCGTCGTGGCGACAAATACGGGCGAGGTGGTCGTTAAAAATCCAAAATCGGAAAGCGGCGCGGCGTATCGGCGCATAACAAAACGGATTTTAGGCGAAGAGATCGCCTTTGCCCCTCTTGAAGACTCCAAGGGAATCGGCGCTTTTATAAAGGGGCTTTTCAAATGAGTTTTTTCGGACTTTTCAAAGCTAAAAAAAGCTCCGCGATCGCCAAAGATCGTCTGCTTATTATGATCTCGCAGGAGCGGGCGAAAACCTCTTTTGATTTTCTCGATCAGATGAGAGATGATATTCTTGAGGTAATCAAGCGCTATACAAAGGTAAGCGACGTGCGTATTTCCGCCAAAAAAAATCAGAATATCGACTGCTTGGAGATCGAAGTTTATCTCGAAAATAACAAATGAAGTTCTTAAGGCGGCACAAATATATTCGGGCGATTACGGTTTCGCTTCCAATATCAATTTTTGTCGCCTTTACCGTTTGGAGCGTGATCGATTATATTACCTATTACGGCGGTACATACGAACAGGACGTTAAAAAAGAGATCGACGTTTTTAACGATCGTATTCGCGGCGTTTTAGGCGATAATACCAACGATCGGTTAAGCGTTCAGCAAGCCTTAAATTACATTCAGTTTCCGCTTGTTTTTGATCTTGCGGTTTTTAATAAAAATAACGACCTCGTTTATCTCTATCAAGATAAGCAAAAATGGCAAAATCGCTGTTGCGAAGATTTTTATAAAAGGTCGTTTTACAAGAAAGAAATCGGCGATTTTACATATGAATACCGTTTTTATATCATTCCAAAGTTTTCCGTATCTTTTTTGAGAGCCGCCACGATTTCAATTCTACCCGATTATATCTACGACGCAAGCTTTAGCTACGAGGCTTGGAGGCAAAGTTTTATCCATTATTTTTGGTTAAGAAGTTTTGTCTTTTACGGTATGTTTTCTTTTTCGTTTATCGTCTTTTTCGTTTGGTCGATCAAACATTTAACTTACGATGAAAAACGCGAAATAATTTATGCGCGATTGAGCAAAGAAACAAAACATTACGAAGAGAGCGCTATAGCCCTAGAAACCTTAAAGGAACGTTTGGCGCAAATCAATCAAGAGATAATGTTAAAACGCAAAGAACTAACCCAGAGTAAAGATTCGCTAAAACAGAAAAACGATCCAAGCGGTAAAATAGGGTTTTCCGACTCGATCGACAAAATAAAGAAAGAGATTGCGATTCTTAACGCAAACCGCGATCGCATAGAGCAAGAGATCGCGTCGATAAGCGAAGATATAGCGGACGAAAGCGAAAATATACAGGATACGCAAATTGACGCGAGAATCGCCGATATAAAAGTCGAGTTTTCGCGGCTCTTCGGCGCAAAAATGCCTAACAATCTAATCGATCAGATCTCGGAAGGTTTTTACCTCTACGAACAAAACCCCGAATACTCTTCGCAAATTATGCATGCGTGGTTCAATGGATTTGATTATCTTGTAAAAAAACTCGCCGAGCCTTTTTGGAGCAGGAACAAAAAACATCTCTTATTGGGAGAGGCGATCAAATTGATACGCAAAAGCTATTCGCCAAAACAGATCGATTATTACGAGTTGAAAACGGTCGTAAATATGCGCAATAGATTTTCGCATTTTGAAAAAGATATTTTAACGATCGACAACCTTCGATCGCTTAAAACAAAGCTATTTGGCTATAAAAATACCGACGGACTTTTTTTCAAAATAGTCAATATCAAAAGCGCTAAATAAATATGCCTAAGCTAGATTTTATCCCGTCCGCTTTACAAGCGATCGACGATCCTCCAAAAGCGTTATATTATGAAGGCGACGCAAACCTGCTCGATCGCCCTTTAGTATCGATTATCGGCGCTAGGCGATCGTCAAATTACGCAAAAAGTTGGACAAAACGGATCGCTTTGGCGCTTAAAGAGGCCGGCGCGGTCGTTATTAGCGGCGGCGCTTTTGGGATCGACAGCGCCGCGCACGAAGCGGCGTATCCGAATACGATCGCTATTTTAGCGGGTTCGATCGATACCGACGATCGCGATCAGATAAAACCGATTAAACAAAACGCTCTCGTTTTAAGCGAATACGAAAAGAGGATAACGCCGAGAAACTGGAGTTTCGTTCATCGCAATCGTTTAATTACGGGTTTGGCGAACGCCGTTTGCGTTATGTACGCCGATCTAAAAAGCGGTTCAAGCTCTAGCTGCAACTACGCGATAAAACAAAATAAACCGCTTTACGTTTTACCGCATCGCATAGGCGAAAGCGACGCGACAAATTCGCTTTTGGCAAGCGGCAAAGCGCGGGCGATCTGGAGCGAAGAAAAGTTATTAAGCGATCTTGGCTTGCAAGCGTCGATAAAAAGCGAAGATCCGCTTCTAAAATTCGCCGCCGATCGCCCCGCTTACGACGTAGCTTTAGAAAAGTTTGGGGCGTTAATATACGAATATGAGTTAGGCGGAAAAATCGTCGTAAAAGAGGGAAGGATAGAAGTTGCCAACGTTAGCTATTGATTTGGGCTTAAAGCGCGTGGGTATCGCCTATTCTCCCGATAATAAATTGGCGTTGCCGTTAAACGCTATAATACGAAAAAATAGAGATCAGGCGGCTATAGAAACGCTTAATGCGATCGCGCAATACGAAATCGATCAGATTGTAATAGGCGTTCCGATCGGAGGAAAATCAGAAGAGGAGATGCGCCGCCGCGTAGAACATTTCATCGGTTTGTTGCGGCTTAAAATCCCCGTCTTTTATCAAGACGAAACCGACAGCTCAAAAGATGCCGCTAAACGATCTAAAGGAAGGCTTGGCAAAACCAAAGACGGACGTTTAGATTCTCTAGCCGCGTCGATTGTTTTAGAACGTTTTTTGGAGCGTAAAAATGGCTAAAGTAATATGGTTGAAAATTATCGTTACGATCGCTCTGATCGCGTTTGCCCTTTCGCAAGAAAGTTTTAGAACGTCGATAAAAAACGCATTTTTTTCGGGTTAGAAATCAATACAATTCTTAGGAAAAATATGATTATAGACACGCATACGCATTTAGATCGCGGCGAATACAAAGCCGATTTAGAAGATACGATCGCAAGAGCCAAAGCCGCAAACGTCGGCGCGTTTGTTATTCCGGGCGCCGATCCGCGCGATCTAGCGCGAGCGCAAAGCATAGCGCAAAGATACGAAAATATATATTTTGCCGTCGGCGCGCACCCCTACGACGTCGATTTTTTCGACGAGGCGGCTATGTCCGCGTTTTTGGAAGATCCCAAATGCGTCGCAATCGGCGAATGCGGATTGGATTACTTTCGTCTGCCAAAAGATCCCGTCGAAGCCGCCGCGATAAAAGCGAAGCAAAAATCGGTTTTTGAGCGTCAAATAGGGATCGCAAACGAGCGCGATCTGCCGTTGATCGTTCATATCCGCGACGCGGCGAGCGACGCTTTAAGTTTGCTTGAAGCGACAAGGACGATCGGCGTTTTGCACTGCTTTAGCGGCGAGCGACTTCTTACGCCGCTTGCAAAACGCGGGTATTATTTTGGAATCGGCGGCGCGCTCACCTTTGCAAACGCTCAAAACTTGCGCGATTGCGTAGCCGATCTGCCGCTAGAAAATATCGTTTTAGAAACCGACGCGCCCTTTTTAGCGCCTACGCCGCACAGAGGAAAACGCAACGAAAGCGCCTATCTGCCGCTTGTCGCCGCAAAATTAGCCGAAATCAAAAGCGAATCGATAGAAACCGTTATCGAAAAAACGACGCAAAACGCCATTAAACTTTTTCATCTCCCTCCCCTGCCCCGCAAACGCTAATTTTAGTTTAACGTTAGCTTAGCAAATCAAGGTTGATAGCTAGTTGAACGCCGAACATAACCGCGAAGCAAAGCGATCGCCGCGCGGATACGCGCTACGCTTAAACCGCAGATCTATAAACGACCAACCGCTATAGGATATAAATAATAGATTTTTCTTGTTTAAGCGCGTTAAAAAACTCTAAACGCTCCTCTTCGCAATCGACTATTAACTCTAAACGCATACTAATAAAAGAGCCTTTAGCGCTTTGACGCGCTTGTTCTAGTTTATACGGTTTAGCGCCAAGCGCGGTTTTCACGCTTTTCGCAATCGCGTCGGCTTCGCGTCCAATAAGCGTATAGCTCCATTCGCACGGATAGTCGATCTTAGGTTTTGCGCTCGTAATATCCACTTTTACCGCCCTCTTTACTCTCTAAACGAATATCGCTAATAACCATCGTTTTATCGATCGCCTTAATCATATCGTAGATTGTTAAAAGTCCGATCGAAACGCCCGTTAGCGCTTCCATCTCCGCGCCCGTATTCGCGCTTAATTTTACGTTTGTAAAAAGCCGAAAACTACAGCTTTTCTCTTCCTCTTTAATATCGCAGCTAATATGATCGAGTATAAGCGTATGACACATCGGGATCAATTCGCTTGTTTTTTTAGCGCCGCAGATCGCCGCGATAATAGCGGTTTGTAAAACGTTTCCCTTTTGCGCCCGCTCGTTTATAATCGTATCGAAGGCTTCGCGGCTCATAGTAATTCTGCCGCTTGCCGTAGCGCGGCGTTCGGTAGGAGTTTTACGCGAAGCGTCTACCATTTGCGGGCGATTTTTATCGTCTAAATGAGTTAAACGCATAGGTATCCTTACGAGGCTAATATAGAAGCGGCGCGATAGAGCGTCATAGCGCCCATAATACAGACAAAGATCGCCGATATTTTTGTAATAATTCCGCGAAATCTAAAGTTTAATAAGGTTCCGGCAAACAACCCGATCGCAAACAGCGACGGAACGGTAGCGACGCCAAAAAGCGCCATAGCGCCAGCCGCGCTAACCGCGTTTGGAGCGTTAAGAGCCATAGCGATCGCCGCATAAACCATACCGCAGGGAATCAGACCGTTTAATATACCAATCGCGTAAAAACTAGCCATATTTTTCGAGGCGATCATAGCGGCAAAAAAACGTTTATACCACGCAGATCGCACAAGGGCGGAGCTTTCAATAATCGCAAGAAAACGCGGCGCGAAAAAAATCGATACGCCAATCGCGATTAAAATTGCGCCTAAAAAGGCAAAAAATATCCCCTTTGCGTTATCCGTAGGCGTTAACGCGTAACCTATCGATCCCGCGATTAAACCCAATATCGCGTAAGAGGATATTCGGCCAAGCGCGTATAATATATGAGCGCTTATCTGCCGAAACCTACTCGCGCCCTGTAGTTTAGCGCTAGAATAGGCGACGACAATCCCAGAACACATACCAATACAGTGTCCGAACGACATTGTAAATCCAAAAAGAATAATATGCCAGAGCGAAAAATCGACGCTCATTACATCGTGCGAATGGTGCAAGCTAACCTCCTGATCGTAAATAAATCGCGCCGTTAATAATAGCCTCTTTGACGACTAACCTCTTTGAGCGCCTCTAAAAAAACGTTCGAATCGTTAATAGCCGCAAAGAGAATGATTAACAGCAAGAGGTTAATAATCGCAAAAACAACGGCGATAATCCAGACTACCCATTGATGATAACCTCCGTGTTGCGCCATAGTCGCTACGCGATCGCTTTGGCTTTCATATTTTTTCTCGATCAACGTTTTAAGATCGATATAGCGTTTGATCACAAAATAGGGCGTATAACCGCCGATAAAAATCTGAGCGCCCGAGAAACCCAGCAAAATGATCGTAAAAGCGGTCGGCTGCTCGAAGTTAGAGATATTTGCATGTGCGTAATATACAAATGCAAGCTGCAAAAACATCCAAAAAGCGTTGTTTATGGCAAAAATAGCCAGCGCCGCCAAGTAGGTTTTACGATAAAGCGGATACCAAAGTCCGCCAAAAAACGCCCACCACGACCATTTCCAGCACATACGAGGCTCGCCGCTTCTCGTTGCGCGTTCGTAAAGATCGCTATAAAATGCGACTTTCTCTTTTTTGCGCAAAAACGCCTCTAGCATCCGCTTTTCATATTCCTCTTTAATATCCATCTTTTCCTCCCACGCCCAAATCTAAAGCCCGCCCAAACGCTCGTATTGCAACTACTTATGATTAAATCTATGCGCAATCGTAGCGCCGTCGCGCTGAAAGCGGCAAACGTTATTGGCAAAACCCCCGATTTAAGGCGAGCGCTTCGCGGGAATAGCGACGTTTGCAGACTATTTAATCTCTATTTAAGCGATCAGGACAAAATGCAAGGATTATCGATATCTATCGCAGCGTGTAGCGCGTATGTTTTACCGTAGATTTCATAGATTCTAAAATCGTCTTTTATCGGATCGATCTGATCAAGCGCCGATTGTAGAACCTCCCGCAAACTCTCCAGATCCGACCACTCTACATAATATACCGATCGTTGAATACGTAAACATACTTTTTCTACCTTATTTGCCACTTTATTTAATCGCTTCTCGTCGGTTATATCGTAGCAAACGATAAAACGATTTTTTGACGGGGTTCTTAGAAAGAACGTTCCCTGTTCGTATCGCATATTATTTTTCTTAAACGGGCGATTTCGATCGCGATCTGGCTTTCTAACGTAAGCCAAAAATCTTTGATAATCGGATATAATCTTTTTCTAGCGTCGGAGCGTAGATAAACGCCCTCTTTTTTAGCAAAATCCTCCTTATTTAATATTTTATCGGCAAATAGCGCTACGACCTTTTCATTGATCGTATGGCGAAATAGCTCCATTAAATCGGAAGCAAGCGCGTTATGCGCTCTAAACGGCGCGTGCAAATAGGCTATTCCTAACTCAAATCCGTTAGTTAATAAACGGATAGAAAGCAGATTGTAAAATAGCGAATAAAGATAAGAAAGCGTCGCGTTTGCGGGATCGGTAGGAGGGCGCTTTACTCGCGCGCCGTTATGCAAACCGCGATCTATCAACGTAAAATACTCGCAAAAATATTGACGCGCAAAAGCCCCCTCTATGCCGCGAAGCGCCTCGATCGACTCCGCTAAATCGGCGTCTTTGATCGCCCTTTGCGCTTTTAGATCAATCGCGTACCGCCTTAGCGAATTACTATGACGAATAATTTTTTCAGTTACAAGATATTTTGCGATAAATAGCGCGTTGTTTAACGCTTCGTACTGCGCGGCTTTAAGCTCGCTATTTTTAGCTTTCGCGCCGTGAATAATCGCGTATTGTTCCGAGCGGCATAACGCTATTGATATGCCCTCGTTTGTCAATTTTAATATAGTTTTTATAGCTAGGTTAGCATTCGTATTAAATACGACGGTATCAATAAGAAGCAATGGGATTTTACGATCGTCTATTTTAAGCGTCCCGTTACATATATCAATGGTCGCTTCAGGTTTATCGACATAGATAATATTCATAAAACTATCGCTCCTTGAAAGTATTTTAGATCGTCGTTTTTGCCAAAATAGGCGACTTTGCCGCGAATAGCGACTATATTGACCAAATCGGAAGGTTTTGTAAGCGTTAATACATTATTAACAAAAATGTGCGTTTCCTCCTCATGTATATGTACGTTTAACGCGCTTTTCTGACCGCCCGTAGATCGCGCATAAAGATAGCGAGCGAGTTTCCGCCGCCGCTTACAATCGCTTATGTCGTAACATACGAGATATGGTTTTCGCATACTCTTAGCGCCTCAAAAGTCCCGCAAGGGTCGGCGGGTTAAATAACAGATAAAGGCTGATCGTTAAACTGGCGATCATGGCGATAATGATCCCGCCCTGCCCCGACGACGAGAAGATATTTGTCAATATTACCAAGCAGATTACGTCTATAAACAGATCGACGTAACGCCCGAGCTTATATTTTATAAGCAAAACGATAAAGTTAAACGCGGTAACAATACCGATCATAATAAATAGCATAAACGCGCCTCCTCGTAAAACTAGAGGCTATATTACAAAAAATTATTGTCAGAAATTGGCAAAAATAAGGCTAAATTAGCGAAAGGGCTTTTTGCAGGTCGCCCTCAAACGCGGATTTTAACTCTTTTGTCTCCAAAATCTCTATATTTGGAAGCCACCGTTTTACAAATGGCAATATCTCTAGCGGCTGCGTAAAATGAACGCTAAAAACGATACTGCCGTCGTCGTTTTCTTCTATAAATTGTTGCGATTGGAAAAACGGCTTCATACCGTCTTTAAAGTATTGACAAACGTTTTTATTGGCTCTTAAAATGGCTTTTTGCGGCGAAACGCCATAGAGAGTCATAGCGTTTTGCATATCGACAAAATAGGATTGATATTTTTGAAGAATACGCGCTTGGTAGCCAAATTTTGATTCTGGGTAAATAACCTCTTTTATAAAAGAGAGTCGCAAAAGTCTTAAAAGCTCCTCGCTTGTTTCGCAAGCAAGATACCAATTATGATCGATAAAAACTAGCTTCAGGCATTTAACGTCTTTTAAGATTTCAATTTTATCGTATTCATAAACAATCGTTCTGTACTCGCGTAGTTTTACGGCCGTATGTAAACTAGGAAAAAATTGATACCGCGCGTCTTCAAAAGGATTTGTTTTTATTAAAAATACCTCTCTATCTCTAGCAATACTATTTGATACGGCTTGTTTTACTTTAGGGGCGAGTTCTCTTATTGCATTCATATCATTTTTGTATATCAGAGGTAAAACCCAACCGATATTATTGTTGTCGTTTTCGATTAAATACTTTAATATCTTAGCCGTATCGCTATTTTTTCTTGTGAAACGATAGGTCGTTAACCTTTTTTGCCTACCGTCGATTAGTTTTTTTTCGCAAACGATCGCATCTGAAAAAATATCCATAATAGTTTTAATATATCTTTCAAGCGTACGCCAACTAACGTTTAATTCCTCTTGCAGTTCTTCATTTTGCGGATATATCTCCTCGCCCTTATAAAGTTTCTCTAAAAGTAGAAATATCTTATTGGTTTTAACGCCGTCCATAGTTACTCCTTATATTCTCTAAATCTAACGTGGACAAACTCTCTTGTAGTTACGACTCTCCCGTCAATAATCTTTTCAACGGAGTTTCTCTCGGTGGTGGCGTATATGGCGATCACTCCGTTCTTAAGCGCATAACGCGCCATATTATATGTCGCGCCAAAATCGCCTTGAACTAAAAGATAATCCCCTTTTTGAGCTTCGCTTTTTAGGCGTTCTTTATATGGTAAAAGATCGTCCGCAATCGCTTTTTTATATGGGTCGATCCTTGACCAAGCGCTATCGCTTAAAACAACAATATCGCCCGCTCCCAAAACCTCTTTGGCTTCATTTATCTGACTTTCTAATATATTATGATTCATTAAAACAAATATTTTTTTCATTATTGACCTTATAACGCTACTTCAAAATACGGTTGAAATTCTCTAATAAAATGCTTTAAACGTTCGATATCCTGATTTACCTTATCTTTTCGATCGTTTAACTGATGCGCAATGCTATTTCTTATACTAGTAATGCTGTCTAAATTAGGGCGCTTGCTTAATCTCTTTTCTAAAAATAATTTATCGTATGGATAATCTATATTTTCCATTTTAACCTTTCTTCTTAATTCCTCGTCCTCGCTAGATTCATCTGGATATTTGAGCTCGCAAGCTTTAGTGACGATCGCTTCGTGTAAAGCTAAATAGCTTAACGCATATTGATTATTTTCGCAAAACCATTTTGATATTTCATATTGAAAAGAAGATAGTTCGGTTTTATTTAATCTACCTACAAGCCCAATCACGTCGTCAGATAAAAGCGATAAAAGTCTGTTATCGGCGGCTTTAATTTTCTCTATTTTTGATTTAGCGTTTTTGAAAAATTGCCACAATGACGCTAAATTGGCGATATGCAAATTATTGTTAATCTGCGTAAATACTTTAACTATTTCACTATCAACGCCATTTTCGCTCATAATTCCTATCAAACTATCCGCGTTAAGATGCCTTTTGAATATATTAATAGCGTTTGCCCATTTAAGAAGATCAAAAAAAATCTTGAAGTCGATAACTTCAGAAATCTCGTCTGAAAGCATACCATAATACACGCCTTTTATCAAAAAGTTATAATTATTATAGATGGATAAAAACTGCAATAAAAAAATATTGAGTATTGGCATATACCTAAAGCCGTGCGTAATATCAAGATATACTTCGTCCCCATCTTTTATTAAGTTTCTGATTTCAAATAATTTTTGGAGATTATTCCAAGTCTCGTTATGCGTATCTTTGTTTTCATAATCCAATATAAAATAATGCGAGTCGGCGTTACGATTTTTGCTAATGACGTTTCGTAGGTAATGTTGAAGCATATCTATTTCCACGCCCGCCGTCGACAATTTTTGCATATGCGTTTTATCGTAAATTTCATCTTCAACGTCGTCTTCGGCAAAAATGAGATATAAGTTGTCCCACGCCGACTTGTTGGTTCCTATGAAAATAACGTTATCGATCTGCTTAAGTTTTATCAGAATATCCGCAATATACGTCCCTTCATGCTCCTCTCCGTCTATTCGATAGACCGTTTTCTTGTATTCGCCGTCGCTATCTTTTTTTATCTCTCCGGTACCGACGGATGTTATCAATATCTTTGCCATTTTGTCTCCTTCTTTATTTTGTGCAAACCTTGTATTCTCATATGGCTCGTCTTGCCTCTTTTATCTGACTTTCTAATATATTATGATTCATTAAGATATGTAGTTTCTCACTGTTTAATTCCCAATATATTTTCATTTATACAGTATTTCATATACGTTTCAATAAAACCTTTAAGACGATCTTTTGCGTCCTTTATTGGATCGCTACTATTGCCATGCGCTAAATTATTTCTAAAATGTTCTACATCGCCAATAAATCTCGTGAAGCATCGAATATCCTTTATAGAAATAAGATAATCGCTAATGCCCTTGTTTATCTTTTTGGCGTCTTCTGATATTGTTTCGTATTTTTCTCGCCATTTCCATTTTGATGTATCTGGACTATAAAAGTCTTCGGAGCTTTTGTAGTTTTTTACAATGGCGCGCGCCCAAGTAGTCATAGCATAAATTGGCGATTTTCCTCTACTTGCGAGCGCCTTTTCATATAAATCTATATAATCAGATGTTGTTCTATCAATACTTTTCAGGCTTTCTAAACAATAGTAACCTGTCGCTTCAAATAGAAGCGTAATCGCATTTAAAAGATAACCCCGTTTGCTCAATAGTTTAGCAAATTCGTATAGTCTATTCGATACCCGCGTTTCGCTTTTTAACTGTTGCAATTCCTCTATATGTTTTTTAATTTTAATCAAACTAACTTTAAATGTCGCCGCTTTTTTATCCTTCATAACGGCGCTTATTTTACTAATAATATCTTCAAGAATAGGGGATTCAATAAGCCGTTGTAGAGAATTAGAGAGTATACAATTCGATAAAATTTTTAAATCAGAATTTAAATCGTCAAGCGCCTCGTCCGTAAAGAAAAATCTATGCGGAGCCGTATAGTTATCCACAAACGCTTCAAGCGCATAGGATATATTGGCAAGCTCTAAATACTCTTTCAAATCAATAATCTCATATTCTTTTTGGGTCTCTATCTCCTTGGCAAATAAAATATGCTCGATATTTGACGCGTCGTTTAACGTGTGAGTTATGATAGAGATAACGGCAAGAATAGGGATATGCCTAAAGCCGTGCGTAAGATCTATAATGTATTTGTCGCTCTCTGACATAAGGTTGTTTATCAGCGATAAGATAGAATAAAAATCTTTATCGTCGTCAATAAGATACTCGTCTTTAAATATATCAAAGTCTTTTTGTGGAAACTCGTCTTGCAAAACAAGTATCTGGGATTCTTTTGCGCTTTGCGTAAAAATAGGAATAACATTGTCGCCAAAATTATCTATCAATAAGGGCAACATATTTGTATAATTATGCTTTTTTAAGGAAAAAAAACTTTCAAGATTTTTATCATATCTGTAGTATGCTCTCTGACCCTCTTGCGTCTTACGTCCTATACCAGTTATGGTGATGATTTTCATATTTTACTCTATTACCTCGCATAAAAGCCAACCAAAGGGGCGATTATATGTAAGCCATATAGTCGTCTCTTGATCTTCTGTTTTTTCTCTGCCACTTCCCGTCCTTATCTTAATTTCCCTTACTCCATCAACCGTAACCGCTCTTGCGCCGCTATGTTTGCCGACGCGGATAAGAAATTGATTTTGTTTGGGTTTCCAGTTTTCGTAGTCCTTTATGAAGCTGTCGCTAAGAGCCTGTTTTGTGAATTCGTCGCTTTCGGTATCAAATTGACTTTGAAATATCGGCATATAGTGATCGTTACAACTCTTTGATATAGCGCCAAAATCAAGCTGCTCTTTGCAAACGACGGTTGTTTTGAATTCGCTATCTGGCGCTATAAATTCCAAAATCGTTTCCATCGGCTCTCTTCTTGTTTCTTTGTTGCGCTTTTTGTTGACGGCGTAATTGACAACATCGCCATATTTTATAGGTAAAGCGTCGGATATGAGAAAATTTTTGAATAAATTGCTATTGTCCAGCTCTAGCATTCTTTTTTTTACGTCGTTGTAATCACGACGCTCTTTATATAGCGCCTCTTGATAGGCGGTTGAAATGCTACCTTTAATCGAACTCCCAGGCAATACGGCTTGATGATTATTAGGCGTTCGATAAGTTCTCCCGATCGCGAATTTATTAAACACCGATTTATTTCCGCTTTCTTTTTGCACAACTTGCCCAATACCTTCTTTATATTTATTATAGACCTTATCTGCAACCCTAACGCTATTAAACGAAATTCCTCTGGCGATCTGCGCGCGATCATGTATAAAACGGTATAATTTAAAGATAGCGTATGGGGAAGAATCGCTTGCGAATTTCATAAACTCTTTTTTATCGTTTTCATTTAGCTCTTTGTAAAATGAGATTTCGTCAAACTCAAAGAGTTTTTTAATTGCGTTTCCGCTACGATCTTTTTCAGCAAGCATAACATAGTTTGTAAGCTCGTAGTCCTTGCCCGTCCCTATGTGAATTGGACTTAAAGCCGTTAATTTAAGATGATGGGTTTTCATTAGATCTCCTTAATCGCTACTGTGATCGCATAGCCTTGATGTACAATATCGCTATGCGTAGAATACTCGCGAATCGCCTTTCCTACATACGGTTTTTCGTAGGGACAATCAAATGCAATAACCGACGCGGTATCGGCAAGCAATAAAGGCTTCTTAAATGGGTTTTCGTTTGAACGAAAAGCGCCCTTTTTGCCAAATCGCGTAAATGCGTCATAGTATATCTTTTTGCATACTAAACCCTGTGGCGAAAAGGGACTAAGCGCCATTACGCTGTTGGATTTTAACGACATATTTGCGACCGACTCAAAAGGTAAAAAGGTAAAACGTCCTTTACCAATACTACTATCTTTGCCATAACCGTAGTTTTGTAACTTTTTAAAAACGGCGGTTAATTCGTCTAAAGAAAAACGCTCTTCGTCGATCAGGCAATAAATATCCTTTTTGCCCAAGAAAAACTCTTGCGATCCGTATGGCGCAAAACCTGAATCGTCGGTAGTAAAGGTAGCGTAGTTAACCGAATTACGAACGATACTAATTGCTTTGTCCTTTTCTTTGCAGGCGTTTGTTTCCTCATCTGTGCAAGCGTTTTTTAATGTTTGCAGATCGTCTGGTTTGATCCACGTTTTTTTACGTTCGCTCTTTTTATCGCTATTATCGTCGGCAAAGTACGAAAACGGCAATTTTGGCTTGGGCAAATAGCCTTGGGCGAAGGCGTCGCTGACAATCAAAAACGGCGACTCGTCGTAACTTGCTAATAACTCCGTCAAACGATCGGCGCCAAAGCAAAAACGAATCATCCAGCAAAGTTGCCCAAAGAGCGTGTCGCCGCGCAAGCTGGTGGCAAAATTTGAAATCGGTTCAATCGTTGTTTTGAACAGTTTCATTTGGATCCTCTTCAAACTTAACTCGTCCGTATCCGCGACTACCGCTACCGCCTAAAAAGTCGCTCCCGATTAGTTCAATGCCTTTTCTGACCATACTAACTAACGCGTCCTTGTCGTCGCCTTCAAAGATTTTGACGCGAATATCGAAGTCAAATTTTACGCCGGCAGGCACGCGCTCGCTTTGGCGCGGATGTTGCGCTGTACCGCTTTTGCGATCGATAACATTTTCATATTTCGCCTCAGTTAGTTTTAAGGCGCCTTGTCCGCTACTTAAGTGGCAGTCGCCAACGCTAACGCGCGTAATTCCAAACTCCGCTTTTTCCGCGTCTTTGGCTTTTGAGTTACTATCGCCAAAAAGTTTTATAAGCGTTTTTGCAGCTTCGCGATCGCTTGGGTCTAATACCTTGCCTAATGTATTGGAACCAAACGGTTTGCCGTCGCCAAGCCCGACTAAACGATAATTCCACTCCAACAAAGAGCGCATTTTACCTTTTATGCTACTACCCGGTATGTACGGATCGCCTTTAGTCGTTTTGATAACGGGATTGTCGATCCCGCCGATCTTCATTACTTCGTCGCCGCCGCCGATATGCAGTCCCGTTAGAATTTTGATCTGCCCTTTTATGCTTACAATTTCCATTGTTTTCCTCCTCTACTTTTTACTAAAACCGATCACGGCTTCAAAAAACAGCTTAAAGGTTTTAAGCGTTTTTTCATCTTCAACCTGATTAACGCACCGTTTGATCATTTCCGCAAACTCGCCCGACGCATGTTTGCGCTCTTTTGCGTAATGCACTTTGGAGTTAAGCATTTTAACGAAGGGCAAAATGTTTGCAAACTCCTCTTTTTTATCTTCGACTTTGCTTTGTAAATCCAAAACATAATCGTAGAAGTTTCGCGCTTGCGTAGGCTTTGTGCCGCCTATCGTATTTGTGCCGACTATCGCCTTTGCCCATTTTTTGGCTACCGTATCAAACAGATCGGCTTTGATCTCTTTGAGATCGATTGGCGCGTCGTTTGGGATATTCAGCTTAGGCTCGTTTTGCCGCGCAGAACCTTTGCTGCCGTAGTTGTGCGGGTTCATTGTTTTCTCCTTTTGTAGATATATTCGCACAAAACCATTTTGGTTTCGCTTGGATTGTTGTCAATCGCTTTATCTAATACGCCTAAAAACCTATTAGCAAGCGACTGATTAGCCTTGTCGTCGTCGTCTATTCGATCAAAATTTCTAGCAAAAGTATAGCGCAATTTTGACTTCCAGAGCAAGTTTTTTATATCAAACTTATCGCTATTTATATCCTTTGCGTTTTTGCTCATATCGATAAGCTCCAACAAACGATATAAAAATGCGGAGCTTGTTAGATCGCTCTTTTTTGTTTCAAGCTCTTGCAAAGCGGGCAAAAGCTCGGTTAAAACCTTTATATAGCTTTCCCACTTGACGCATTCGCCAAACATTGAGATCGCGTCTTTTTCCTTGTCGATCGCTTTTGAACGCTCTAGTTGCTCTTCTGCGACGCGCGCTATAAAATTAACCGGTTTATTGGGTTTAGTTAGCGTCATTCCTACCGAAAAAGATAAGGCGCCGTTACCCGAAAAACGCCTAAAATCCTCCCGTAACTCTTTGGCAAAACCTAATACCTCGTCCCATGCGCCCAAAACAAATAGATCATCGCCGCCCGCAAAAACCGTATAAAGGTTCTTATATTTTTCTCGCATTAAATACGGCGCATATACGCTAAAAAAGTAATCTACTATTCGACTGAAAAAATTAAAACTTACAAAATCCGTCGTAACGTCGGAGTTTTTGATGAAATTGCCCATTCCGTCAACGTCGCCTTTTAAACTTATTAGCGCTTTGATTCCTTGTTCTTCGTCGCCATTGCAACTTGCGTTCGCCAATTCCTCAAAACTTGTAACGCTATGGCGCTCATGTTTAACGTAACTGGAAATCTCCCATTTGGCGTAACCTCTAAAATCGCCTTTATTTGTATCGTATATTGCGATAGCGCTATCAAAATTTTTTGTAAAAGAAATATAATAATCGCCAAAAATAAGAAAATCGCCGCCGCCCTTTGATATTGCCAAAAAGCCCTCTTCGACTAAACGTTCGCCGATTGTTATAAATTGATCGCAAATCTCGCACGATTCGCCGCTTTTAACTTTGCGTTTGTTGCAATAGTGGCATAACGTTTCGTTATCTATATCTTCATCGTAATTTAAAATCGGATCGGTCGCGAGCAGATCAAACTTGTTTAGCTTTGTCGCCTCAACGTTTTTGTCGATTCGCTTGCGTAGCTCGTTGCGATATTTTTCCTTTTGTAAATCATCGAATGAGCATTCGGTAACGCTAACGCCAATACCTGTTTCGCCAAAGTATTTTTCTGTGAAAAAGATATTTAACTCTCTCTGAATCTCCTCTATACGTTTTCTCGCTTCTGGCGCGTCAATACCAAGTATCTCAAACTTACCGGCGCTAGTAGAGATAATACTTAAATAGCTTAAACCAAGACGATCGACGATATAAAACGCGACGACCCGCGTTAATAACTGAACGTACGCCGATTTCGCGCGCAAGATCTTTGCCGCCTTATCGGCGGGAGTGGCCTCAAAGATAAAGCGCTGAATACCAAAGAAGTCGCCGCTAATCATTAAAAGATCTTTCGCGTTTTTATCTTGCGAAAGAGCGTATCTAGCGCTTTCTAAGATCGCTTCTTGTTTGCACGACTCATACAGCGATACGTCATTGCGACCAATAAACGACAAGTGTTTGCGTAACAGATAATCGGCGGCAAAAAGGTCGTATTTGTCTACCTCGTCTAACGCCCTAAAACTATCCTTAAAATCGCCTTGCGTCCCGCTGATAGGAAAGATTGTTTCAACGCTAAGCGCTTTAAGCTGAAAGTATTGACCGTTCGCAAAAAGATGTTTCAGCGCCTTTGCGCCGCCCTTTTCTCGCGCCTCTAAAAATGGCTTCTTTAACGCTTCTAACGCGATTTGATTGATTTTCTCCGTCATCTTTTGCCCTTTCGCTTTGTAATGTTATAGTTTCTTGGCGTCATTTTCCGTCAATTATCCTCTATTTTTATCTCTCCCAAACCAAAAACGGTTTGCTTGCCGACGCCGGCGATTTCGCCGAGTTTTAGGATCGTATAGCTTTTTGGATCGATTTCGTCGTATTCGACGTATCCCGTTATGCCGCCAAGTCGCATTTTTGTATTTTGTCTGCTTGAAAAGCGCGTTAAATCTTTGAAGGTTACGTTGCTTTTACCCTCTTTGTATTGCGGTTCAAAGGGTAGTTTGGTAGTAGGCATACCATTGAAATGATTTAAGCGATCCAAGATCGAAAACAGTATCTGCCTTAACTGCGGTTTAGAGGTTAGAAACTTATTATCCGATTTCATTCTTAGCGGCGTAACGAAGCGAAGCGTTATCCTGTTCGCCAGATCTGGAGCTTCAAAACGTTTGGTCTTTACGCCCTCAAGATTAAACGCCCCATTTTCATAAACTACCCGATCGTTACAAACAATTTTCTCTATCTCCAACTTTTGACGATCGCGTCCTAAGCCGTAAGAGCAAACCATTTCATACAGAGCGTTCAATATGTAGGGAAGTTTTTTACAGACGCCGCCAAATAGATAGAAGGCGAAATTGTAATTCTTTTCGCCGATTGGCTTTGAAAAGCGATAAGGGTGATAGTCGTTTTTCCGTATAAAAAACTCGTCGTAGAGGCAGTTGTCGGCGGCCTGACAAGTCGAATCTAATTGCCGATCGTCGTCGGGTTCGCCGCAACGATATTTTGGATTAACGCACGACGTTCGTTTTAACGCCGCGCCAAACGCCCCGCGCAAAGCCGACCCTAAAAACTCATGGCTTGGCGCGTTGTCGCCGTTTGCGAATACCTCTATTCTGATAAAATCAAGCATTCAATCATAGCCTTATTTGTTTAGGGTCAAATGGCTGAAACAATAACGTAATCTACCTTAAATAAAGCAAAGAAAATGAAAACGTTTAACGAAGGCTGGCTAAGAGTAATCGACGCTAATCTAAATCGACTAAGAGAGGCGATTAGGGTCGTAGAGGATCTCTGTCGTTACGTTTTTGACGACGCGGCGATCGCCAAATCGTTAAAAACGCTTAGGCATAAGGCGCGAAGCGCTCTATACGACGAATGCCTCAATAGCCGCGATAGCGACGCGGACGTTTTACGCCCTACCCTACCCCAAGAAAACGCGCGAAACGGCGCAAAATCGGTCTTTATCGCCAATTTCAAACGCGCTCAAGAATCGGCGCGGGTTTTGGAGGAGGCGTTAAAGATCGACGATCCGCAAGAATCCGAGATTTTTAAATCGATCCGCTACGAGCTGTACTCTTTAGAAAAACTGACGCTAGAAAAATACGCGGGCAAATTAACCGCTTAAAGGTCAAAAGTGGCTCCGGATGCTGGATTCGAACCAGCGACCAAGCGATTAACAGTCGCCTACTCTACCGCTGAGCTAATCCGGAACGTTTGAAGGGCGAAATAATACCCGCAAAAAGATTAAATGTCAATTAAAATCCGTAAAAAGCGTCGAAAAACTTATGTTTTAGTCGATTTACCACAAACGTCAAACAAGGTAGGGCAATGCACGGCTTTAGACTTTCGATCGACAGAGCGCTTTTTCGTAAAAGATTTACGGAAGCTCTGATGGCTTCCGCTCGCTTACAAACGCCAATCACTCTTTTTTACGACGTTAGCGACGGCTCTTTTGATTACGCGAACGCGCCTTTTGTCAGTCGCGATCTACTGCCCGTCGTAGAGATCGACGCCAATAAAACGCGCCATAACCTACCTATGGACAATCCAAAAAAGCTAGAAAGCATTTTAAAATCCTCCGAAGAGAAGATTATAGAGAAAATGCTTCCAGAACTGATCGAGCGGCTAGTACCGATCGTAGCGGCGCGGCAAAACGCATAGCACGACGCAAGCGACAAAACTTGCGGCTTACGCGCGATCGGCGCGTTTATCGTTATAACGCCTTGATCTTATCTAAAGATAAGCCCGTCGCTTTGGCGATTAGATCGAACGATGTCGCCCGCGTGTTTAAAGTTTCTTACGATCTCTTCGATCGCTTCCGTTCGCCCGCGCTTTTCCCCAACCGAACGCTTAACGCCCGCGCATACTCAAATTTATTGATTTCGTCCATTTTTGCGCATTTAGACATCTCGTCGAATATCGTTTTGTCCATTTTAGCCGTCTCCAAATTGTTTATCGCCATTTATAACAGATTTTTTAAGCGTCTAAACTTGCCTATATCAAAAAGGCCGGCGTTTTAATTAGATTTTCGTTCGCGGGATTTTTCTGAGGGCGTTAAGCGTTCGCGTTTTTAGCTCTTCGCCTAATTGCGCGCCGTAAAAGCCCTCTTTCATCAGATCGACGGGGTATATGCCAAAATCAAGTTTTTCGTTATAAAACCTATGCCGCTCCAAACGAAAAATAGCCGATCCCTCCCACTCTTTAAGCGCAAACTTTAACGCCAAAGCGCACAAAAACCGCTCGCTAACGCGCTTTGGCGGCGAAGGGCGACTAGCTCTTTTGATCTCGCCAAAAAGAGAAAAAACCTTTCTTTTGCTATGCCAAAAACAGCCCAGCGCGTAATATAACGGCGCTCGTTTGACCCAACGAAAAAGCTCCAAAGTCGCGTCGTCGTATCCAAAAAGTCGCTTCGACGCTCCAAGTTTTAGCAGATAATAACACCCTTTGACGCGAAAAGGCGCGTTCGATATTTTTTGCAACTCGCCCCTGATCCGATCGGCGCTTAGATCGTTAAGCTCGATCGCGTTGCACAGCGCGATCGTTTCCTTTGCTATTTTAAAGTTAAGCTGCGCGGCAAAACGCGCCGCTCGCAAAACGCGCAAGCTATCTTCCGCAAAAGCGCGATCGTCGATATGCCGCAAAACCTTCGCCTCTAAATCGCGCCTGCCGTTGTGAAAATCCGATAGATCGCCGTTAAATATATCGATCATAAGAGCGTTGATCGTAAAATCCCTGCGGCGGCTTGCCTCTTTTGGATCGTTTTGCCAAGCGACTTCAAAGGCTTTATGCCCCCGCCCGATTTTGCGCTCGCTACGCGGAAGCGATAGATCGAACGCGCCCAATTTATAAACAAAATAGCTTTTTCCCACGCCGATCGCGCCCAGCGTTTTCATAAGAGAGTCGAAACGATCGGGCAAAATATCGTAAATCTCAATATCGACGTCGGTAATCTCGCGCCCCAAAAGAAAATCTCGCGCCGCGCCGCCCACAAAATAGGCGCGATTCGTATGCGCTCGCAACGCCGTTTGGATTTTGGCAAAATCGGCGCGAAAGCGTTCGGGCAGTATCACTTTTTCTCTAGCTTGTCCAAACGCTCTCCGATCGCGCTCAAAAGATATTCTAAAAAGTTCAACGTTAGATCGATCTTTGCCTCTACGGCGCGGTTATTTGGCGATTGAAAACCCTCGAAAAGCGTCAAAAGCCGCTCTTTTAGCGCGGCTAAAAACCTCTCTTCGTCGTCGCTACTCTCTTTAGCCGTTTCTTTGGCTTCATTGCGCGCGGTTGGCTTTGGCTCCGCGATCGGCTCTTTTGGCGCGGCTAGCTCCTCTCGCGGCGCGACTGGTTCGATCGGAGTTTGCTCGACAACCGCGACCTCTTTCTCCTCTTGTATATCCGCCAGCGCGGAAAGAACCATCTCTTTTAAGTCCATAATAACCTTTCTAAAACGCCAGCCACCGCTCGAACTCGGCAAACTCCAACGGCGAGTCCATTTTTATAAAAAACTCTTTCATCTGAAGATTAACGCCCTCAAACTTACGTCGAACGCCGCTTAAACGTATTAACGCGAGTCGCGCCTCGATATTCTCGGGATCCTCGGCGAGAATATCGCGGTAGATCTCTATCGCCTCGTTTTTTAGCCCCTGCAACTCGTATATCGAAGCCAATGTCAGCGTCTTAGTCGCCATTTCAGCCCTTACGGATCAAATAGATGTCGGTTCGCAAACCCTCGCGCAATTTTAGCGCTAATGTTTCTAAACGTTTTAACCCTGATCGCCGCAAAAAAAAGACTTTCGCGCCGCGCCGCCATTCCCGCATAACGCAAAATACGGTTTATATTAGCCGTTTTCTTTCATCGCTTTGCGGCGCTCTTTTTCAAACTTTTTGCGTTTCAAAAGAGGTAGGCGATCGATAAATAATTTCCCGTCGAGATGATCCATCTCGTGTTGAATAGCGATCGCGAATAAACCTTCCGCTTCGATCCCAAAATATTCGCCCTTGCGATCCTGATATTCTAGCGTTACGCTTGCAAAACGCTCGATCTCTTCCGTGTATTCGGGAATGCTTAGGCAACCTTCGTTCCACAGGATTGCGCCTTCGCTTTTAACGATTTTCGGATTGATAATTTCCAATAGGTTTTCCGGAAGCTGCGCGCCCTCCTCGTTTGGCGTATTCACTATAAAAGCGCGGACTGGCTCGCCTACTTGTATAGCCGCTAAACCTACGCCGTTGCGCTCTAGCATAGCGATATTCATATCGTCTAAAAGCGTATCTAACCAACTATCGAACTTTTCGACTTTTACGCTTACCTGCCGCAACCTTCGATCGGGATATAAGATTACCGTTCTAGCCACTGGCCTGCTCGCCTTGCGCGCTTGGCGCGACCTCGAATACTTTGCCTTCGCTATCGGCTTTGTTCATAGCGTCCAGCGCGCGAACCAACGCGGTTTCCGCCTCTTGCAAAACCTCTAACGCGGCGATTCCTATGCAGATTTCGAGTTTAATCTCGTGATCGGCGATAAAAAAATGCGATCCGCTCGTCATCTCCGCGACGCGCAAAGCTGCGCGCGAGGCGTTTTGCTCGTCGGTGTGTTTTAACAGAATACCAAAGCAACCGTCGCCAAAATGCGCCACTACGTCGCTTCGCCTAGAGGTTTTCAAAAACAGTTTGGATATTGTGCGGTTGATCAATCCCGATTGCTTTTCGTTCTGAATACGCTCTTTGATCTTAGAGCTAAGTTTTGCCAAAAGGAGCGAGCTATGGTGATTAAACTTGCCGATCTGCGCAATCTCCGCGCGAACCTGTTCCATAAGATAGCGTTTATTAAATACGCCGTATTGCGAATCGTAGATGGTTTCGCCCTTAACGTCCTGAATGATTTTCGCGCTTTTGGAGTAAAGATTTTTGATAACGATCGCTTGAGAGTTTAAGACGCTCGTTAGTTTTTCTAGGTCGTTGTTAAGCGCCAAAGCCAGATTTTGCACGGCGCTTGGATTGTTGATTCCCTTCGCCTCCTGCATTCTTCGCTTGCCAATCAACGTCATCGCGCTGACGTTTTTAAAAAGAGTCGCCACGTTTTGCAAAATCTCTTTGAAAATGCCAAAGCCCTCTTGTAGTTGCCGCTCCATATGCATTCGCTTTTCGTCTTCCGCGTCGCTTTCGCCCTCGATCATATCGTTTGTCGCTTTGCGAAACTCGTACGGCTTATCGTCGAGCATTTTATCGAAGTAAAGTTGGTAATAATTGGGAAGCGGCGGCAAAGCGTCTTTGGCAAGCTCGTCTAAAACGGCTCGCGCAAAACCTTCCAATTCGCTACCGCTATTACTAGTATGAGAAGTCGTCGCTTCGTCGCTTGCGCCGATATTGACCCCTTTTCTTAGCAACACTTCCGAACTCTCCTCGTAAAACCTACTTCAAACTTTTCTCGACAACCGCGTCTATTATGCCATAATTTAACGCTTCTTTCGCGCTCATAAAGAAATCGCGATCGGTGTCGCTTTGGATCGTCTTCAGCGGTTTGCCCGTATTTTGCGCCAAAATCTCGTTGATGATCGCCTTAATCCTGATGATCTCTTTTGCCTGTATCTCGATATCGGTAGCTTGCCCTTGCGCCCCGCCGAGCGGCTGGTGGAGCATAATGCGCGAGTTTGGCAACGCGTGCCTTTTGCCCCTAGCGCCGCAGGAGAGCAAAAACGCGCCCATCGACGCGGCTTGACCGATACAGATCGTCGCCACGTCGGGCTTGATATACTGCATCGTGTCGTAGATCGCCATACCGCTAGTGATCACGCCGCCGGGCGAATTGATATAAAGGTAAATATCCTTTTCGGGATCTTCGGCCTCCAAAAACAGAAATTGCGCCACGATCGAGCTTGCCACGCCGTCGTCGATCTCGCCGCCAAGCATCACAATCCGATCTTTTAACAGACGCGAATAAATGTCGTAGCTTCGCTCGCCGCGCCCCGTTCGCTCTATCACGTATGGAACATAGTAACTCATCGTTAGCCTTTGTTAAGTTATTTAATCGTCATTATGACTTATCCAACTTTTATCGCCTTAGGATTGACTTTTCTTTCGGCGATAAATCCGCGCGTCAATCAACCAATTCGCCGCCCGCTTCCAATGTATCAAAAAATCTGCAAACCCCAAGTTCGCAAGCCCTTTTTGCGTCTTTCGTCGCGCTTTTGTAGTCTTTCATGGCGGCGTAAATTACCGCGCGGTTATTATAGCCTTCCGCGTAATTTGGATTTAGCTTAACGGCTTCGTCGCAATCCGCAAGCGCTTTTTCATATTCGCCTACGTCGAGATAAACAAGCGCGCGATTGGCGTACGCGGCTACGTTATTCGCTTCGAGCGCGATCGCTTTGGAAAAATCGTTGGCGGCGCTTTCGTATTCGCCCAGATCGTAATAAGCAAGCGCGCGATTATGGTAAGCGAGCGCATATTTCGGATCAAGTTTAATCGCCCTATCGAAGTATTCGATCGCCTTTTGCGCGTTATGTTTTTGGCGAAACTCGCTTACGCCGTTTGCGTATTCGTCTTTGGCTTTATCGTCCGCGCCAAACGCAAAACCTATCGCCAGACACAACGCGATCGCCGCGCTTACGGCGGTTTTCAAGCCTCTTCTCCCCTTGCCTCTTTTTTAGCGCCGCTTGGCTTTTTGCTCGTCTTTTTTTCGCTTTCGCTTGGTTGCGCTTTTTTTGGCTTCGTCGGTTTTGGCGCGCCCTCTTGCGCGGCGGATTTTCGATCAAGTAGCGCCGTCAATGCGCGATCTTCCGTAAGCGACATTTTAACGACCGCCGTTAAGTTGTTTTTGCGGTAGTAGTCGATCGTTTCTTGCGGATTCTGTCCCGATTGCAACGCCTGATAGTAGATCGCCTGCGCGACCTCCCGATCGCTAACGGCTATCTTTTCCGCCTTTGCGATCGCGTCGATCAAAAGCGTCGTTTTTACGCGCTCTTTAGCTTCGGTTCTAAACTCTTCGCGTAGCGCCTTTAACGCGCCCTCGTCGCTTTGGAGCTTTTTTAGCGCCTCTTCGTCTAGCGTTCTCGCCTTTTGCGTGGCGAGATGATCAATCTCTTGCTCCAAAATAATCTCCGGTAGATCGAACTCGTATTTTTTAAGTAGCGCTTCAAGCAGTTTTGGGCGAAGCTCTTCGCCGTATAGTTTTGATTTTTGTTCGTCGAAAAGCGTCTTTTCAACCGCCTCTTTTAACTTTTCAAGATTCGCGCCTTCCACGCCCTGCAAGAGCTTTTTAGCGACTTCGTCGTTTAGCTCCACGCTTTTTTTGACCTTGATCGCTTTAAGCGAAACGTCGAACTTCGCCTCTTTGCCCGCAATCCCCGTAACGTGATAATCGCTTGGGAAGGTTATGACAATCTGGCGCGTTTCGCCCGTCTTTAATCCGATCATCTTTTCTTCAAACCCGGGAATAAAGCTTTTAGATCCGATCTTTAACTCGTAATCCGTAGCTTGAGCGCCTTCGAGCGGTTTGCCGTCGATAAAACCGCTGAAATCAAACTGCGCGTAATCGCCCTCTTTTAAGGCGCGCTTTTGTTCGATCGCCTCCGGTTTCGCCGTAGAATCGGCGGCTTTTTGCAAGGTTTCGTCTAAACTCTTTTGCGTAACGACGATCGGATCGAACGATGGAACAAGCGCGTTGTAATCGCCAAGCTCGATCGCGGGGCGCAAAGAGAGTTTAAGCTCCAGCTCCAAACCGCCCTCTTTTTGCGCGCTTTTGGTTACGACGGGCATACCGATCAACTCGGGTTTGTCCAGCGTTTTTAATCCCTCCTCGAACGCCCGATTTGCTAGAGCGCTCTTTGCGTCCGCTTCTAAACGTTCCTTGAATCGACGTCTGATCTCCGAAACGGGAACTTTGCCTTTGCGAAAGCCCGCGATATTCGTTTCTTTGGCTATCTTTGCCGCGACCTCTTTTTCCGCTTCGGCGATCGCGTTCTGATCGAACGACGCGGCGATAACCGCGTTTGCGCCGTCTATTCTATTCGCTGAAATCTGCATAAACCCTCTTTTCGACAAAAAGCGCCGCTTTTGTCAATTTCTTTAATTAACGATTGATCCGCCGAAAAATCGCAGATTTTTGGCAAGAAAGTCGCGGATTTTAGCGAAATATACATTTTGGCGCTAAAAACGCTTCCCTTACAATCCCCGTTTGCGAAAAGTTTTTTGCGAGAAACTACCGCTTTGTCGCGCGAACAACGGGGAAAAAGGGGGATTTTTGGCTAACCTGTAAGTTTTCTTAATAAAAAAGTATTAGATATAAGTTAAGTTTAAGATAATAGTCGATAGCATTACATTGAGTATCCACATAGGAGGCGAGCAATGGAGTATCAAGAGTTATACGACAAGCTATCGGCGCGGTTAGACGCGCTGGCGAGCAAGGCGCGGATTGACGATCGCGAGCCGATCGAAGCGGTTTTGGAGAAGAATGGAATCTCGCGCCGCGACTTTATGAAGTGGGCTGCGGGGACTACGGCGGCTCTTTCCTTACCTTTAAGTTTTGCGCCGTTGGTCGCGCAAGCGGCTGAATTGGCGGCTGGTCGCATTCCTGTAGTGTGGCTACATATGGCGGAATGTACGGGTTGCAGCGAAAGCTTACTACGTTCGGACGCGCCGACGATCGACAGCCTGATCTTCGATTATATTTCGTTGGAATATCACGAAACGGTGATGGCGGCGAGCGGCTGGCAAGCGGAAGCCAATCTTGAAGAGGCGATCAAGAAGTATAAAAATAGTTACATCTTAATGGTCGAAGGCGGTATTCCCGCAGGCAATAGCGAGTTTTATCTCACGGTCGGCCCGCACGGCAAAAAAGGCGCGGAACACGCGAGAGAGGCGGCGGCAAACGCGATGGCGATCTTTGCGATCGGCACCTGTTCTAGCTTCGGCGGCGTTCAAGCGGCGCGTCCTAATCCTACAAACGCGAAACCTCTTCATAAGATCACGGGCAAACCCGTTATAAACGTACCGGGCTGTCCTCCTAGCGAAAAGAATATCGTGGGCAACGTGCTTCACTTTATTCTATTCGGGACGCTTCCCGCTTTAGATAGCTACAATCGCCCCAAATGGGCTTACGGTTTGCGTATTCACGATCTGTGCGAGCGGCGCGGGCATTTCGACGCGGGCGAGTTTGTGCAACAGTTCGGCGACGAAGGCGCGAAAAACGGCTACTGCCTCTATAAAGTCGGTTGCAAAGGCCCTTACACCTTCAATAACTGCTCCAGAGAGCGGTTTAATCAGCACACCTCTTGGCCCGTTCAAGCGGGGCATGGCTGTATCGGCTGTTCCGAACCGGATTTTTGGGACGTAATGGGGCCGTTTGAAGAGCCTTTAGCGAGCAAACCGTTTAGCTCGATCGACGCGGACGCGACGGCGGATAAGATCGGCGTCGCTATTTTAACGGTAACAGCGATTGGTATGGCGGCGCACGCGGCTATCAGCGCGTTCAAAAAAGCCGAGTAAAAGGGAGAAGCAATGAGCAAAAGAATAGTAGTCGATCCAATCACAAGAATCGAAGGACACCTGCGCGTAGAAGTGGTGGTAAACGACAATAACGTCGTTACGGAAGCCTATTCGACGGCTACGCTGTGGCGCGGTATCGAAAAGATATTAAAAGGGCGCGATCCCCGCGACGCGGGCTTTTTCACGCAACGCATTTGCGGCGTTTGCACCTTTTCGCACTACAAGGCGGGAATTATGGCGGTAGAGGACGCGCTAAAGATCGCGCCGCCGCTAAACGCCGTTTTGACGCGAACGCTGATGAACGCGGCGCTTTTTTTACACGATCACCCCGTGCATTTTTATCAGCTTCACGCGCTTGATTTTGTGGATATTGTCGCTGCGTTAAGCGCCGATCCGCGAAAAGCGGCGGACGAGGCGTTCAAATATACCGCGATCCCTTACGCTTGCGGCGCGGATCAATTAACCGCCGTAAAAGAGCGCGTCGCCGGATTTGTGAAAAAGGGCGCTTTAGGGCCCTTCGCAAACGGCTATTGGGGGCATGCGACCTATCGGCTTACGCCCGAACAGAACCTGATCGCGGTTTCGCACTATCTCGAATGTTTGAGAATCCAAAGAACCGTCGCGCAGATGATGGCGATCTTCGGCTCCAAGCAACCGCACCCGCAAAGCCTATCCGTAGGCGGCGTAACCTGCGTGATGGATTTGCTCGATCCGGCTAGGCTTGGCGAATATCTCGTTAAGTTTCAAGAGATAGCGGATTTTATCAACCGCGCTTACTATCCCGATCTCGTTATGGCGGGCAAAGCCTACGCGAGCGAGCCAAGCGTCGTCGGCGACGTGGGAACGCCCAATCTCTTTACGTATAAAGAGTTTCAAACGAGCGCGACCGATTGGCTCTTCGATAGCGGCATTATCCTTAACGGCGACATTACCAAAGTTTATGAAGTCGATGAAGATAAGATCAAAGAAGGAGCGACGCGATCGTGGTATAAAAACGACGCGGCTTTGCACCCTTACGAGGGAGAAACCGATCCGAACTATACGGGCTTCAAAGAGGGCGATACGATCGACGGAACGGGCAAAGTCGTAAAAGCGCCTTTGATCGACGAAAAAGGCAAATATACGTGGATAAAAGCGCCGCGTTACGACGGCAAACCTATGCAGGTCGGGCCGCTTGCGAATATCGCGGTTAATTACGTCAAAGGCAACGCGGCGGTCGTGAAAGTCGTCGATCAGTTTTTGAAAGATACGGGGCTTCCGATCACAGCCGTTCTTTCCACGCTTGGGCGCACCGCGACTCGTATGATCGAAGCGAAAGTGATCGCCGATAACGCTCTTAGCGCGTTTAACAATCTGATCGAAAACCTAAAGACGGATCAAAGCACCTACTCGACATACACGATTGATAACAATCGCGAGTATAAAGGGCGATATATCGGACATGTACCGCGCGGAACTTTGAGCCATTGGATCAGAATTAAAAACGGCAAGATCGAGAACTATCAAGCGATCGTACCTTCCACATGGAACGCTTCGCCAAAAGACGCGCAAAATCAACGCGGTTCTTACGAAGAGTGCTTAATAGGATTGAAGATCGCCGATCTAAGTAAGCCGTTAGAGATTATCCGCAAGATTCACTCTTACGATCCGTGTATCGCTTGCGCCGTGCATGTGATGGATACGAGTGGTAACGAACTCGGATCGCACAAGGTTGCGATCGATAGCGTTTCTTGATAAAAGGAGAGGGAATGTCGAAAGAAATTGCCGAAATAAGAGAGGTAGAGATCGAGTTTAGCGGCGTAACCCGCGCGTTGCATTGGATTCGCGCCGCTTCGATTGTCGCGCTGACGATCACGGGCTTTTATATCGCTTTGGTTTTCGCGGCGCCTGCCGTGTCGGGCGAACCTAATCTGTTTCTGAACGCAAGAATGCGAATGTGGCACGAGATATTTGGATTTGTGCTGATCGCGCTTACGATCTTTAAGATTTACTACTTTTTCGTATCTAGCGACAAGGCGGAAAAGTTGGAACGCAAATCGTTTAAAGACGCGCTTAGTCCAAAGATATGGATCGCGCAGATCAAGTATTATCTGCTGATCGGCAAACACCCGCATTTAAGAGGCGCGTATAATCCGCTTCAGTTCGTTACTTACAGCGCGTTATACGTAGCGTTTTTGCTGTTATGTTTGACGGGGCTAATTCTATATGTCCACGTCTATCACGAAGGATTGGGCGGCGCGTTATATGCGGCTATGCGATCTTTTGAGGTTTTATTTGGAGGTTTGGCGAACGTAAGAGTCATTCACCATATTTTAATGTGGGTTGTTCTGATATTTTTACCCGTTCACGTCTATATGGTGGTTTTCAACTCTATAAGAGGCAAAGAGGGCGCGCTGGACTCTATTTTAAGCGGTATTAAATTTAAGAAAAAACATAGTTCTTGAATATACTGCTTTTAGGAATCGGCAATATAATGTTCTCCGACGAGGGAGTCGGGGCGCATTTGAGCCGATTACTTAAACAAAAATATCGATTTAATTCCGCCGATCATACGATCGATATAGCCGACGGCGGCACTTTGGCGCAGTTATTAGCTCCGCTGATTGCCGCCTACGACTATCTAATCATTTTTGACTGTATTTGCGCGGATAACGGCGAAGTAGGCGACGTCTATTTTTTTGATTACGAGGATATGCCAAACGGCGTAAGCTGGCAGGGAAGCGCGCACGAAGTCGAGATGCTCCAAACGCTCTCTATGATGGATCTCTTAGGCGATCGCCCGACGACTAAAATTATCGGCGTCGTTCCGCAAATAGTAGAGGGGACGACATTAACGATGAGCGAGGCGATACAAAATAGCGCGATCGTTATGGAAAAAACGGCGATTAAACATTTAGAAGAGCTTGGTTTTCTAGTCGAAACGATCGATCCGAACATAACGATTCAGCAAGTCGCCGATAACTTTGGAAAAGAGTTATGATTTTAGCTTACGATTTTATTTACGTTTCGCCAAACGCGGTTTTAGAAAACTACTTATACTTAATCGCTTCGCAAGCTAAACAAGAGTTTTATATTAAAAAACAAAACAAAAAGATAACGCTGTTTGTTCGCGGCGAAGAGGAAGCGCTAAAAACCTTTAGCGATCGGCTTGCCGCAGAAGCGCCGCTGTCGATCTTTTTGCGCGGCGTTACGGCGCGTATAGCCGAAAATTGGAATATAGAAGAATCGAGCGCGATCAAAGCCTGTTTTGCGCCTCTTGGTTTTTCGCCGCGCAGTTTAATAGCGGCAAAGAAAAGCGGCGATTGGACGATTAAGCCTGAAATCGGCGCGGCAAAAGCGCTAGAAAATATGCCTCCGATCGATAGCGCCGTAGAATCTCTTAGCGGGGGGGGCGCTATTGAAATATCCGGAAGCTATCGACTTTTTGCGCTTGAAAACCGCGCATATAATCCTAATGCCGTAATTATGCCTACCGACATTGGCTATATCTCCGAAATCGCCATAGCAAAAACGGAAGATATTAACGCGTTAGGCTCGATCGAACGTTCAATTTTACGCCTTCCTACCAATCTTATTTTTCAAAGCAAATATCCCGCTTTGCCGCGCTTGATTGGTATAGCGCTCGCGGGCGATCTCTATCTCTATCTGCTTTCGTTAAAACTTGCCGAAAAAGGCGTAAAAGCGATCGTTTTAGAAGATTACGATCATATTGAAGTCGTCGCGCTGGAAACGCAAAATCTGATCGCTAGCGGCTTAGGTTTTTCGCCGTCTTTGGATCGGTTTTTTACTATTAAAGAGCCATACTTTCGCGCCTTTGGCGCCGCGATCGACGAGCGCGATCTGCGCGGCGAAGCCAATTTGGGCTTTTTTCTTAGCGTCGAAAACGACGATCGCTTTATGTTTAACGCTCCTAAAACGGGCGCGATAGAGTTATTAAAAATAGATTTACCTACGTCGATTGCGGATATTTTCGCCGCGATCGAACAGAGCGGCGAAAGCGGCGCGAAGCTGATCTCAAATTACCGCGAAAAATATGGCGATATAATCGGCGCGATCGAAAGCGCTACCTTTGAAAACGCGCCGAAAAACGTCGCTTCGCTGTGGGCGCTCGCGGGCTTAATTTTAGGTTTTGATCTCGATATAAAAAGCGCGTTTAATAAAACGCTTGAATATATCGCTTTTTGCGCTATGCCAAAAAGTCCGATAATCGACTATAAACTAAACAATAACGCAATCGATCCGCTTCCTTTTTTTCGTAGCGCCATTAGTTACAAACTCGCTGGGACTCCCGACGAGTTAATCGCCTATGGAATGTGCGAAAGCCTGATCTATTTTTTAAGCGATCTTGTCGATATAATCGTATCTAAAAGCGTCGCGGGCGCTTCGCTCATAAAGACAAGAAACGCCGATCGCTTTCTAGCCGCCCTTAATATAGAAACGCCTGAAAATATTTTTTTATTGGGATCGCTTTTTTCTTGTAAGGCTCTTTCGCAATTGGCGCTCAAACATATCGCGCCGAACCGCAAACTTTACTTTCCAAACGCCCTGCCTCTTGAATTTTAATTGATAAAACGATAGTTTGGCAATCGCTCTTTTAGAGCTTCGATCTCTATTGCGCTTAGCCTACTGCCTCTAAAAAGAATCGCTATCAGTTATTTGCCGTTTTACGACAAAGCATAAACCTACAACCGCAAGCCATTCCCGCAAAGCGCCCGCTCCGTAACAATGCCTCGCGAAAGTAGCGAGGCGCGAAGGAGGAACGCAGGAGCAAAGAAAGGCGAGTGCGCGCCTATCGTTCTGTCGCGGAAATAATTAAGAAACGACGATGATTAAAATTGCGGCGCGCTAAAAAAGTTAAAAAGCGCTAAACTTTGCGCGTTCTTGCTAAATCCAAAGTTCAAAAGGATACGCAAAATGCGTAGAGAGCCAAAAGCG